>JAJYLI010000112.1 GCA_021787855.1 bacterium | reverse complement strand
CGCCGCCGTCGGTGGTGAGCCACACGTTCCCGTCGTCGGTGCCGACCCACAGGATCCCCGGCCGCACCGGCGACTCCGCGAGCGTCGTGGCGGTGCCGTACGTCTCCGCGCCCGTCACATCCCTGGTGATCCCGCCGGTGGTATGCAGGCTGACCGCGATCCGGGCCGAATCGTCCGGCGACGCGAGGTCGCCGCTGATCGGCGTCCAGTGGTCCCCGCGATCCACCGACTGGTAGAGCCGGTCGCCTCCGAGATACAGGGTCGCGGAGTTGTGCGGCGAGAGGATGAACGGCGTGGACCAGTTGAACCGCGCCGGGTGGAGCGAGTCCGCCGTGATCCGCGCCCGGTAGGCGTCCACGGCCCGCTGCTCCTCCGGCGTGATCGGCCTGGCCGTATCGCCGCGGGCCAGGATGATCGAGTCCTGCAGCACCCGGTCCAGCGGCCTCGCGCCGGGGCGGATTCCCGCCCGCCGCCAGGTCCGGAGGTCGAGGCGCGAGAGGTACCCGCTCTGCGACTCGGCGTAGACGATGTTGGGGTCGGTCGGATCCATGGCCGCGTAGAAGCCGTCGCCCCCATCCACGTTGACCCAGTCCTGGTTCATGATGCCGTCGTCGCGGTTGGTCCGGCTCGGCCCGCACCACTCGCCGTTGTCCTGCAACCCTCCGCAGATCCAGAACGGCTCCTGCATGTCGAGCGCGATGGCGTAGAACTGCCCCACCGGGAACCGCATGATGGCGTCGTACGTCCGGCCCCGGTCCCAGGTGATGGCCAGCCCGCCGTCCTCGCCGACCACGTAGTGGTCCGGGTCGGTGGGGTCCACCCAGAAGGCGTGGTAGTCCACGTGAACGCCCTGGCCCACGATCCGCGGCATGCCGCCGCCGGCGTTGGAGAACTTGAGCTCGGTGGCCATCCAGTACACGCGGTCCGAATCCCGGGGGTCCACCCGCACCTGGGAGAAATAGAACGGCCGGTCGTCGTCGCTGTTCGTCTTCACCCAGGTCGCCCCACCGTCGCTGGTGCGGTACAGGCCCGACTGGAGGCGCTGGCGCCTGGCGGTGTCCGGCACGAACCCGCGCCGCAGCGAGGGCGGGTTGGGCTCGCTGTCGGCCTCGACCATCGCGTACACCATCCGGGGGTCGCCGGCCGGGATGGCGATATCAATCCGGCCCAGCATGGTGGTCGGGAACCCGTGGCCGCGGATCCGTCGCCAGTGGGCGCCCGCGTCGTCGCTCTTCCACAGCGCCGAGCCCGGCCCGCCGCTGGTGAGCGACCACGGCGTCCGCGCCCGCTCCCACGACGACGCCCACACCACGTCGTGGGCCGAGGGATCAATGGCCACGTCCACGAACCCCGCCCGGTCGCTGACGAACTTGACGAGCTTCCAGGTGCGGCCGCCGTCGGTGGTCTTGTACAGCCCGCGCTCCGGGTTGGGGCCCCACGCGTGGCCCAGCGCGGCGACGTACACCACGTTCGGGTCCGCCGGGTCAATGGCGATGCGCCCGATCTGGCGGGTGTGCTCGAGCCCCATGTAGGTCCAGGTCCGGCCCGCGTCGGTGGACTTGAAGACCCCGGCGCCCGGCGAGATGGAGTTGCGCGAGTCGGCTTCCCCCGTGCCGGCCCACACGACGCTCGTGTCGCCGGGCGCCATGGCCAGCGCGCTCACGCTCGAGGTCCGGTGGTGGTCGAACACGGGGGTCCAGGTCACGCCGTTGTTCACGGTGCGCCACATCCCCCCGGTGGCGAAGCCGGCCAGCAGCTCCTTCGGGTTCCGGGGGTTGCCGATGACGGCGCTCACCCGCCCGCCCATGTTGGCGGGACCGATCGGGCGCCACGGGAAGGCGGCCAGGAAGGTCGTGTCCGTGAGCGCCACCGGGTCGGGCGCCGGCGTCTGGGCCTGAACGCCGGGCGGCGCGAGCAGGGCGACGGTGAGCAGGGCGAGCGCGCTGCGCATGGGGAGATCCGGGTTGTGGTTGCCGGGGCACCAAGATGGCGCGCCGGGCGGCGCGGAGCCATCCCCGGGTACGAAAGGCTCCCCGGCGGCGTTGCGCCGCGGGCGGGTCCCGCCCAGACTACGGGCCATGGATCCCCACCAGAGCTACGAGCTGCTGCGCAGCCTCACGAGCCCCGTGGTCGCCATCACCGCCACCCGCGACGGCAAGCGGAACGGGCTGATCTCCGACGCCGGGCTCCGGGCCTCGATCGTGCCCGACGTCCCGCGCCTGATCGTCGTCGTCCACAAGGTCAACTACACGCACGACATGATCTTCGACACCGGCCGGTTCGCCGTGCACGTGCTGCACCGCGGGCAGTTCGACGTGATCGAGCGGCTGGGCTTCGCCAGCGGCCGGGATGGCGACAAGCTGGCCGCCGTGCCCCACCGGCTCGGCGCGCTGGGATGCCCGATCCTCGACGACTGCTACGCGTGGTTCGAATGCCGCGTCCTCAACGTGATGGATACGGGGGCCTCCACCGTCTTCCTGGGCGAGGCCGACGAGGTGGGGCGCGGGCCCGGCCGCGACGTCATGACCGCCGGGTTCATGCGCGCGCACCTGCCGCCGCACCTCAAGGAGCACTACCTGAAGAACCTCGCCGCCGCGCAGGACTGGGCGCGGGAGCGCTCGCGGGACATCCGGCCGGTGATCTGGCGGGGCCTCAAGAGCGAGGGCTAGACCCTGGCGGCCGCCTCGCGGATCAACGCCCACGCCGTCGCGACGTGCTCCCGCCGGGTGCGCAGGTTGCCGATGGCGACCCGCAGCACCCGCCGGCCCCGCAGCGTGGTCGCCGAGAGGAACACCGGCCCCGCCGCGTTCACCGCCGCCAGCAGCCGGTCGTTCGCGGCGTCCTGCGCTTCGCCCGTGGCGCCGCGCGCCAGGCGGAAGCACACCACGCTGAAGGGCACCGGCGCCACGACCTCGAAGCCGGGCTCCGCCCGGATCCACCCTTCCAGCTCGCGCGCCAGGCCGATGTGGTGGCGGATGCGGTCGCGGAGGCCGCGCACGCCGAACGCGCGGATCACCATCCACAGCTTCAAGGCCCGGAACCGCCGGCCGAGTTGAATCCCGTAGTCCATCAGGTTGGTGACGCCTTCCTCGTCGGTCCGGAGGTACTCCGGCACGAGCGAGAAGGCGGCCCGCAGCGCGGCGGGCTCGCGCACCAGCAGGACGGAGCAATCCACCGGGGTGAACAGCCACTTGTGCGGATTCACGACCACCGAGTCCGCCGCCTCGATGCCGTCGAACAGCGGGCGGAATTCCGGACAGATGGCGGCGCTGCCCGCGTAGGCGGCGTCCACGTGCAGCCACAGCGCCTCGCGGCGGCAGATCGCGGCGATCGCGGCGAGCGGGTCCAGGCTGGTGGTGGACGTGGTGCCCGCGGTGGCGACGACGGCGATCGGCAGCCGGCCGCGGGCGCGGTCCTCGGCGAGCATCGTCTCCAGCGCGCCGGCGTCCATCCGGAAGGCGGCGTCCACCGGCACCTTCCGGAGGCCGGCGATCCCCAGGCCCAGCGCGATGGCGGCCTTGTCCACCGAGGAGTGGGCCTGCTCGCTCGCGTAGATCACCAGGGGCGGGACGTCGGGCCGGCCGGCGAGCCCGCGCTCCCGCACCTCCAGGCCCGGCGTCCGGTCCCGCGCGGCGCCGAGGGCCACGAAGGTCGAGACCGACGCGGTGTCGTTGATGTGGCCGCGGTAGCCCTCCGGCAGGCCGAGCATCTGCCGCAGCCAGTCGGTGACCAGGTCCTCCAGCTCGGTGGCCGCCGGGCTGGTGCGCCACAGCATCGCGTTGACGTTGAGCCCCGCCGCCAGGGTCTCGCCGAGGATGCCCGGGCCCGAGCCGGTAATGCCGAAGTACGCCATGAACCCGGGGTGATTCCAGTGGGTGAGGTTGGGCTCGATCAGGCGCCGGTAGTCCGCCAGGATCGCCTCGAGCGGCTCCGGGTCCCGGGGCGGCACCGCGGGCAGCGCCGCGCGCACGTCGCCGGGCCGCGCCCGCGACAGCACCGGATAGTCCGCCACGTGCTCGAGGTAGTCGGCCACGAGGTCCGCGACGCGGTGCATGGCGGCGCGGAACTCCGCCGCGGGGACGTCGCCAAGGTGGGGGTCGGCCATCGGGCGGAATCTACGGGGAGGTCATGGAGGGATGAAGTGATACCTTTATCACCTCGTCACCTCCCCGTTATCTTCTCGCGCCGATCTCCCGAGGAGCCCCGATGCCTGGAAACGCCGTGTTCCGGATCCGTCCCGCCCAGGTGGAGGACGCCCCGGCGGTGGCCAAGCACCGGGTGGAGATGTTCCGCGACATGGGCCGCATCGCGTCGGACGACACCGCGACCGCGCTCAAGGACGCGTCGCTGGCGCTGATTCACGAGTGGCTGGCCGGCGGCGGCTACGTCGGCTGGCTGGCGGAGCCGGTGGCCCGCCCCGGGCTGGTGGTGGGAGGAGCCGGCGTCCAGCTCCGGCCGATGCTGCCGCGGCCGAGCGCCGACGGGCGCACCCTCGTCGCGGGCCCCGAGGCGTACGTGATGAACGTCTACGTGGAGCGCGCCTGGCGGCGCCGCGGCGTCGCCACGCTGCTGATGGAGTACATCCTGGGATACGTCCGCGAGCGCCGGCTGCGGCGCGTCACGCTGCACGCCACGCCGGAGGGCCGGCCGCTGTACGAGAAGCTGGGATTCGTGGCGACCAACGAGCTCAGGCTCGGCTGACGGAGCCGGTACGGGGAGGCGGCCATCACCTCCCCGTCAGAATCGCAGGAACAGGCTCCAGGTGAGCACGACCAGCACGAAG
Organism: bacterium; assembly: GCA_021787855.1. Lineage (GTDB taxonomy): Bacteria > Gemmatimonadota > Gemmatimonadetes > Gemmatimonadales > JACORV01 > Fen-1245. Next base: position 5,289 of record JAJYLI010000112.1, on the reverse strand, counting down.
GTCGTGAACAGCGTGTACTTGGGGTTCCGCAGCACGCCGGCGAAGTAGATCACGGAGGCGACGACGCGCAGGAACGGCGTCAGCATCAGGGTCGCGATCCCGGCGTTCACCAGCAGCTCGGGCGAGACGTGCCCCCGGCCCACCGACCGGGCCGTGGCGACGGCGAACCGGTAGAAGTTCATGCCCACGATGCGGTAGTGCAGCACGGCGTGGCCGGTCTGCGCGAACGACCACACCAGACCCGCCGTGATCAGGACCATGCTGACGGCCACCCCGATCAGCAGCAGGGTGCCGACCAGCGTGTCCATGCGCGCGTCGGCGCCGGTCACGGAGCGCGCGCCACCGGCGGCCGGAGAGGGCGTCGTCATACGGCTCCCCCGATCCCGCGGTAGAGCATCTCCACGGCCAGCGCGATGAGCACGACGAGGAAGAACCGCCGCACCGCCTGATTGCTGAGCCTGACCAGCACGCGGGTGCCGGCGAACGCGCCGAGGACGACGCCGAGCGCGACCGGCGCCGCCAGCGTCGGGGTGATCAGGCCATGGGCGAGATACACGCTCGCGCCCGCCAGCGCCGTCACGCCGATGATCAGGTTGCTGGTGGTGGTCGAGACCTTGGGCGGCAGGCCCATCACCAGGTCGTGAATGAGCACCTTCACGGCGCCCGCGCCGATGCCGAGCAGGCCCGCGATCATGCCCGCGCCCCACATCAGCACCGCGCCGAAGTAGGCTCGCCGCGCCTTGTACTCGATCAGCCGCCCGTGCGCCTGGTCGTAATAGGCGCCCTCGAGCTCCAGCCAGCGGGTGAAGGCGTCCTGGACCGTGCCGCCCTGCCAGCTCGCGTGCCCCGCCACCAGCAGCGCCACCCAGGAGCCGAGCAGGACCAGGCCGAAGGCCAGGTACAGGGGGCGCGCCGTCATGGCCAGCGTGAGGTGCGCCCCGACGATCGCGCCCACGATGGTGAACATCTCCAGGAACATGCCCACCTTGAGGTTCGTGATGTGGTCGCGAACGTAGGCGGACGCCGAGCCGCTGGAGGTGGCGATGACCGAGAGAATGCTGATGGCGATGGCCTGCTTGATGCCGATACCCAGCAGCGTGAGGGCCGGGATCAGGATGATCCCGCCGCCCATGCCGCTCATGGCGCCGACGAATCCGGCTACGACCGCGATCGGGAACAGCAGGACAAACGAATGGGCCGCCACGGCGGCGGCCATCACAGCACCTGCGGAACCACTACCGTCTCCTCCTCCCCGATGAGGTCATGCGGACGCCCGCGCGCGGCGCGCGGGATCCGCCGGGCGCTAGGTTCCCCCGTTCGCATCCGCGGGCCATGTACCCGCGTCACCCCGCGTCGTTCCGCTCACCCGCACTCGCTGTAGCCGCACACGTGGCACTTCACGCAGCCCTCGGCGAACTCGAGCTGCGAGCCGCAGTCCGGGCAGGCGCCCAGCAGGTGCGGCGTACGGGCCTCCCCGGCGGACCGGGCCGCCTGCGGGCCCTGTGCGCCGCCGGCCTCGGGCGTCGCGGGCGCCGGCCGCACCACGGGCGGCGGCGGCCCGGCAGGGGGCGGCGCGAGCAGCTCCTGCTGCACGCCCTCGTGCTTCTCCTGCATCCACTTCTCGATGGCGATGCCGATGGCGTCGGGCACGCTCATCACCTTGTTGGGACCGAGCCCGATGACCCGGTCGCTGCTGATGCCCCGGAGCTGCCGGTGGATCTCCGCCATCGGGATCCCCGAACGCAACGCCAGCGAGATCAGCCGGCCGATCGCCTCCACGTCGGCCATCAGCGGCGCCCCGGCCTTGCCCAGCGAGATGAACACCTCGAAGGGCTGGCCCTTCTCGTCCTCGGTGATCGTCACGTAGGCCGTGCCCAGCGGCGTCTCGATGCGCCGGGTCATGCCCCGCAGCAGGTCGGGCCGCGAGCGCTTGAGCCGCCGCTGCGCGTTCTCCGCCTCCGCCTCGTGGAGCTGGCGGCGGGTCCGCTCCAGCTCGGCCTCCAGCTCCGCCACCTGCCCCCGGGCCTCCGCCAGCTCCCGCTCCGCCGGCGGGGTCGGCGCGGGGGAGGCGCCCGGCGCGCCGGCATGGGCGCCCGCGCCGGCCTCGGCGCCGGCGACCTCCCTGGCCGTCTTGCCCGTCGAGAGCACCTGCATCGGCCGGCTGTTGTCCCGATAGACCGTCACCCCCTTGCAGCCCAGCGTGTACGCCTGCTCGAAGATCTGGCGCACGTCGTCCGCGGTGGCCGCTTCGGGGAAGTTGCAGGTCTTGCTGATGGCCGAATCGGTGAACTCCTGGAACGCCGCCTGCATCCGGATGTGCCACTCCGGCGTGACGTCGTGCGCCGTGACGAACACCTTCTGCAGCCGCTCCGGGATCTCCGGGTAGTGGATGTGCCCTTCCTCCGCGATCCGCTGCATCAGCGCGTCGTCGTACCACCCGCCGGCCTTCGCGTAGGCCACGAAGTCCTCGTTCACCTCCGGCATCAGGGCGCCGGCCTGGTTGCGCAGGAACGCCACGGCGAACAGCGGCTCGATCCCGCTCGAGCACCCCGCGATGATGGAGATGGTGCCGGTCGGCGCCACGGTCGTGAGGTTGCAGTTGCGCAGCTTGCGCATCGGACGCACCCGCTCGCCGCGCGCGTCCCGCGCGCAACTGGCGTCCGGCCCCCAGATGCTGCGCGCCCACTCCGGGAACACCCCGCGCTGCTCGGCCAGCCGCTCCGACTCGACCTTGGCCTCCTCGTCCACGAACCGCATCACCTGCCGGCCCAGGTCCACGGCCGCCTCGGAGTTGTACGGCACCCCGAGCCGCACCAGCATGTCCGCCCACCCCATCACCCCGAGGCCCACCCGCCGGATGCGCTTGGCCAGGTCGTCAATCTCCGGCAGCGGGTAGCGGTTGGCGTCAATGACGTTGTCGAGGAAGTGGGTGCACAGGTGCACCGTCTGCCGCAGCTCGTCCCAGCGGATCTCGCCGTCCCGCACGAACGCGCCGAGGTTGACGGAGCCGAGGTTGCACACGTCGTAGGGCAGCAGCGGCTGCTCGCCGCACGGATTGGTCGCCTCGTAGCCGCCCAGGTGCGGCACCGGGTTGTAGGCGTTGGCGCGGTCAATGAAGAACACGCCCGGCTCGCCCGTCTTCCACGCCCCGGCCACGATCTTCGCGAACACCTGCCGGGCGTCCAGCCGGCCGGTCACCTGCCCCGTCCGGGGATGCCGCAGCTCGTAGTCCGTCCCCGCCGCCACCGCCGCCATGAACACGTCGGTGACCGCCACCGAGATGTTGAAGTTGGTGATCTGGCTGGTGTCGTCCTTGCAGCCGATGAAGTCGAGGATGTCCGGGTGATCCACCCGCAGGATCCCCATGTTCGCCCCGCGCCGCGTGCCCCCCTGCTTCACCACGTCGGTCGAGGCGTCGTACAGCTTCATGAAGGACACGGGGCCCGAGGCGACCCCCATGGTGGACCGCACCACATCGTTCTTCGGGCGCAGGCGCGAGAAGGCGAACCCGGTCCCGCCGCCGGACTGGTGGACCAGCGCCATCGCGCGCAGCGTGTCGTAGATGCCGCTGGCCCCGTTGCTCAACGCGTCGTCCACCGGGAGCACGAAGCACGCCGACAACTGCCCCAGGGGCCGTCCCGCGTTCATCAGGGTGGGGCTGTTCGGCATCCACACCCGCTCGGCCATCACGCGGAAGAACGCCTCGGCCAGGGCCTCCACGGCCCCCTCCGACGCGCCGTACCGCCCGTCCGGGGCCGCCACGCCCCGGGCCACGCGCCACAGCAACGCCTCCGGCGTCTCCGCCGGCTGGCCCGACGCGTTCTTGACCAGGTAGCGGCGCTCGAGCACGGTGAGCGCGTTCGGGCTGAACTGCAAGACGCTGGTGCGATCGGCTGCGCTCGAAGCCATGCTCGACTCCACGACGCGATGAGAAGCCCGGTGCCCGCGACCCGGTCGCCCGTGCGGCTGCTTGTGAGTTATCCGTTACCGCAGGAAAGACATGCGGGGGAGCAATTTAGGAGCGCCCCCTGGTTCCGCCAACACCCCGCGAGACCCCACACGCCACGCCGGTTTTCCGGAATGCACATCACAAATCTACCTGAGCGCGTCCGCCCGCGCTTCCGGCCGGGGAAAATGCCCGGCCGCGTGCAGGCGGGCGAGGCGGACATAGTGCTCCACGGTCAGCCGGATGCGCTCGGCGAGCGCGGCGTCCACCGGCCGCCGCACCTTCGCCGGCACGCCGAGCACCAGCGATCCCGGCGGGATGATCGTGCCCTCGGTCACGACCGAGCCGGCGCCGATCACCGACCCCGCGCCCACCCGGACGCCGTTCAGCAGGATGCTGCCCATGCCGATCAGGCAGCCGTCCTCCACCGTGCAGCCGTGGAGGATGCAGCGATGGCCGACCCCGACCCCGGCGCCGATCGTGCACGGCACGCCCTCGTCCACGTGGACCATGGTGAGGTCCTGGATGTTGGAGCGCGCGCCGATGGTGATGGGCTCCAGGTCGCCGCGCAGGACGCACTGGTACCACACGCTCGCCTCCTGGCCGAGCCGGACGTCGCCGAGGACGTCGGCGCCGGGGGCGATGAAGGCGGTGGGGTGGACTACTGGCGGACGGGGCGGACGACCAGCTGATACCATGCGCTCACCGCCTCGCCGCTCTTCCGGGCCGGAGTGAACTTGAACGCCTGGACCTGCGCGACCGCCACGCTGGCGAACTGCGCGCACGCGGAGCGGCCCATGGGCATCGGGGTGCCCTCGACCTCGCCGGTGGCCGAGACGTGGACCATCACGGTCAGCGCGGCGAGCGGCGACGTCCCGCACCCCGCGGGCACGCCCACCAGCGGCGGCGTGACCGGATTGGGCCGGTGATCGTAGCAGGCCTCGCCGGGATTGTGCAGGCTCACCGTGGGATTGCGGTCGCACTCCTCGCGGGAGGGGAGCGCGGCGCGCTCCGGCGGCGCCTTGGCCGTCGTGCGCTCGGCCCCGGCGGTGCGCTCACTCGTCGCGCGCTGCGGCCTCACCCCGGGGCCGGCCGGCGCCGCAGCCGACTCGCGCGCGGGAGTGCGGGCCGCGGTATCGGCCGGGCGCGCCGCCGTATCGGGGCGCGGGGCTTTCGTCGTGTCCGCCAGCGCCAGCGGCGCGCCCGCCGGCGACGGCCGCCGCAGGAAGAAGTAGTAGGCGCCGCCCAGGCCCGCGGCGACCACGAGCAGCGCCACCACCGCGTACGCGGCCGCGTGGCTCTGCTTCTTGGGGCTCGGCCGCGGCCGCGGCTTCGCCGCCGGC
>JAJYLI010000111.1:789-10240 GCA_021787855.1 bacterium | reverse complement strand
CGGCGCCGGGCGCGGGGGGCGTGGGCCCGGGCGCGGCGCCGGCTGCGCCGCCCGCCCCGCCGGCGACGCACTTCCTCGAGGTGAAGTCGCCCATGGTGGGCACGTACTACCGCGCCCCCGAGCCGGGGGCCGAGCCCTACGTCAAGATCGGCAGCCGGGTGACCACCGGGCAGACCCTGTGCATCATCGAGGCGATGAAGATCATGAACGAGCTGGAGTCCGAGGTGTCGGGCGTGGTGCGCGAGATCCTCGTCGAGGACGCGCAGCCCGTCGAGTTCGGTCAGGTCCTCTTCCGGGTGGAGCCAGGTGTCTGAACCCAACGTGACCCAGCCGGTCCCCCCCCTCTCCCCGGGGGGCGCCGCGGCCGCCCCCGCGCCCCCGCGCGCGGGCCCGCCGGCCTTCTTCGCCGCCTCGATCCGCTGGATGGTGGAGCAGCGCGGCTCCGATCTCCTGCTCAAGGTCGGCCGGCCGCCGACCGTGCGGGTGGCCGGCGAGCTGCAGCCCATGCCCAACGCCGTGCCGCTCACGCCCCAGGACCTCAAGGGCCTGGCCGAGCACCTGATGCAGCCGCGGCAGCTCAAGGACTTCATGGAGACCAAGGAGGCCGACTTCGCCATCGGCGTGCCGGGCGTGGGCCGCTTCCGGGTCAACATCTACTGGCAGCGCGGCACCCTGGCCTTCGCCTTCCGGGTGATCCCCTACGAGGTGAAGACCATCGAGGAGCTGCACCTGCCGAAGATCCTCGAGGAGCTGGCCCTGAGGCCGCGCGGCCTCATCCTGGTCACCGGGGTGACGGGCAGCGGCAAGTCCACCGCGCTGGCGGCCATGGTCAACCACATCAACCTCAACCGCCGGCTCAACATCATCACCATCGAGGACCCGATCGAGTTCCTGCACCGCGACGTCAACTCGATCATCAACCAGCGCGAGATCGGCGCCGACACGCTGTCGTTCCACAACGCGCTCCGCCACGTGCTGCGCCAGAACCCCGACGTCATCCTGGTCGGCGAGATCCGCGACATGGAGACGCTGGACACCGCGATCAAGGCCGCCGACACCGGCCACCTGGTCTTCTCCACGCTCCACACCACCGACGCCACCCAGACCATCACCCGCGTGATCTCGTTCTTCCCGCCCCACCAGCACGAGGAGGTGCGCCACCTGCTCTCCACCGCGCTGCAGGCGGTCGTGAGCCTGCGCCTGGTGCCGGCCAAGGACGGCGTCAGCCGGGTGCCGGCCTGCGAGATCCTCATCAACACGGCGGCGGTGCGCGACAACATCCGCGACGTGAAGTCCCAGCTCAACATCCCGGACCTGATCAAGGAGGGCACGGTCCAGTACGGGATGCAGTCGTTCGACCAGAGCCTCATGCAGTGGTACACCCAGGGCGCCATCTCCCTCGAGTCGGCGCTGTTCTACTGCTCCAACCCGACGGAATTCCGGCTGCAGATCCAGGGCATCGCCGGGACCAGCGACCGCACCTTCGAGGGCTTCGAGGGCAAGCCGGCCGCCGGCCCGGCCGGGGGCGGCGCGCGCGGCCGGCCGCCCGCGGGCGGAGCCGGGGGGGCCAACCGCGCCGGCGGCGGCCCGGACATCCCGGGACTGAGCCGGAACCCGCTCGAGCGCTGATGTTCAAGAAAGTCCTCGTCGCCAACCGCGGCGAGATCGCGCTGCGGGTCATCCGGGCGTGCCGCGAGCTCGGCATCGCCACCGTCGCCGTCTACAGCGAGGCCGACCGCGAGTCGCTGCACGTCCGCTTCGCCGACGACGACGTGTGCATCGGCCCCGCGCCCGCGCGGGACAGCTACCTCAAGATCTCCCAGATCATCGCCGCGGCCGAGATCACCGGCGCCGACGCGATCCACCCCGGCTACGGCTTCCTGGCCGAGAACGCGGAGTTCGCCGAGATCGTGCGCGCCTCCAACATCGCCTTCATCGGCCCCACGCCCGCGCAGATCCGCGCCATGGGCGACAAGGCCGAGGCGCGCCGGCTCGCGGCCGAGGCGGAGGTGCCCATCATCCCCGGCACGCCGGGACCGGTCGCCGACATCGAGGAGGCCCTCCCCGCCGCGCAGCGGCTCGGCTACCCCGTCATCATCAAGGCCGCCGCCGGCGGGGGCGGCAAGGGCATGCGCGTGGCCAACGACGAGGACGAGTTCGCGCGCCACTTCGCGCTCGCCCGCGGCGAGGCCCTCGCCGCCTTCGGCAGCGACGCGGTGTACCTGGAGAAGTACCTGGAGAAGCCGCGCCACGTGGAGATCCAGATCCTCGGCGACGAGCACGGGCACGTCGTGCACCTGTGCGAGCGCGACTGCTCGGTGCAGCGGCGGCACCAGAAGCTCATCGAGGAGGCGCCCTCGCCCGCGATGACCCCGGAGCTGCGCGCCGCCATGGGCGCGGCGGCCGTCAAGCTGGCCTCCCGGATCGGCTACGTCGGCGCGGGCACCATGGAGTTCCTGCTCAACGGCGACCGCTCCTTCTACTTCATGGAGATGAACACCCGCATCCAGGTCGAGCACCCCGTGACCGAGATGACCACGGGCTGGGACCTGGTGAAGGAGCAGATCCGCATCGCCGCCGGCGAGCCGCTCACCGTGCCGGCCCAGGGCTTCCAGCTCCGCGGCCACGCCATCGAGTGCCGGGTGAACGCGGAGGACGCCTCGCGCAACTTCCAGCCCTCGCCCGGCACCATCACCGTGTTCCACCCGCCGGGCGGGCCGGGCGTGCGGCTCGACACCCACATCTACGCGGGCTACACGGTGCCGCCGTACTACGACTCCCTGATCGCGAAGCTCATCGTCCACGGCAACTGCCGCGCCGAGGCGCTGGCGCGCATGCACCAGGCCCTGGACGGCTTCATCATCGAAGGCATCACCACGACCATCCCGTTCCTGAGCCGCGTCATCCAGCATCCGGCGTTCCAGGCGGGTGACGTGGACACCCGGTTCCTGGAGCGGGAGCGCCACCTGCTCGGAGAGGCCGAGGCGTGAGGATTGACGTCGTCTTCGCCCCCCAGTCGGTCGCGCCCGCCGACGTGGCCGGCCGCACCGTCGTCGTCGTGGACGTGCTGCGGGCCACGACCTGCATCGCCGTGGCGCTCGCCAACGGGGCCAAGGCCGTGCTGCCGGCGGCCTCGTCCGACGAAGCGCTGCGGATCGCCCAGAACCTCGAGCGCGACGCCGTCGTGCTGGCGGGCGAGCGCAAGTCGCTCAGGATCCCGGGCTTCGCCATGGGCAACTCGCCCGGCGAGTTCACCGCGGAGGCGGTGGCCGGCAAGACCCTCGTGATGACCACCTCCAACGGCACCCAGGCGCTGATCGCCGCGCAGGGGGCGCGCGAGGTGCTGGCCGGCGCGGCGGTGAACTTCGGCGCCGTGGCCGCCCGCGCGCGCGCCGCGCTCGCCGACCACGGCCAGGTGCTGGTGCTGTGCGGCGGCGGCGACGGCGAGTTCGCCCTGGAGGACGCGTTCGCGGCCGGCCGGATCGCCAAGGCGCTGCTGCCCGAGGGCGGCCTCAAGGCGGTGGAGGTCAACGACGCCGCCGTCGCCTCGCTGGAGCTGGCCCGCCGCTACGGCGAGCGCTGGGCCCGCGCCTTGAAGGCCAGCTCCCACGGCCGCGAGCTGGCCGCCCTCGGCCTCCAGGCCGACCTCGAGGCCTGCGCCACCCAGGACAGCCACCCCGTGCTGCCGGTCTACGCCGACCGGAGGATCACGGCGTATCGAGCCCCGGGCGAAGGATGATCTCTGGGCCATCGTGGCCCTGTTCGCGGGCGCCTTCCTGGCGCTCGCGACGGCGCCCGATGTCGCGCTGACCGGCCCGGCCGGCGTCGCGCTGGGCCGCGCCCTCCGCGCGCTGCTCGGCGCCGGCGCCGCCGCCGTTCCCCTGATCCCGCTGTGCTGGTCCGTCACCCTCTTCGGCCACCTGGAACGCGACTTCGGCCGCCGGGTCAGCATCCTGCTGGCCGGCCTCGCGTTCGCCGTGCCCTTCGCCCTGGGCGTCGGCGTCCAGACCCTGGAGCCCGCCGCGCGCGCCACCCTCCAGGGCGGCGGCCTGCCCACCTACCCGGCCTGGGTCGGCCTGGCCGGCGGCTTCCTGGCCTTCGAGCTCAAGATCGTCGGACCGGTGGGCGAGGCGCTCCTCGCCCTGGGCGCCATCAGCGTCCTCACCGTCGCCACCGTGGGCTGGAACCCGCTGGGCGTGCTGCGGAAGCGGCAGGCGGCGGGCGCCGGGGCGCCGCCGGCCGGAGCTCCGGGCGCGGCGTCCTCCTCCGAGGCGCCGGCGCCGCCGGCTGAGGAGCCCATCGAAGATCTGTTCGCGCCCGCCGACGAGGCGGGCGAGGCCGAGGAGCCCGTGCCCGCCAAGCGCGGCCGGAAGGGCGGGGCCTCGATTTCCCACCCGCCCCACGCCACACCCGCGGCGTCGGCCGAGCTGCCCCCGATCGAGCTGCTCACCCCGCCGGCGGGCGAGACCGCCGACTTCGCCGCCGAGCTGGACCGGCTGCAGGGCGTCCTGGTGGACACCCTGAAGCAGTTCAAGGTGGAGGGCACGGTGGCCGGGCGCACCACCGGCCCGGTCGTCACGCAGTTCGAGGTCGTGCCGGCGGCGGGGGTCAAGGTCGGGCGCATCGCCGCGCTGGCCGACGACCTCGCGCTCACCATGCGCGCGCAGTCCATCCGCATCGTGGCTCCCATCCCCGGGAAGGGCGCGGTCGGGGTGGAGGTCCCCAACCCCACGGCCCGCATCGTGGGCTTCCGCGAGTTGCTGGAGAGCGGCGAGTGGTCGCGCTCCGGGCAGCGCATGGCGCTCCCCATCGCGCTGGGCCGCGACCTCGAGGGGCGGGCGATCATCGCCGACCTGGCCAAGATGCCCCACCTCCTGATCGCCGGCGCCACCGGCTCGGGCAAGTCGGTGTGCATCAACACCATCATCACCAGCCTGGTGTATCGCTACGCCCCGGTCGAGCTGCGGATGCTGATGATTGATCCCAAGATGGTCGAGCTCTCGATGTACAACGCGCTCCCGCACTTGAGGCACAGCGTCGTCACCGACAACAAGGACGCCGCGCACGTGCTCAAGTGGGCGGTGTGGGAGATGCAGGACCGTTACGAGCTGCTCCACGCCAACGGCGCCCGCAACCTGGTGGACTTCAACCGCAAGCTCGCCGAGGGCCAGCAGCTCAAGAAGCCCAACGACGAGCCGTGGACCGAGGGCCCGCTGCCGTACGTGATCCTGTTCGTGGACGAGCTGGCCGACCTGATGATGACCGTGCAGAGCGAGGTCGAGACGCCGCTGGCCCTGCTGGCGCAGAAGGCGCGCGCCATCGGCATCCACCTGGTCCTGGCCACCCAGCGCCCGTCGGTGAACGTCATCACCGGCCTCATCAAGGCCAACTTCCCCTGCCGGATCGCCTTCCGCGTGGCGTCGAAGGTGGACAGCCGCACCATTCTGGACCAGAACGGCGCGGAGGCGCTCCTGGGCAACGGCGACATGCTGTTCATGCCGCCCGGCAAGAGCGACCTGATGCGGCTCCAGGGCGCCTACGTGAGCACCGAGGAGACCGAGCGGCTGATGCACTGGTTCGACGCGCGGCGCGAGGAGCGGGAGGAGGCCGCCGCCGAAGCCGCCGCGGAGGCGGGCGCGGGCCTGGGCGAGAGCGCCGAGCCCGACATCCTGGAGGTGGTGCGCGAGCGGATCGCGGAGGAGGAGGCGGGGGAGGGCGGCGAGATCGGGGGCGCGGAGGCCGGCGAGCGCGACCCGCTGTTCCGCCAGGCGGCGGAGTGCTGCATCCAGAACTCGCTGGGCTCCACCTCGCTGCTCCAGCGGCGGCTCAAGATCGGCTACGGGCGCGCCGCGCGCATCATTGATCAGCTCCACGACGCGGGCGTGCTGGGGCCGCCCGACGGGTCCAGACCCCGTGAGGTCCTGGTCGGCCTCGAGGAGTTGGACAGGTTGTAGATGGGAGTTTGCGGAGCAGTGGCGAGACGCGGAGATCCGAGCCGAAGTCTGCGTTGTCGCGTACCGCCTTGCCTAGATTCGATGATGGGTGTGGGCAGCCGGCCTCTACCTTGCGCGCGTGTTCAAGTCCGACCCCGCCACCTGGAAGGACCCCCGCCATCGCGCGGGCGTCGCGGCCGAGTACGTCGCGGCCGAGGCGTTGCGCCTGCAGGGCTATCAGGTTCTGGAGCAGCGCTTCCGCTATCGCCGCTCGGACGTGGACCTGGTGGCGCGCCGGGGCTCGCTCGTGGTATTCGTTGAGGTCAAGTCCCGCACCGACGATCGGTTCGGCGCCGCCTTGGAGGCGGTGACGGCGCGCAAGCAGGCCAAGGTGGTGAAGGCCGCCTCCGTCTGGCTGTCGCGTCACGCCCGCCCGGCCGACGCGGCCCGCTTCGACGTCATCACGGTCGAGGACGGGCACGTGGAGTGGGTGCAGGATGCGTTCAGGCCCGGGTGGCGATAGGCGGATGCTGGCCTGGAACGGCGTTTCGGGTTATATTCGGGCGCTGGCAAGAGAAACTCGTGGCCGCTCGCGACGCGGCGTCTCGCGACTGTTCTGCACTCTCTTTCCGAGGTTCTGATGGCTTCCGAAGCGCAGACGGATGACCGGAGAAAGGCCCTGAACCTCGCCATCGCCCAGATCGAGAAGACCTGCGGCAAGGGCTCGATCATGCGCATGGGGTCCGACCGGGCGCGCGTCAAGGTGGACGCGATCCCGACGGGCGCGGTGAACCTCGACGCGGCCATCGGCGTGGGCGGCATCCCGCGCGGGCGGGTGACCGAGATCTTCGGCCCCGAGTCCTCGGGCAAGACCACGCTGGCCCTGCACGTCGCGGCCAACGCGCAGCGGGCGGGGGGCGTGGCGGCCTACGTGGACGCGGAGCACGCGCTGGACGTGGACTACGCGCGCAAGCTGGGCGTGGACGTGGACAACCTGCTGATCTCGCAGCCGGACACGGGCGAGCAGGGGCTGGAGATCACCGACATCCTGGTGCGGTCGGGGGCGGTGGACGTGATCGTGGTGGACTCGGTGGCGGCGCTGGTGCCCAAGGCGGAGATCGAGGGCGAGATGGGCGACGCGCACGTGGGGCTGCAGGCGCGGCTGATGAGCCAGGCGCTGCGCAAGCTGGCCGGGGGGATCAACCGCTCCAGAACGTCGGTCATCTTCATCAACCAGCTCCGGGAGAAGGTGGGGATCCTGTTCGGCAACCCCGAGACCACCAGCGGCGGGCGCGCGCTCAAGTTCTACGCCTCGGTGCGGCTGGACATGCGGCGCATCGGGCCGGTCAAGGAGCGGGACACGGTGATCGGCAACCGCACCCGCGTGAAGGTGGTGAAGAACAAGGTGGCGCCGCCGTTCCGGCAGGCCGAGTTCGACATCATGTTCGACGAGGGCATCAGCCACGCCGCGCTGCTGGTGGATCTCGCCGCGGAATCCGGCGTGCTGGTCAAGTCGGGCGCGTGGTACGCGTACAACGACCAGCGCATCGGGCAGGGGCGCGAGAACACCAAGCTGTTCCTCAAGGACAATCCCGCGATGCTGGCGGAGATCGAGGCCAAGGTGAAGGAGGCCCTGGGGATGCGGACCGGCGCCCCGGTGGCGGAAGAGGAGTCGCCGGCGGAGGAGTGATGCCGACCGTCACCGGCCTGGTTCCCGATCCGCGCGGCAGCGGCGGCTTCGCCGTGCATCTGGACGGCGTGTCGTTCGCGGTGGTGGCGGCGGGGGATGTGCGCGTGCTGCGGCTGGAGCCGGGCACGGCGCTCACGGACCGGGAGGTGGCGGCGGTCGAGCATCGCGCGGAGGTGTTCCGCTCGCGCGCCGCGGCCCTGAGGATCCTGGGCTACCGGTCGCTGCCCTCGGTCGAGCTCCAGCGCCGCCTCGTGCGGAAGGGTCACGCCCCGGCGGCGGTCGAGGAGGCGCTGGCCGGCCTGGTGGCGGCGGGGCTGGTGGACGACCGCGAGTTCGCCCGCCACTTCGTGAGGACCCGCGCGCGGCGCCTGCGCTTCGGGCCCGAGCGGCTGGAGCGCGAGTTGCGGCGGCTCGGCATCCCGGTCGCCGAAGCCCGGGCGGCGGTGGCCGGGGGGCTTTCCGAGGACGGCGTGGAGCCGCGGGAGCTGTTGCGCGAAGCGGCGCGGAAGAAGCTCGCCACGCTCCGCGGCCTGGACGGGCGGACCCGCGGCCGCCGGCTGCGGATCTACCTGAGGCGGCGCGGATTCTCGCTCGCCGACGTCAACGAGGTGGTCAAGGAGTCGCTCGCCGGATAACTTTCTCCGGCTGATGAACGCCGCGACCATTCGCCGCCGCTTCCTCGATTTCTTCGTCGAGCGGGGCCACCGGGAGGTGGCGTCGGCCTCGCTCGTCCCCGCGCACGATCCGACCCTGCTGTTCACCAATGCCGGGATGGTGCAGTTCAAGCGTGTGTTCCTGGGGCTGGAGCGCCGCGACTACCGCCGCGCCACCACCGCCCAGAAGTGCGTGCGCGCGGGCGGCAAGCACAACGACCTGGAGCAGGTGGGCCACACCGACCGGCACCACACCTTCTTCGAGATGCTGGGCAACTTCTCCTTCGGCGACTACTTCAAGCGGGACGCGATCGCGTTCGCCTGGGAGTACGTGACCGGCGAGCGGTGGCTCGGCATCCATCCGGACCGCATCCGCATCAGCGTCCACCACCAGGACGACGAGGCCCGGCGGCTGTGGCGCGAGGTCTCCGGCCTGCCGGACGCGCGCATCTACGGCCTCGGCGACAAGGACAACTTCTGGCAGATGGCCGAGACCGGCCCCTGCGGCCCGTGCTCGGAGATCTACGTGGACCTGGGTGACGCGGCGCTCTCGGGGCACGGTCCGGGAGGCTCCGAGACCGGCCCGCTGACGGAGCCGAGCCGCGCGTCGAACCATGTCCATTCGCTGGACGAGTTCGTCGCAGCCGCGGAGTCGGGCCGGTTCCTGGAGATCTGGAACCTCGTCTTCATGCAGTACGACCGGCAGGCCTCCGGCGAGCTGGCGCCGCTGCCCGCGCCCTCCGTGGACACCGGCGCCGGGTTGGAGCGCATCGCCGCCGTCATGCAGGGGGTCGGCTCCAACTTCCACACCGACCTGTTCCTGCCGCTGATCGAGCGGGCCGTGGCCGTGGTCGGCGCGCCGTACGACCGCGGGCCGGCGGGCGCGCCGTTCCGCGTCCTGGCGGACCACGCGCGCGCGGTGGCCTTTCTGCTGGCCGACGGCGTGTATCCCTCCAACGAGGGCAGGGGCTACGTGCTGCGGCGGATCCTGCGCCGCGCGGTGCGCCACGCCTGGCTCCTGGGCCGCCGCGATCCCACCCTGGTCGAGCTGGTGGGCGAAGTCGTCCGCGTGATGGGCGGCGTCTATCCCGAGTTGCCGGCGCACGAGCGCCACCTGACCGATGTCACGCGGGCGGAGGAGGAGCGCTTCCTCGCGACCATCGAGGGCGGCCTGG
>JAJYLI010000111.1:0-779 GCA_021787855.1 bacterium | reverse complement strand
CTACGATACCTATGGCTTCCCGATTGACCTGACGCAGATCGTCGCCGCCGAGCGCGGGATCGCCGTGGACGTGGCGGGCTTCGAGAAGCTGCTGGACGGGCAGCGCGAGCGCTCGCGCAAGGCGGCGGGCAAGGCGGGGCGCGGCGCACGCGGACGCGGCCCTGCGCCGATTGGCTCTGCCGTGGCCGGTTCGATGGCCGGTCGAGGAGCCCATGGGGTCGGGGGAGGCGGGTCCCCATTTTCGCTTGCAGGGGAGGGCCCCCCCGGCCCGGGGGGCTCCAAGACCGGCACCCAGCCGACTGGTGCGACAGGCCCGCGTGGCACCAAGAGCGGCGTTAAGCCTGCCGGCCGCGGCGATTCCTGGGTTCCCGTGAAGAAGCGCGCGCGCCAGAAGTTTGTCGGCTACGACACGACGCGCGCGGAGACCGAGGTGCTGGCGTTCCAGCGCGCCGGCGACGGCGTCGGCCTCATCCTGCACGAGAACCCGTTCTACGCCGAGAGCGGTGGGCAGGTGAGCGACGCCGGCGAAGTCCGCGGCGACGGCTGGCGTCTGCCGGTCAACGACGTGCGGAAGGTCGAGGGCCGAACCGCCGTCTTCGGGCCTCTGGAGGGCGCCGGGGTCGAGGCGTTCGAGCCGGCGGGATCGGGCGCGGGCGCCGTGGTCGAGGCGGTGGTGGACGAGGGGCGGCGGCGCGACACCGAGCGCAACCACACCGCGACCCACCTGCTGCACGCGGCGCTCAGGAAGGTGCTGGGCGCGCACGTCCACCAGGCCGGGT
>JAJYLI010000110.1 GCA_021787855.1 bacterium | reverse complement strand
GCCGCCGCGGGTGGTGTTCGCCTCGCACCTGGACACGGTGCCGCCGTTCTTCCCCTCGTCGGAGGACGCCGACTTCCTTTACGGCCGCGGCGCCTGCGACGCCAAGGGCATCGTGGCCGCGCAGATCACGGCGGCCCTGAGACTCACGGCGGAGGGCCACCGCGCCGTCGGGCTGCTGTACGTGGTGGACGAGGAGGGCGGGAGTCTCGGCGCCAAGGTGGCCAACGGTCACGCCGCGGCGCGGGACGCGCGGTACGTGGTGGTGGGAGAGCCGACGGAGAACCGGCTGGCCCAGGGATGCATGGGCTCGCTGCGCCTGTCGCTGGCCACGGCGGGGATCGCGGCCCACTCCGCCTACCCGGAGCGCGGCAGCTCCGCCATCCTGGGTCTGCTCGACGTGCTGGCGGACATCCGGGCCACGGCGTGGCCGGCCGACCCGTTCTTCGGCGTCACGACCTGCAACATCGGGACGATCTCCGGCGGCACGCGCGCCAACGTGGTGCCGGCCACGGCCAAGACGGAGCTGCATTTCCGCATCGCGGTGCCGTCGGCCGCGGTGCTGCGGGAGCTGGAACGCGTGGTGCGGGGCCGCGCCTCGATCGAGGTGCACACGGTCACCGAGCCGGTCCGCCTCACCGAGCTGCCAGGCTTCGAGACCGGCGTGATGCGCTACACCACCGACGCGCCGCACCTGTCGCGCTGGGGCGCGGCCCTGGTGTTCGGCCCCGGCTCCATCCTGGAGGCGCACACCGACCACGAGAAGGTGGCCAAGGCCGACCTGCGCGCCGCGGTCGAGGGATTCACGGAGCTGGGCCGCGCGCTGCTGGAGAAGAGCGGCGGCGACCGCGGCGAGGGAAGCCGGCGCGCAGGCAAGGGGGGAGGGGGGAGGCGATGAAGCTGGCGCTGTTCGGGCAGGGCGGGATGGGCGGCCTGGTGGAGGCGCGGGCGCGGGAGGCCGGGCACGAGATCGTCGCGGTCTTCACCGACCGGGACGCGGGCCGCCCGCCGTCCGAGCTGGCGCGCGCGCTCCGGGACGCGGGCGCCGGGGTGGCGGTGGACTTTTCCATCGGCGCCGCCGTCCCCGACCACGTGGCGGCGTGCGTCGAGGCCCGCGTGCCGCTGGTCGAGGGCACGACCGGCTGGGCCCCGCGGCTCGCCGAGGTGCGGCGCACGGTGGAGAGCGGCAAGGGCGCGCTGGTGTACGGCGCCAACTTCTCCGTCGGCGTGAACCTGTTCTACCGGATCGTGAAGGTCGCCGCGCAGGAGCTGGGCCGCGACCCGGGCTACGGGCCGTTCCTGGAGGAGGCGCACCATGCGCGCAAGAAGGACGCCCCGTCCGGCACGGCCTTGAAGCTGCGCGACGTCGTCGCGGCCGCGGGCGGATATCGCGAGGTGCCGGTCTCGAGCACCCGGGCCGGCTACATTCCGGGGACGCACCGCGTGGGGTTCGACGGGCCCGCGGACACCATCACGCTCACCCACACGGCGCGCTCGCGCGAAGGCTTCGCGGCGGGGGCCCTGCTGGCCGCGCGGTGGATCGGAGGCAAGACGGGCGTCTTCGAGTTCGCCGAGGTGCTGGACCAGATCCTCGGCGCCGGGAAGGAGTGAGGGATGGCGATGGCACTGGAGTGGCTCGAGGGCTGCGCGACGGCGCTGGTCACGCCCTTCGCGAAGGACGGCGCCGTGGACGACGGGCGGATGCGCGCCCTGGTCGAGCGGCAGATCAAAGGCGGGGTGCGGATCCTGGTGCCCTGCGGCACCACCGGCGAGCGCGCGACCATGAGCGACGAGGAGGGCAAGGCCGTCATCCGGACCACCGTCGAGGTGGCCCGGGGCCGCGCCAGGGTGATCGCCGGCGCGGGGAGCAACGACACCGCGCACGCCATCCACCAGGCGAAGGAAGCCGCCGCCCTGGGCGTGGACGGCGTGCTGATCGTGGCGCCGTACTACAACAAGCCCACCCAGGACGGCATGCTGGCGCACTTCCGCGCCGTGGCCGGAGCGGTCGCCCCGCTGCCGGTGATGCTGTACAACGTGCCCGGGCGCACCAGCTCGACCATCGAGGCCGCCACCACCCTGAAGCTGGCCCGCGAGGTCCCCAACATCGTCGCGGTCAAGGAGGCCTCGGGGAACTTCGGCCTCATCATGACGATCCTGCGCGACCGCCCGGCCGGCTTCCGCGTCTTCTCGGGCGACGACGCGGTGACGCTGCCGCTCATGGCCCTGGGGGCGGACGGCATCGTCTCGGTCGTCTCCAACGAGGTGCCGGACCGCATGAGCCGCCTGGCCGACCTCGCCCGCGCCGGCAAGTGGGAGGAGGCGCGCGCGCTGCATTACCAGCTGCTCGCCCTGATGGACGCCAACTTCATCGAGTCGAGCCCGGGGCCGGTGAAGGCCGCGATGGCCGCCATGGGGCTGCTGGAGGAGCAGTTCCGCCTGCCGCTGGTGCCGGTCAAGGAGACGACGCGCCAGCGGATGCGCGACGTGCTCCACGGCCTGGGCCTGCTGGACTAGCCGGCGCGTGTCGCTCCAGCGGCGCGTCGAGGCGCTCCTCGAGAAAGGCGACGGCCCCTTCACGGGGTCGGACCACGCCCTGTTCGGCGAGTTCCGCTCGGCGCTGGGCCGCGGCGAGGTCCGCGCGGCCGAGCCCGAGGGCGGCCGGTGGCGCGTGAACCTGTGGGTCAAGCGCGCCATCCTGCTCGGCTTCCGGATGGGCCGGCTCGCCCCGGCGGGGACCCTGGGGGGCGCGGAGCGGTTCTTCGACAAGGACACCTTTCCCCTGAAGCCGCTGGCGCTGGAGGACGGCGTGCGGCTGGTGCCCGGCGGCTCCGCGATCCGGGACGGCGCCTACGTGGCGCGCGGCGTGGTGTGCATGCCGCCGATGTACGTCAACGTCGGCGCGTACGTGGACGAGGGGACGATGATTGATTCGCACGCGCTGGTGGGCTCGTGCGCCCAGATCGGCCGGCGCGTCCACCTCTCGGCCGCGGCCCAGATCGGCGGCGTCCTCGAGCCCGTCGGCGCCATGCCCGTGATCGTGGAGGACGACGTGCTGGTCGGCGGCGGCTGCGGCGTGTACGAGGGCGCGCTGGTGCGGCGCGGCGCGGTGCTGGCCGCGGGCACGATTCTCACCGGCTCGACGCCCGTGCTGGACCTCGTGACCGGCGCGACCTACCGCAGGAGCGGCGACACCCCCCTCGAGATCCCCGCCGGCGCGGTGGTCGTGCCCGGCAGCCGCGCCGCCACCGGCGAGCACGCGCGGGCGCTGGGCGTGGCGCTGTACACGCCGGTGATCGTGAAGTACCGGGACGAGAAGACGTCGGCCGCGACCGCCCTCGAGGAGGCCCTGCGGTGAAGATTCCCGTCGCCGTCCTCGGCGCGACCGGCGCGGTGGGCCAGCGCTTCGTCCAGCTCCTGGACGGCCACCCCTGGTTCGACCTGGTCGCCCTCGCGGCCTCCGACCGCTCGGTCGGCCGCCGCTACGCCGACGCGTGCGCCTGGAAGCTCGACACGCCGATGCCCGAGGCCGCGCGCGACCTCGAGGTGCGGCCCGCCGAGCCGGGACTTCCGGGCGTGCTCGCGTTCTCCGCCCTCGACGCCGCCGTCGCCGGCCCGATCGAGGAAGCCTTCGCGGCCGCGGGCTACGGCGTGCTGAGCAACGCCCGCAACCACCGCCTGGACGGCGACGTGCCCCTGCTGGTGCCGGAGGTCAACCCGGACCACACCGCCCTGATCCCGGTCCAGCGCAGGAAGCGCGGCTGGCGCTCGGGCTTCATCGCCACCAACCCCAACTGCTCCACCGCGACGCTGGTCCTGGCCCTCGCCCCGCTGGAACGCGCCTTCGGGCTCAAGGCGGCGGTCGTCACCACGCTCCAGGCCGTCTCCGGCGCCGGCTATCCGGGCGTCCCCTCGATGGACATCCTGGGCAACGTGGTGCCGTTCATCGCCGGCGAGGAGGAGAAGATCCAGAGCGAAACCCGCAAGATCCTCGGCACCTTCTCCAGCGACGGCGTGACGCCGCACCCGATGGGCGTGAGCGCCACCGCCACCCGCGTGCCGGTGCCCGACGGCCACACGGTCTCCGCGTTCGTCACCCTGGGGCGCGACGCCTCGCTCGCCGAGGTGCGCGAGGCCCTGTGCGCCTTCCGGGCGGAACCGCAGCGCCAGCGGCTCCCCAGCGCGCCCGAGCATCCCGTGGTCGTCGTGGACGCCGACGACCGGCCCCAGCCGCGCCTCGACCTCAAGCTCGAGCGCGGGATGGCCTCCGTCGTCGGCCGGATCCGCCGCTGCGAGCTGATGGGCTACAAGTTCGTCGTCCTCGGGCACAACACCATCCGCGGTGCCGCAGGCGCTTCGATCCTCAACGCCGAGCTGCTGCACTCGCAGGGCATGCTGCCGGAAGCGACCAGCTAGTCGGCGTCGCGACAGCTTCGCGAAATCGTATAAACAATAAGCCATTGCGATTGTTGCTCGACAACCCATAAGATTGTCTTATGGGAGAGCCGGCATCTCCGACCCTGCGCCGCCTGGGGCTCCTCGTCGCGCTCGCCGACCACGGGAGCGTGACCGCGGCGGCGCGGGCGTCGGGCGTGAGCCAGCCGGCGCTCTCCCAGCAGTTGCGCCTGATGGAGCGGCACTACGGCTTTCCGTTGCTGATGCGGACGGGGCGGCGGGTAGTGCTCACCCGGCCGGCCCGGGTGGTGGTGGACTACGCCCGGCGGATCCTGCGCCTGGCCGAGGAGTCGGAAGACGCGGTGCGGCGGCTCCTGGAACTGGAGGCGGGGCGGCTATCCGTGGCGGCGACCCCGACGCCGGGAGCGTACCTGCTGCCGGGGCTGCTGGCGGCGTTCCGGGCGCGCCACCCAGGCGTGCGGCTGCGGCTCGAAGTCGGGAGCGTGCGGGCCGTCGAGCGGCTGGTCCTGCGGGGGCGGGCTGATCTGGGTGTGATCGGCGAAGTGCCGGGGGCTGGAGAGGTGGGCCGGGCGGGCGGCCTGGACCTGGCCGTGAAGCCGTTCCGCCGGGACGAGCTGGTGGCGGTGATGGCGGGGACTCACCCGCTGGCGTCTGTCCCGCGGCTGGACGGGGAGGCGCTGGCGGCGCACCCGCTGATCGTGCGGGAGCGTGGCTCGGGGACGCGGGCCACACTGGAGCGGGCGCTGGCCCGGGCGGGCCTGGCGCTCCAGGTGCTGTTCGAGCTGCGGGCGACGGACGCCATCGTGCAGGCGGCGGCCGCGGGCCTGGGGGCGGCGGTGGTCTCGGCCCTCGCGGTGGAGCCGGCCGCGTTGGGCTTGCGGCTCAGGGTGCGGCGGGTCGCCGGGCTGGACCTGACGCGGTACCTTGCCGTCGTGACGCATCCGGATGCCGAGCCGGGCCCGGTGGTGCGGGAGTTCGTTGGTTACCTGGAGCGGGGCGGGGCCCCGCCGGTGGCGCCGGCCGCGTGATCCGGCCGCTGGTGCTGGCGGGCGTGCTGGCGTACTCGATCCTGGTGGCCGTCCTGCGGCGGCTGCACGTGATCGGCACCCGGGGCACGGTGGTCCTGTTCGCGGTGATGGTGGTGGACCTGGTGGCGACGCACTGGCTGATCCGCCGTACCCGGGGTGGAGGGGGAGGGGCGGGGGGGCGGTCGTGAGCGCGCGGAGGGAGCCACGCGCGCCGCGTGCGGCCTTGCCGCTGCCCCGTTCGAGCCGTACCTTGCGCGGTTTCCCGAGGAGTGAAGTGGCGTGAGCGTCGCAGCGCCCTCCCCCGCCGAACTGGTCAGCCTGTCCGCGATCCGCGAGGCCGCCGTGGGACTGCGGGAGGTGGCGGTGCGGACGCCGCTGCTGCCCGCGGACGCCTTGGCCGAGCAGCTCGGCGTGCCGGTGTACGTGAAGCCGGAGAGCCTGCAGCGGGTGGGAGCGTTCAAGCTGCGCGGCGCGTTCACCCTGGTGCGGCAGCTCGCCGCCGCCGGCGCGCGGGGCGTGATCACCTACTCCTCCGGCAACCACGGGCAGGCGGTGGCGTACGCGGCGCGGCGCTTCGGCGTGAGGGCCGTGATCGTGATGCCGGAGACGGTGACGGCGGCGAAGCGCGTCGGGGTGGAGCGGTTGGGGGGCGAGGTGGTGCTGGCCGGCCGGACGTCGCAGGACCGGTACGCGCGCGCCCTGGAGGTGGCCCGGCGGGAGGGGCTGGCCATGGTGCCGCCGTTCGATCATCCCGCGATCATCGCCGGCCAGGGGACGGCGGGCCTGGAGCTGGTGGAGGACTGCCCCGACGTCGCGACGGTGGTGGTGCCGGTGGGCGGCGGCGGGCTGGCCGCGGGCGTGGCGACGGCCGTGCGCGCGCTGCGGCCCGAGGCGGCGATTGTGACCGTGGAGCCGGAGGGCGCCCCGACCTACGAGCGGGCCCGCGCGGCCGGGCAGCCGGTGACGCTCGAGAAGACCGGCAGCGTCGCGGACGGGCTGCTGCCGCTCCGGATCGGGGAGCTGACGTTCGCGCACCTGCAGCGCCACGCGGCGCGGGCGGAGCTGGTGAGCGACGCGGCCATCGTGCGCGCGGTGCGCTACGCGCTGGACCGCCTCAAGCTGGTGGTCGAGCCCTCGGGCGCGGCGACGCTGGCCTGGCTGCTGGAGCGGGCGCCGGGCGCGTTGGCGGGACCGGTCGTGGCGATACTGTCGGGCGGCAACATCGAGTGGGAAGGACTGCGGACGCTCCTGGGCGGGGCGGGGGGGGCGGATCGGCCGTGACGGCTCCCCTTCCGCCCCTCCCCCCCCTCCCCCCGCCGGTTCAGCTCGCCGGCGCCAAGATCCTGGTCGTGGACGACGATCCCGCCCTGGTGGGATCGCTGACCTGGATCTTCAAGGAGCAGGGCTGCCAGGTCGTGGCGGTCCCCGACGGGCAGGAACTGCTCGAGCGGCTCACGGAGGAGCGGCCCGACCTCGTGCTGCTCGACATCATGATGCCGCACGTGGACGGCCTGCAGCTCCTGGAGCGGATCCGCAACGAGCCCCGGTGGCGCGAGCTGCCGGTGCTGATGCTCTCGTCCATGGATCCGGAGGACGGCACCGCCAAGGCGCTGGGCCTGGGCGCCTCCGACTTCGTGGCCAAGCCCTTCCGCGTGCGGGAGCTGGTGGCGCGCGTGGAGTCGCAGCTCAAGCGCGGCCGGGAGCTGCACTCGGCCCGCGAGGACGCGCGCGCCCGCGGCGCCATCGCCGACATCCTCCACGAGCTGACCGATTCCCTGAAGCCGGACGAGATCTACCACATCCTGGCGCGGCGGGTGGCCCGGGCCCTGAACATCTCCCGCTGCTCGCTGGTCCTCGCCAAGCCCGGCGACGTCCAGGGTACCGTGGTGGCCGCGTACGAGAACCCGATGCTGCGCAACCTCAGGATCGAGCTGTCGCGCTACCCCGAGATCCTCAAGGCGCTGGAAACGGACCGGCCGGTGATCGTTCCCGACGTGGCCAGCGACCCGCTGTTCGCGGAAGTCCGGAGCGTGTGGGCCAAGAGCGGCATTCCGGTGCCGACGCAGTCGGTGGTGACCCTGCCGTTCCGGATGCGCGAGGAGCAGTGCGGCGTGCTGTACCTGCGCACCGTCCAGGGGGAGAACCCGCTGGGCCCGTCGGACGCGCAGTTCGCGGACACGGTGATCAAGGCCGCCGTGGCCGCCATCGAGAAGGCGCACGACTTCGAGACGGTGGTGTCCGACAAGGAGCGGCTCGAGTTCCTCGCCTCCACCGACGCCCTGACCGGCTGCCTCAACCGCCGGGCGCTGCTGGAGGTGCTGGACCGCGAGGTGGACCGGGCGCGGCGCTACAACCTGGTCCTGACGTTGATGATGCTGGACATTGACCACTTCAAGAGGATCAACGACAGCCTGGGGCACCTGGTGGGCGACAGCGTGCTGCGCCAGCTCGGCGAGCTGCTGCGCCGCGAGGTGCGCTCGGTGGACGCGGTGGCGCGTTACGGCGGCGAGGAGTTCGTGGTGCTGCTCCCCGAGACCGCCGTGCACGGCGGCATGATCTTCGCCGACCGGATGCGCCAGCGCATCGCCAACTACGCCTTCGCTGAGGCGTCTCATCCGGTCCGGATCACCGTCTCGGTCGGGGTGGCCTGCTTCCCCGACCGCACCGTGGACTCGCCCGACTCCTTCATCGCGCTCGCCGACGCGGCGCTGTACCGCGCCAAGGCGGACGGACGCAACCTGGTGCGCCAGTGAGCCAACGCCGCTGCCCCCAATGCCACTCCGTCTACGCGGACGACGCGCGCTTCTGTCCCAAGGACGGGACCCCGCTCGTGGACGTCGTCGCCGCGCCGGCCCCGGCCGCGCCCGGCAGCACGCAGATCCGCCAGGCCGTCAAGCCCAAGCCCACCGGCACGGACCCCGCCGGGTCCCTCAAGGACCAGGTCCTGGACCAGCGCTACAAGGTGGTCCGCAAGCTGGGCGAGGGCGGCATGTCGTTCGTGTACGAGGCGAAGGACATCGTCAGCGGGGAGTCGGTGGCCGTGAAGATCATGACCCCCAAGCTGGCGCAGGACAAGACGGCGGCGGAGCGGCTGCGGCGCGAGGCCGGCCTGGCGATGCGGCTGGACCACCCCAACATCTGCCGCATCATGCGCCTCGGGGCCACCGAGGAGGGCCTGATCTACCTGGTCATGCCGCTGCTCAAGGGCGAGCTCCTGTCCGACAAGGAGGTGCGCGAGGGCCCGATCCCGCTCGAGGCCGGCGTGGCCATCATGCGGCAGGTGTGCGACGCCCTGCACTTCGCCCACCAGCAGCAGATCATCCACCGCGACCTCAAGCCCGAGAACATCTTCATCTGCCCCGACGACGCCGGCGGCACCAAGGCGGTCGTGACCGACTTCGGCCTCGCCAAGGAGCGGCGAGCCGAGCCCGGCATGGCCAAGCTGACGGCCACCGGCATCATCCTCGGCACGCCGGAGTTCATGAGCCCGGAGCAGATCCGCGGCAAACCCCTGGACGGGCGCTCCGACATCTACGCGCTGGGCCTGGTGGCCTACGAGATGTTCACCGGCAAGCTGCCGTTCGAGGGCCGGACCGCGCAGGACATGATGATCGCGCGGCTCCGGGGCCAGCCGCTGCCGCTCCGCAAGGCGCGCGCCGACCTGGAGTTCAGCCCGGCCTTCGAGAAGGCGCTCATGAAGGCCGTCGAGGCCGACCCCGCCGCCCGCTACCAGACCGCCGCCGAGTTCGGCAAGGCGCTCGAGGAGGCGGCCGGCACGGCCGCGGGCGGCGTGATGGGCAAGCTCAAGAAGCTGTTCTGATCCGTTGAAGCGGTACCCCGCCTTCGATCCGCCGGAGTACGTCTCCTGGTCGCCCGATCCGGAGCTGGTGAGAGCGTTCGCCACCACGGTGCGCAGGGACCCCGAGCGCCGCGCCCTCGTCGAGGCGCTGGACGAGCCGGCGCTGCTGGCCCTGTACGCGGGCCTGGTGCGCACCCGGCTGCAGGACGTCACCCTGAAGCGCTGGGTCCGCACCGGCGTCATCTCCAAGGCGTGGCTCGGCACGGGCGAGGAGGCGATGACCGTGGGCCCGGTCCACGCGCTGGACCGGGCGCGGGACATCGTCTCCCCGATGGTCCGCAACGCGGGCGCGTGCGCGGAGATGGGGATGCCCATCGCGGACAACTTCCGCAGCTACCTCGGCACGGGCGACGCGCCGAGCGGCGGGCGCGACCTGCACGCGGGCGCGATGCGGCACCGGGTGCTCCAGCCCATCTCACACGTCGGTGACATGGTGCCGGTGACCGCGGGCGTGGCGCTGGCGAGCCGGCTGCGGGGTGACGGCCTGGTCGTGATGACCTGGATCGGCGACGGCTCCACCAAGACCGGGACCGCGCACGAGGGCCTGAACTTCGCCGCGGTGCAGCGGGTACCAGCGATCTTCGTGATCCACAACAACCAGGTCGCGCTCGGCACCCGGCTGGAGCAGTTCCACGTCCCGGGCAATTTCGACGAGTTGCCCGAGGCGTACGGCATGGCCGGCGCGTCGTTCGACGGCAACAACGTCCTGGACGCCTGGGCCGCGGCCAAACTGGCGGCGGCGCGGTGCCGCGAGGGCGCGGGGCCGGTGATGCTCCTCGGCACCACCTTCCGGATGGGCGGCCACGCGACCCACGACGAGCGGGAGGCGCGGGAGACGTTCCCGCCCGAGATGTTCGAGCGGTGGGGCAAGCGCGATCCCATCGGGCTGTACGAGGAGCACCTCAAGCAGTCGGGGATCGCGGCCGCCGCCCTGGAGGAGGTCGAGGCGCGGGTCGAGGCCGAGGTCGGCGCCGCGGAGCAGGAGGCGCTGGCGAGCCGCGAGAGCCGGCAGCCCGAGCCGGCCACGGCCGTGGAGCGGGTGTATGCGAGGTAGGCTGGCGGCGTTCGTGGCGGTGGCGGGG
>JAJYLI010000109.1 GCA_021787855.1 bacterium | reverse complement strand
GCCCGGCCCGCGCGGCCCGCCGCCCGGCGCGGCGGCGACCTCCCGGTCGAGCGCCGCCGCCAGCTCCGCCCACGCGCCCGGGTCCTCCCGGCCGGCCACCGCCTCCCTGACGGCGCGCTCCAGCGCGTCGGCCGCGCGGAACAGCAGCTCGAGCTGGGCCGCCGTGACGGGGCGCGGCGGGGACGCGCTCCGCACCACGTCCAGCAGGTTCTCCGCCCGGTGCGCGAGATCGGCCACACCCGCGTAGCCCATGGTCGCCGCCATGCCCTTCAACGAGTGCGCCGCCCGGAACAGCCCGTCCACCGGCTCGCGGGCGACGGGCTCGCGCTCCCACTCCAGCAACAGGTGGTTGAACGCGGTGAGGTGCTCGTGGCTCTCGACGAGAAACAGGTCCGCGTAGCGGCTGGGGTCCATCTTACCCCAGGACCCGTTGCACCGCCTCGAGCACCCGGGACGGCTGGAACGGCTTGACGACGAAGTCCTTCGCCCCCGCCTGGATCGCCTCCACGACCAGCGCCTGCTGGCCCATCGCGCTGCACATCAGCACCTTGGCGCCGGGGTCCTGCTTGACGATCTCGCGCACCGCGTCAATGCCGCCCATGTCGGGCATCACGATGTCCATCGTGACCAGGTCCGGCTTCAGCGCCCGGTAGCGCTCGATGGCCTGCACGCCGGACTCGGCCTCGCCCACGACCTCGTACCCGGCGCCCGACAGGATGTCGGAGATCATCGTGCGCATGAAGATGGCGTCGTCGCAGACGAGGACTCGGTGACCCACACCCACCTCCTACGGCAACAGGGGCGCCAGCAGCGCGTCGGTCGCGAGCTGCACGAAGGCCTCGCCGCCCGCCGAGCCCACGGCCTGCACGAGCCCGGGCCGCACGCCCGGCAGGCTGGAGCGGTCGTCGAGGGCGGCGTCCTCCACCGCCACCAGATCCAGCACCTCGTCCACCGCCAGGCCGAGCAACCGGGGGGGGAGCTCCACCAGCACCAGCGGGCCGTCCGCCGGCTCCGCCCGCGCGCCCACGGCCAGCCCGACGTCCAGCACCGCGACCAGCGTGCCGCGGACGTTCACCAGGCCGCGGACCGCGGGCGGCGCGCCGGGAATGCGGGTGGGCCGGGCCGCCGGCAGCACCTCCCGGACCACGCCCGCCTCGAGGGCGAACACGCGTCCGGCGACGCGAAACAGGAGCAGCTTACGGGCGCTCATCCGCCGCCCCGGCAGCGAAGAAGCCAAGATACTCCAAGGGTTTAGGGACAGCAAGCAAATCCGCGTCGTCCAGGGCTTCGGCGAGCGCGGGCGCGAGGTCCGCCGGCCACTCCGAGCGGAAATCCAGGATCCGGCCGTCGCCGGGATGCGGCAGGCGGAGCCAGGCGGCATGGAGGGCCTGCCGCGGGGTGCTCCTCGCCAGGCGCTCGGCGGCCGCGGCCGTGGGGTCGGCGCGCCGCTGGACGGCGCCCCCGTACACCCGGTCGCCCACCACCGGGTGGCCGATGAACGCGGCATGGACGCGGATCTGGTGGGTACGCCCGGTTTCCAGCGCGGCCAGGGCCAGGTCCGCGGCCGACCCGCGCGCCACGGTCCTCAGCCGGGTGACGGCCGCGCGGCCGCGGCCCTCCGGCACCACGGCCATCCGCGTGCGGTCGGCGGCATGACGGGCCAGCGGTGCCTGGACGCGGCGGGGGGCGGCTCCGAGGTGGCCCCACAGGAGCACGGCATAGCGGCGCTCGATGCGCCGGGCGGCCAGCAGCGCGCCCAGCCGCTGGTGGGCGTGCTCGGTCTTGGCCACCACCAGCAGGCCGGAGGTGTCCTTGTCGAGCCGGTGCACGATCCCGGGCCGGCCCGCGGCGCTCCCCGCCCCCCCCTCCCCCCCGCCCAGCTTGAGCCCGCGCGCCGCCAGGGCGTTGACCAGCGTGTCGTCCCAGTGTCCCGGCGCCGGGTGCACGACCAGCCCGGCCGGCTTGTCCACGACGGCCAGGTCGTCGTCCTCGTACACCACGATGAGCGGGATGTCGGCGGGCGCCACGGGGCGCGGGGCGCGCGCGGGGAAGGCCACGTCCACCACGGCCCCGCGCGGGGGCTCGGTGGAGGCGCGCGCGGGCAAACCGTCCAGGCGGACGGCGCCCTCGGCGATCAGGCGCGCGGCGGCGGTGCGGGAAAGCTGGAGCTGGTCGGCGAGAAACCGGTCGAGCCGCTCGGCGCCAGACACCGCCACCGAGAAGCGCGTCGCCCGGGGGAGCGACACCCCTGCTACACGCGCGTCGCCCGCGGCGTCTCCGGCACCGGCCCCGGCGGAGCGGCGGCGGGAGGCGCGGCGGCGGACCCCGCCCGGGCCCGCCCCTCGCCCCACAGCGACACCGCCAGGGCGAAGGCCCCGATCGTGACCGCCATGTCGGCCACGTTGAACGTCGGCCAGCGCAGCGCGCCCACGCCGACGTCGAGGAAGTCCACCACCCCGCGCGGGGACCGCACGCGGTCAATCAGGTTGCCCAGGGCGCCCGCGCAGATGAGGGCCAGCGCGTAGAGGCGCAGCCGGTCGCCCGGCCGCAGGGCGCGGAGCATCGAGATCAGCACCACGATCGCCGCCACCGACAGGCCCATGAAGATCCACCGGGAGTTCGCGCCGACGTTGAGCCCGAACGCCGCGCCGGCGTTGTACACCAGCCGCAGCTGGACGGTGTCGCCCAGCACCGGCACCCCGAGGTACGGCGGCAGCAGGCGCGCCGCCGCCAGCTTGGTGGCGAGATCCAGCGCCACCACGACGGCGACCGTCAGCGCGAAGCGGCGCTGCTCAGCGCCGCTTGCCATCTTCCTCCTTCTCCTTGCAGCGGATGCACAGCCGCGCGTGCGGCAGCGCGTCGAGGCGCTCGAACGCGATCTCCTCGCCGCAGCTCTCGCACTTGCCGTACTTGTCCGGGGTCTCGTACAGCCGGCGCAGGGCCTGGTTGATGTGCCACAGGAAGCGGCCTTCCTTCGACGCCATCAGGAACGCCTTCTCGCGCTCCATCGCGTCCGTGCCCTGGTCGGCCATGTGGAACGAGTACGACGACAGGTCGCCGTCGGCGGCCTGCAGCGTCGCGTTGAAGCTCTCGTCGTAGTGGCCGATCTCCTTCATGGCCCGGGTGCGCTCCTCGAGCAGCCGCTTCTCGAAGTGCGCCAGATTCTTCTTGTTCATAGACCCTCACTCATCTCCGTCGGGACGTCACGGCACGCGCCGCACCGCCAGGCTGGCCCGGTAGCCGTCCAGCTCGACCTCCTGCGACACGTCGGCGGCGCCCGCCGCCCCCGCTCCGCCCCCGCGCGCGGCGCCCACGCTCAGCGTGCGCGCCAGCGTTTCCCCTGCAATGTACCCGGCGTGCTGCCGGGTCGCCTCTTCCACCGCGCGGTCGCCGCCCACCCACACGGCGATGCGGTCGGTGACCTCGAAGCCGGCCTCGCGGCGCAGCCGCTGCAGCCGGCTGACGATCTCGCGCGCCAGGCCTTCGGCCTTCAGCGCCTCGGTGAGCGTGGCGTCCAGCGCCGCCACCACGCCGCCGGCGGCGCGCACCACCAGGTCCCCGCGGGCCTGCCGGTGCACGGCCAGGTCGTCGCGCTCCAGCGGCACCGCGGCGCCCGCGACCGTGATGCGCACCGGCTCCCCCGCCTCGAAACGCGCCACGGCCTCGGCCGGAAGCTCGCGGATCGCCCGCGCTGCTTCGGGCGTCGCCCGCCCGAACCGTTTCCCGAGGGCACGAAAGCTAGGGCGCGCTTCCAGCGTGACAAGGTCCGTCCCCCGGGACACCACCTCGACCTGCTTGACATTCACCTCCGAGCCGAGTAGGGGCAGGAGCGCGTCCAGGATCCGCCGCTCCACCTCGGCCGGCACGGCCACCAGCAGGCGCGCCAGCGGCTGGCGCACGCGGATGCCCACGTCCTCGCGCGCGCTGCGGGCCAGCGACGCCAGCGTGCGCACCGCGTCCATGGCGCGCGCCAGCGCCGCGTCCTCCGCCGCCCCGCCGGCGGGCTCGGGGAAGGGCTGGAGGTGCACCGAGGTCCCCGCGAGCGCGCGGTGCAGCGCGTCGGACAGGAAGGGCGCCGCGGGCGCCAGCAGCCGGGCCGTGACCGTGAGCGCCTCGTGGAGCGTGGCCAGCGCGGCGGGGTCCGCGCGGCCGCCGGGCACCCAGAACCGCGCCCGGCTCAGCCGCACCCACCAGTTCGACAGGTCGTCCACCACGAAGCCCAGCAGCGCGCGCGTCCCCGCCGTCACGTCGTACGCGCCCCACCCGTCGTGCACCGCCCGCGCCGTCGCGGCCAGGCGGCCCAGCAGCCAGCGGTCCGCCGCCGGCCGGTCCGCCGGCGCGGGGTCGGCGGCCGACGGCCGCCAGTCCCCGGCGTACAGCGGGAACAGGTTGTAGCAGTGCCGCAGCTTCGCCAGCGCCGTGCCGGCGACGTCCGGGATGGCGTCCGCGTCGAACCGCTTGGGCAGCCACACCTGGCTGCTGGTCAGCAGGTACAGCCGTACCGCGTCCGCGCCGTGGGCGCCGATCACCGCCAGCGGCTCGACCACGTTGCCGCGGCTCTTGGACATCTTCTGCCCCGCCGCGTCCAGCACCAGCTCGTTGACGACGACGTGCCGGTACGGCGCCCGGTCGAACACGCCCGCCGCGATGGCGAGCAGCGAATAGAACCACCCGCGGGTCTGATCCACGCCCTCGGCGACCAGGTCCGCGGGGAACTGCTCCCGGAACTCGGCCTCGTGCTCGAACGGATAGTGCCACTGCGCCACCGGCATCGCGCCCGAGTCGAACCAGGTGTCAATCACCTCGGGGACGCGCCGCATCGTCCCGCCGCACGCGGCGCAGGCCCAGGCGTAGCCGTCAATGTGGGGCTTGTGCGGGTCGAAGTCGGCCGGCAGCGGCTTCCCCCACCGCTCCGCCAGCCGCGCGTACGACGCGATCACCTCCACATGGCCGGCGTCCCGGTCGCACACCCACACGGGCAGCGGCGTGCCCCAGAAGCGGTCCCTGGACAGCGCCCAGTCCACGTTGTTCTCGAGCCACTCGCCGAACCGCCCCTGCCCGATCTCCGGCGGGTGCCACGCCACCTCCCGGTTCAGCGCCAGCAGCCGGTCCTTGATCGCCGTGGTGCGCACGAACCACGACTCGCGCGGGTAGTACAGCAGCGGGGTGTCGCACCGCCAGCAGAACGGGTAGCTGTGCTCCACCGTCTCGCGCCGCAGCAGGTACCCCTCGTCCTTGAGCCGCTCGATGATGGCGTGGTCCGCGTCCTTCACGAACACGCCCTCGATGGCCGGCCAGGTGGTGCCGCGGAACCGGCCGGCCGCGTCCACCGGGACCGCGTACGCCAGGCCCCGCTCGCGCGCCACCACGAAGTCGTCCGCGCCGAACGCCGCGAGGTGCACCAGGCCGGTGCCGTCCTCCGCGGTGACGAACGCCGCCGGCACCACGACCTGCCGCTCCCCCGCGGGCCGCGGCACGACCTCCAGCGGCAGCCGGTACCGCAGCCCCACCAGGTCCCGCCCCTTGAACCGGCGCACCACCGGATGCGCGGACAGCGGGTCGTGCTCCCCGCCCGGCGCCACGTGCGGCGCGCGCGCCTCGGCCAGGATCACCCGGCGGCCGCGCCACTCGACCTCCACGTAGTCGAGGTCCGGGTGCACGCCGATGGCGAAGTTCGACACCAGCGTCCAGGGCGTCGTCGTCCAGATGAGCAGGTACCGGCCCGGCTCGCCCTCGAGCGGGAACAGCACCGTGACCGACGGGTCCTTCGCCGTGTCGTAGCCCAGCGCCAGCTCGTGGCTCGACAGCGCGGTGCCGCAGTGCGGGCAGTAGGGCAGCACCTTGTGCCCGCGCACCAGCAGGCCCCGCTCGTGCAGCCGGCCCAGCAGCCACCACACCGACTCGATGTACGGCGCCGCGTAGGTCACGTACGGGTGCTGGTAGTCCAGCCAGTAGCCGATGCGCTCCGACAGCGCCTCCCACTCGCCCTGGTACTTCCACACGCTCGCGCGGCACAGCCGGTTGAACTCGGCCACGGACACCTTCGCCCCGGGCCCGTCGCCGATGTCCCCCTTGCCGCTCAGCCCGAGCTGCTTCTCGACCTCGATCTCGACCGGGAGGCCCTGCGTGTCCCAGCCCGCGATCCGGCCCACGCGCCGGCCCCGCATCGCCTGATAGCGGCACACCAGGTCCTTGATGGTGCGCGCCACCACGTGGTGGATGCCGGGGCGCCCGTTGGCCGTGGGCGGGCCCTCGTAGAAGACGAACGGCCGGCCGCCGGCCGTGAGCCGCTGGGTGGCGTGGAACAGGTCCTCCGCCTTCCAGCGCGCCAGCACCTCGCGCTCCAGCGCGTCGGCGCCGGCCGCGCCGGCCGCGAGCGGCGGGAAGCGCCCGCCGGTGGTGCCCGGGTCCGGGCGGGATCCGGCGTCCGGCGCCCCGGCGGGACGCTCCCGGTCCGGCGCGCTCACGCGGCCATCCGCTCGACCACGCCGCGGATCACCGCGGTCAGCCTGGGCTCCGCCGCCGCCGCGGTGCGGATGATCCGCTGGACGTCGGCGGGCTCGAGGGCGTCGGGCAGCCCCAGGTCCGTGATGATCGAGAACGCCAGCACCCGCATCCCGCCGTGGACCGCGACGATGACCTCCGGCACGGTGCTCATGCCGACCACGTCGGCGCCGTAGAACCGCAGCATCCGGTACTCCGCCCGGGTTTCGAGGTTGGGCCCGCCCACCGCGACGTACACGCCCTCGCGCAGCGGGATGCCGCGCTGCCGCGCGACCGCGCGGGCCAGGGCGCCCAGCGCCGCGTCGTAGGGCGCCGAGAGGTCGGGGAACCGCGGACCGTCCGCCTCGTCGTTGGGCCCCACCAGCGGGTTGTCGCCCAGCAGGTTGATGTGGTCGGTGAGGAGGACCAGGTCGCCCGCCGCCCACAGCGGGTGCATCCCGCCGGCGGCGTTGGAGACGATCAGCGTCCGCGCGCCCAGCGCGCGCAGCACCCGTACGGGAAAGGCGACCTGCCGCAGCGCGTACCCTTCGTAGCGGTGGAACCGCCCCGCCATCGCCACCACGCCGCGGCCGCTCAGCGAGCCCAGCAGCAGGCGGCCCGCGTGCGATTCGACCGTGGCGGGGAGAAAGCCGGGCAGCTCGGCGTACGGGAGGGCCGCGTCGAGCGCGATCTCGTCGCCGAGCGCGCCGAGGCCGGTCCCCAGGATGATCGCGACCTCCGGCGGATGCACCAGCCGCCCGCGGATCAGGTCCGCGGCGCGGCGGACGTCGTCGCTCACTCCTCGACGATGTTCCGGATCCACTTGGGCGAGGCCTTCCGGGCCTCGCGCGGCCGCTCGGCCTCGGCCGCCTCCGGGGCCGGCTGGATGGCCCCGGCCACCTTGCCGAACGGGGCGGGGAGCGCGTCCGCCAGCGCGTCCAGCTCCGCCTTCTGCCGCTCCACCAGGCTGCGGAGCGCCGCCAGGTAGGCGTGGTGCTGCCGCGCCAGGTTCTCGGCCGAGGACTCCAGCCGCTCGATCTCCCGCCGCGCCCGCTCCAGCCGCCGCTCGCCGTCGGCCTCGGCCTCGCGCACGATCATCTGCGCCTCGCGCTCGGCCTGCTCGCGGGTCTCCGCCCGCAGCTGCTGGGCCGCGATCAGCGCCTCGTTCAGCGCCTTCTCCCGCTCCTTGAAGGCCCCGAGCTGCGCCTCGAGGTGCTTCACCTGCGCTTCCAGCGCCAGCCGCTCCCGCACCACCCGCTCCAGCTCGTCCGCCGCGCGCCCGCGGAAGTCGTCCACCTCCGCGGCGTCGAAGCCGCGCAGCACCTTGCGGAACTCCTGCTTGCGCAAGTCCAGCGGGGTCAGACGGAACGCGTCCTCGCTCATGTCGGTCGCTCCCCGAAGAGGATGGTGCCCAGCCGCAGCAGGGTCGCCCCCTCCTCCACGGCCACCTCGAAATCGTTCGACATCCCCATGCTCAACACGCCCAGGTCCAGGCCGGACGTCGCCACGCCGTCGCGGATCTCGCGCAGCCGCCGGAACACCTGCCGCGGGATCGCGGGATCCGGGGTGAAGGGCGCGATGGCCATCAGTCCCCGCGGCGCGAGGTGCGGGAGCGACGCCGCGTGCCGCACCAGCGCCGCCGCGTCGTCCGGCAGCGCGCCCGTCTTCTGCGGCTCGCGCGCCACGTTCACCTCGACCAGCACGTCCTGCACCAGGCCGGCGGCGGCCGCGGCGGCCTCCAGCGCGTCGGCCAGGCGGATCGAGTCCAGCGAGTGGATCAGCGCGAACCGCCCCACCGCCGCCCGGGCCTTGTTGCGCTGCAGGTGGCCGATCAGGTGCCAGCGCAGCGCCGGCGGCGCGCCGGTCCACGCCGCCTGCTTGGCCAGCGCCTCCTGCACCCGGTTCTCGCCCAGGTCCAGCAGCCCGGCCGCCGCCGCCTCCTGCGCCCGCGCGAGCGGATGGCCCTTGGTCACCGCCACGATGCGGACGTCCTCCGCCCGGCGCCCCGCGCGCGCCGCCGCCGCCGCGATCCTGGAGCGAAGGGCTGCGAGCTGCATCGGCCCGGAAAGGTAACCCGGCCGGCGGCCGGAAGTGAGGGACGGGCGGGCCGGGTCGGCCCGCTCAGGAGCCCGGGGCCAGCGGCGGCACGGCCGGCAGGCTCGCGCCCGCCGGGCGGACGAAGTCCACGTTGCCCAGCAGTTCCGTGAGGCGCTCCAGGCCCACGCCCCGCTCCAGGCTGCCGCGGTGCGCGACCGACACCATGGAGGTCTCCTCCGAGACGACGATCACCAGCGCGTCCGTCTCCTCCGAGAGACCCAGCGCGGCCCGGTGGCGGGTGCCGAGGGTCCGGTCCGCGACGGGGAACTGGGTGAGCGGCAGGATGCAGCCGGCCCCGATGATGGCGTCGCCGCGCACCAGCACCGCCCCGTCGTGCAGCGGCGAGTACGGCGTGAAGATGGTGGTGAGCAGGTCGGCGGAGACCTTGGCGGTCAGCGGCGTGCCGCTGGCCAGGTAGTCCCCCAGGCCGACCTCGCCCTCGACGGCGATGATGGCCCCGGTGCCCGCGCGGCTCAGCCGGTCGGTGGCCTCCGCGATCTCCGCGGCCACCTGGTGCGCCTCGCCGCGGTAGAAGAACCGCATGACGCGCGACTGCCCCAGCCGCGCCAGCGCGGCCCGCAGCTCCGGCTGGAAGACGATCAGCAGCGCGAACGCGCCGTAGGTGAACACCACGCCCAGCAGGTAGGAGATCATGGTGAACTTGAGCAGCACCGCGGCGACGTAGGCGGCGCCCAGCAGCACCAGGCCGAACAGGATGTGCAGCGCGCGGGTGCCCACCACGACGAGCAGCACGCGGTAGATCACGAAGGCGACGATCAGGATCTCGATCACGTCGCGCCACCGCGGCAGCAGCAGGCCCAGGTGGGAGGGCACGGGTCAGGCCGCCCGCGGCGCCGCCGCGAGGATGGCGTCGGCCACCGCCAGGGCCTCGCGCACGCCCGCCACGTCGTGCACCCGGAACAGCCGGGCGCCCCGCAGCCGCGCCGCGACGCACGCGGCCGCCGTCGCCGCGTCGCGCTGGTCCACCGGCCGGCCGGTCACCGCGCCCAGGAAGCGCTTGCGCGACGGCCCCACCATCACGGGGTGCCCCAGGGCCGCCACGGCGTCCAGCGCCCCGAGCAGCGCCAGGTTGTGCTCGGGGAGCTTGGCGAACCCCAGCCCGGGATCCAGCACCACGGCCTCGCGCGGCACGCCCGCCGCGAGCGCCAGGTCGCGCCGCGCCGCCAGCTCCGCCGCCACTTCGGCCGCCACGTCGCCGTAGCGCGCCAGCGCGTCCATGGTCTGCGGCTCGCCCCGCATGTGCATCAGCACCAGCCCGGCGCCGGCGGCGCGCACCACCTCCGCCATGCGCGGGTCGCCCGCCAGCGCGGAGACGTCGTTGACGATCTCGGCGCCGGCCTCCAGCGCCGCCGCGGCCACGGCCGCGCGCCGCGTGTCCACGCTCACCGCCAGGCCGAGGGCCGCCACCGCCCGCACCACCGGCACGACGCGCCGGATCTCCTCGGCCTCGCCGGGGCGCGCGGCGCCGGGGCGGGTGGACTCGCCGCCCACGTCAATGACCGCCGCGCCGTCGCCCGCCATGCGCCGCGCGGCGGACACGGCCGCCTCCACGGTGGGATAGCGGCCGCCGTCGCTGAAGGAATCCGGGGTGACGTTGAGAATGCCGACGACGCAGGAGCGGTCGAGCGCGATCTCGCGGCGCGCGGTGCGCCACCGGGGAGGCGCCGCCTCACCGGCGAGCACCGTCGCCTTCACGCGGGGCTCGGGGCTTCCTTCGGGGGGACCAGCGGCACCGGCGCCGGGCTCTTGCCGGCCGCCGGGGCCGGCGCCGCGGGCGCGCCCAGCGCCGGCGGCTCCCGCCGCG
>JAJYLI010000108.1 GCA_021787855.1 bacterium | reverse complement strand
GTCGGCTCGGAGTGGGTGCTGTACGACGCCGCGCGCGAGAAGGCGCACGTGCTGAATCTCACCGCCGCCGTCATCTGGACCTACTGCGACGGCACCTTCGAGCGGGCGTCCATCGCCGACGCCATCGCGAGCGAAGTCCCGGGACTCGATGCCGCCCGGATCCGGCACGACATTGACGACGCGTTGCGGCGCTTCGCCGACGAGGGGTTGCTGCAATAGGCGGTCCCCGGCGGGTCGCGGTCGCTCCGCGCGTGCTGGAGTTCGCGAGCGACGACCCCATCGCGGCACGGGCTCTGGAGGCGATGTACCACGCGGCACCCCGCGTGGCGGCGGCGCCCACGGCGCGCTACACCCTGGAGCGGGCCCCCGGGGGGCCGGGGAACGGCGCGGCCACGGACGCGACGGGCCGCGCGGCGGGCTGGCTGGCGTCCGGCTCCGAGGGGCCGCTGTTCGGACCGGCCCGGCTGGAGGAAGCCTGGGCGTTTCTCGAATGGCGCGCGACCGAGGACCTGCTGCACGAGCCGGGGGAGACGGTCTTTCTCCACGCGGCCGGCGCGGTGCTGGGCACGCGCCTGGTGCTGATCGTGGGCGACTCCGGCGCCGGCAAGTCCACCCTCGTCACCCACCTGCTGCTGCGCGGGCACCGGATGATCGGGGATGACGTGGTGCGTTTCGCCACTCGGGACGGCACCTTCTCGGCCGTCGGGCGATCCCTCAAGCTCGACGACAACACGTTGGCGGGCATGCCGTTGCTTGCCGCGCTGTGCGCGCACGGATCAACCGGAACGATACTTGCCGCCGGATGCTATTACGTGAGTCCAGCGGCAATTCGCCGCGGTTGGGAGGCCGGCCCCGCGCGGGCGCGGGCCGTACTCCTGCTCGATGCCGCCCAGCGCGAGGGACCCGGCGGGGTTCGCCGCTCCAGCGAGGGCGAGGCCGCCGTCTATGTGTCGCAGAAGGTGCTGAGCCGTGCCACGGCGGCGGGCGTCGCGCGCCAGCCTGATCACCGGGAGGACGTGACGATGCGACTGCTGGAAGGCCTGGCCGACGTGTCCGCCTACCGGGCGGTGGGGGGTGATCCGGCGGCCATCGCCGAGGCGCTGGAGCGCGAGGTGCTGCGGTGAGCCGCGCCCCGGGCCGGCATCCCGCGGGCGGTGAGCTGAGCCGCCGCGAGGTGCTCGGCGCGCTGGCGCGCTGGAGCGTGCCCACGGTGCTGACCCTGGCCCTCGCGAGCCGCCCGGCCCTGGCGCAGCTCCAGATCTCGTGTCCGCCGTGCACCAAGCGGACCAACGGGTTGTGCCGGGCCTGCACCATGAACCAGATGCTGAACTGTCAGTGCGAGCCCTGCCTGGGCGCGCCGTACTGCGCCAACGGCGTGCGCGCCGCGGCCGTGCAGCCGCGCGGGACCACGCCGGGCGGCGGCTTCGTCACCGACCGCGGCCCGGCGTCCGGCGGCGATCTGGTGGATCCCTATCTCCGCCTGCTGCAGCGGCCCTCCGCCCCGTCGGCGGGTGGTAACCCGTTCGCCGCGGGGCTCCCCACGCCCTCGCCGTTCCGCTCGTCGCCGTTCAGCCGCTCGCCCTTCGGCGCCCGGGGCTCCTCCGGCGGCTCCCTGTTCGACCGGCTGCGCCCGGACGGGCGAGGGCCGTTCTGAGCCCGTTGCCGGGCGAGCGGACGGCTTTGCTGGCCGGCAAGTCGCAGCTGCACCTGCGCGACGTGCTGCGGGTGCTGCGGGTCCATGCCAAGATCGTCACGCTGGTGACGGCCGTCGTGGTGGTGGCCGCCTACACCTCCGCGCGGCGCGCGGTGCCCCGCTACCGCTCCGACGCCTCGTTCCAGGTGGGCTCCAAGAAGACGGCCGCGCCGCGCCTCGACGAGCCCACGGTCAACGAGCTGGACATCAAGACGGATCCGATCCTGTCCGAGGCGCTCATCCTCAAGACCCAGGACCTGGCGCTGGCCGTGGCCGACTCGCTGGGGCTGCAGCTCCAGCTCCTGGCGCCGCGCGAGCCCCGGGGCGCCGTGCTGGGGGCGGTGCACGTGAGCACGGCCACTCCCGGGGACACGTTCCTGCTCTACCTCAAGGGCCCCGCCGGCTACGAGGTGCGGGACGCGCGCGGCCGGGTGCTCGACGCCGGCGACTACGGCACGCCGGTCAACGACACGGCGCGCGGCTTCAGCTTCGTGGTCCGGCCGACGGCCCTCGTGCGGGTGCTGCCGTTCACCATCCTCCCGCGCGTGGTGGCGGCCGACGAAGTCCGGGGCGGGCTGGGGTTCGACATCGAGACGGGCACCACCGTGGTCAACGCCTCCTTCGAGGGGGATGACCCGTCGCTCGCGCCCGACATCCTGAACGAGGCCCTCCTGGTGCTGCGCTGGAGCGGCGTCGCCCGGCTGCAGCAGGTGGAGAAGCAGCGCGAGGACTTCCTCCAGACCTCGCTGGCGGAGGCGGGGGGGCAATACCGGCAGGCGCTGGCCGCGCTGCAGAACTACAAGGAGGCGGAGCACACCACCGATCTCGGCGCCGAGGAGCAGGCGCTGCTCAACTCCGCGCAGGCGTTCGACCGCCAGAAGCAGCAGGAACGGGAGGACCTGGCGCTGCTCCAGGGCATCCTCTCCGGCGCGGGCGAGGGCCACATCACCCTCGACGTGCTGAACCGCATGGCCGCCATGCCGGACATCAGCCGCAACCCGGCCATCGCGTTCCAGATGCAGAACCTCCTCAGGCTGTACGACCAGCGGCGGACGCTCACGGCCGGCGCGCTGGGCCTCAAGGAGGACAACCCGCAGGTGCAGGCAGTTGACCAGCAGATCCAGCACGGCGGCCACGCGCTGCGGCTCGCCGCGCAGGCCGCGGTGCAGAGCATGCAGGCCGACATCGCCGCGCTCGACGCGCGGATCACCGCGGTCCGCGCGCAACTGTCCACCTATCCGGGGAAGGAAACCCAGATCGGGCAGCTCGAGCTGGACGCGTCGCTGTACAACGACACGTACCGCTACCTGCTGACCCAGCTGCAGGCGGCGCAGATCAGCGCGGCCACCATCGCGCCCTACGTGAACGTCGTGGAGTCGGCGACCGTGGCGGCCTCGGTCGGGGTGAGTACCCGCCAGAAGGTCACGATCGGCCTGCTGGTGGGTCTGCTGCTGGGGGTGGTGGCGGCGTTCTTCCTGGAGTATCTGGATCAGACGATCAAGTCCGCGGCGGACGTCGAGCGGGCGCTCGAGATCCCGGTGCTGGGGCTGATCCCCTTCGACCCGCGCGCCGAGCGCCACGGGGCCCGCGCCGTCCGCCGGCGGACGGCGCTGCCGCTGATCTCGCGCGCCGCGCCGGACGACCCGACCAGCGAGGCCTACCGCGCGTTGCGCACCAACGTCACGTTCGTGAGCGCCGAGGAGAAGGCGCTGCAGCTCATCTGCGTCACCAGCCCCGGCCCCGGCGAGGGCAAGAGCACCACGGCGGCCAATCTGGCCATCACCCTCGCGCAGCAGGGCGCGCGCACGCTGCTGGTGGACGCCGACCTGCGGCGACCCTTCGTGCACAAGGCGTTCAACCTGGTGCAGGAGCCGGGGCTCACCGACATCCTGGTGGGCACGGCCGCGCTGCGCGAGGCGGTGCGCCCCAACGTGATGCCCAGCCTGGACGTGCTGCCCGGCGGGGCGCTCCCGCCCAACCCTTCCGAGCTGCTGGGGTCGGAGGCGATGCGGCGGCTGCTGGGCGAGCTGCGGGCCCAGTATGCGTGCGTGGTGTTCGACACGCCGCCGGCGCTCGCCGTGACCGACGCGACGGTCCTGGGCGCCGCCGCCGACGGGGTCATCGTGGTGCTGCGGGCGGGGGAGACGGAGGAGGCCGCGGCGCAGCGCGCCGTGGACCTGTTCCGCCGCATCCAGGTGCGGGTGGCCGGCTCGGTCCTCAACGCGGTGGAGAAGCAGCGGGACCGGTACTACGACTACTACCACTACCGCTACGGCCGGAGCGACGGCGCCGGCCGGCTCGGCACCCTGCGGCACCGGCTGGCGCGCTGGCTGTAGGCGGCGCGCGCGGCGCGGCGGCCGCGCCCCTCAGAGCTCGATGAGCTGCTCCCGCCGCGATCCCACGCCCACATACCGGACCGGCACGCCGGCGAGCGCCTCCAGGCGCTCCAGGTAGCGCCGCGCCGCGTCCGGCAGGTCGGCCGGGCGCCGCGCTTCGCCCGTGCGGCGCCGCCACCCGGGCAGCCGCTCGTACACCGGCTCCACGCAGTCCAGCGCCGCGGCGCTGTCGGGCAGTTCGTCGAGGCGGGCGCCGTCGAGCTGGTAGTGGGTGCACACCGGCAGCGTCTCGAACTCGTCCAGCACGTCGAGCTTGGTGACCGCGAGCGCGGTCAGCCCGTTGACGCGAGCGGCGTACCGCGCCGCCACCGCGTCGAACCAGCCGCAGCGCCGCGGCCGGCCGGTGGTCGCCCCGAACTCCGCGCCGAGGGTGCGCAGGCGCTCCCCCTCCGGCGCCTCGGCCTCGGTGGGGAACGGGCCGTTGCCCACCCGGGTGACGTAGGCCTTCACCACGCCCAGGACCGCGTCAATCGCGGTCGGCCCGATGCCGGCGCCCACCGCCGCGCCGCCGGCCGTGGTGTACGACGAGGTGACGAACGGGTACGTGCCGTGGTCCACGTCCAGCAGCGCGCCCTGGGCGCCCTCCAGCAGGACGTTGCCCCCGCGGGCGAGCGTGTCGGCCACGAGCCGCCCGGCGTCGCCCACGTACGGCAGCAGCCGCGGGGCCAGCTCGGCCAGGCCGCGGGTGACCTCGCCGGCGTCGCAGCGCCGCGCGGAGCCGCCGTGCGCGAGCATGGCGTTGGCGTGCGCGCAGCCCGCCTCGACCAGCGCCGCCACGATCCCGGGGTGGCGGAGATCGCCGACCCGCACGCCGCGCCGGCCCACCTTGTCCTCGTACGCGGGGCCGATGCCGCGGCTGGTGGTCCCGATCTCGCGGCTCCGCGCGCTCTCCGCGTCCAGCAGCTTGTGGTAGGGGAGCACCAGGTGCGCCCGGTCGCTGACCGTCAGCCGGCCGGCGACGCTCACCCCCCGCGCCTGGACCGCCTCCACCTCGTGGAACAGCGTCGCGGCGTCGAGCACCACCCCGTTGCCGATGACGCACCGGGTCCCGGGATGCAGGATCCCCGCCGGGATCTGGTGGAGCACGAACGCGCCGCCCTTCCCTCCCCCCTCCCCGCGCGTCCCCCCGTCCGGCGCCGGCGCGTCCACCGTGTGGCCGGCGTTGGCGCCGCCCTGGTAGCGCACCACCAGCTCGGCGCGCTCGGCCAGCGCGTCCACGACCTTGCCCTTGCCCTCGTCGCCCCACTGGGCGCCGACCACCACGAGGCAGTGAATGTCAGAGGCGAACACGGGGGTCCAGGGAGTAGGGGGTAGGGTGCAGGGTAGTGGCCGGCTCCGACGGGGTCACCGGCCTAGGCCGCCGCCCGGAGGCCGGCGTCCGCGAGCAGTGCCGCCACGCGCGAGCGGTGGCGCTCGTCGAGCGCCGCCAGCGGCGGGCGCACCGGGCCGCCCGGCAGCCCCACCAGGTCCAGCGCCGCCTTGACGCCGGGGATGCCCAGCTCGCCCACGATGGCGCGCGCCAGCGGCGTGAGGCGCTCCTGCTCCGCCCCCGCCGCCCGGCGGTCCGCCGCGCGGAAGGCCCGGTACAGGGCGACGCACCGCTCCGCCGCGAAGGCGGCCACCGCCAGCACGCCGCCGTCCGCCCCCAGCTCCAGCGCGGGGTAGAACAGCGCGCCCGAGCCCACCAGCGCCTTGAGGCGCGGCGCCGCGGCCCGGTAGCCCGCCAGCACCTTGAGGTCGCCGGAGGAATCCTTGAAGCCGATCACGCGCTCGTGCTCGGCCAGCGCGCGCAGCACGCTCTCGTGGAGCAGCACGTGGGTGTGCTTGGGGATGTTGTACACCAGCACCGGCACCGGGCTGGCGTCGGCGACCCGGACGTAGTGGTCGGCCAGCGCCGCGGGCGACAACGCCCCGCCGAAGTAGGCGGGCGGCCGCACCAGCACGGCGTCGGCGCCCGCCGCCCCGGCCAGCTCGGTGGCCCGCACCGTGGCCCGCGTGGACTCGGCGCCGGTGCCCGCGATCAGCCACCGGTCCTCGGGGACCACCTCCCGCAGCCACTCCACCAGATGCGTGCGCTCGCCGTCGTCCAGCAGGGGCCCCTCGCCCGTCGTGCCCGCCACCACCAGGCCGTCCACGCCGCGGGCCAGCAGCTCGCGCGCCAGCGCGCGCAACTCCACCGGCGCCACGTCGCCGGTCACGGCGTCGAACGGCGTGGTGAGCGGCACCAGCACCCCGTGCAGCGCGCCGGGCGTCACGACGGCAGCATGCTCGACAGGTCGTCGGTGAACCCCTCCGGCCGGTCCGGCTCGGCGGGGGCCGCGGCCTCGCCGCCCCCCGCCGCCCCGGCCTTGCCCGCCCCGCCGGGAACCTCCGCCGGCCCCTTCACGCTGGCGGTCATCCGCGACCTGCGCCGGAAGGTCTTCATCTGCAGCTCGAAGTCGGACGGGTTCGACGAGTTCGCCAGCGCCGTGTCGTACTCGACCACGTCCTGCGCGACCAGGTCCTGGAGGTGCTGGTCGAACGTCTGCATGCCGTACTGCTCGCGGCCATCGGCGATGAACTCCCGGATCTCCGACGTCCGGTTCTGATCCAGGATCAGGTCCTTGATCGTGGCCGTGACGATCATGACCTCGAGCGCGGCCACGCGCCCGTGGCCGTCCTTGCGCCGCAGCAGCCGCTGCGAAATCACCGCGTGCAGCGAGTCGGCCAGCCGCACCCGCACGATCTCCTGCTCCTCGGGGGTGAACATGGCGATGACGCGGCTGATCGTCGTCGTGGCGTCGGGCGTGTGCAGCGTCGAAACCAGCAGGTGGCCGGTCTCCGCCGCCTTCATCGCCGTGTCAATCGTCTCCGCGTCGCGCATCTCCCCGATCAGGATCACGTCGGGATCCTGGCGCAGCGCCGCCCGCAGGCCGGTACGGAAGCTCTCCGTGTCCGTGCCGATCTCCCGCTGCGTGAGGCTGCAGTTGATGTCCCGGTGCAGGAACTCGATCGGGTTCTCGAGCGTGACGATGTGCTTCTGCTGGCTGCGGTTGATGCCGTCAATCATCGCGGCCATGGTCGAGCTCTTGCCGCTGCCCGTGACCCCGGTGACCAGGATCATGCCGCGCTCGGCCGCGGCGATGGTGGCCAGCACCGGCGGCAGCTTCAGCGCGTCGAAGGTCGGCACCTCGAAGGGGATCACCCGCATCACGATCATGAACGACGAGCGCTGCCGCAGGATGTTCACCCGGAACCGCCCGATGCCCGGGGCGCCCCACGAGCAGTCGTAGTCCTGGATCTTGTCGATCTTGGCGCGTTCCTCGACGCCGGGAATGAACTGCAGCGCGATCGCCTTGGTCTGCTCCGGCGTGAGGCGCTGCTTGGTGAGCGGCACCAGCTTCCCGTCAATGCGCGCCCGGAACACGTCGCCCGCCTTGATGTGCAGGTCCGACGCGCCGCGGTCCACCGCCGCCTTGATGATCTTCTCCATTCAGTACCCCGCCGCCAGGTCCACCACGTTCACCAGCTCCCGCCCGTCACGGTATCGCGCCCAGTTCTCCAGCACCAGCGCCTGCTGCCGGTCCCAGTAGCGCGGCGTCACCGCCGCCGCGTGCGGGTGCACCAGCACCCGGGGATGGCTCCAGAACGGATGCTCCGGCGGCGGCGGCTCCGGGCTGAACACGTCGAGCGCCGCCCCCCGGACCTTGCCCGACTCCAGCGCCGCGAGCAGCGCCGCCTCGTCCACGACCGCGCCCCGCGACACGTTCACCACCACCGCGCCGTCGCCCAGCCGCGCCAGGTGCGGCGCGCCGATCGCCCCGCGCGTCCCCGGCGTCAGCGGCGCGGCCACCACCAGGATCGCGGCGCCCTCCAGGGCCCAGTCCGCCTGGCCCGGCCCCACGGCGGGAATGCCGGGCGCGCCGCCCAGCGCCGGGCGGCGGCGCACCGCGCGCACCTCGGCGCCGAGCGCGGCCAGCCGCGTCGCCACCGCGCGCCCGATCCCCCCGAGCCCGAAGACGGCGGCCCGGCTTCCGGCCACCTCCCGGAGCGGGCACGGCAGGCCGGTGAGATCGTCCTTCGCCCAGCGGCGCTCCCGCTGCGCGCGCGCCGCGACGTCCATGCCCCGGAAGAAGTGCAGCACCGCGCCGACCACCCACTCCGCGATCGGCTCGGCGTGCACGCCCGCCGAATTCGTCAGCACGGCCCCCGACGCCCGTAACGCCGGCGTGAGGCTGGCCCCGACGCCGGCCGCCGCCGTGTGCACCCACTTGAGCGTGCCCCGGCCGGCCTCGAGCACCGCCTCGGAAATGCCCCACCCAATATAGGCCTCGGCCCCGGCGGCCACAGCCACCGCCTCGGGGGAGCCCGCCGTGCCGTCGCCGTCGCTGTCCGAGGGCGCGCGCACCACCTCCACCC
Source organism: bacterium (assembly GCA_021787855.1). Classification (GTDB taxonomy): domain Bacteria; phylum Gemmatimonadota; class Gemmatimonadetes; order Gemmatimonadales; family JACORV01; genus Fen-1245. The sequence continues at coordinate 1,967 of JAJYLI010000108.1, read as the reverse complement.
GCCAGGCCGTCCCGGCCGCGCCCGCCAGCGCCCCGAAGAAGCGCTCCGGAGGCCGCCAGACGGGCCGCCGCGAGCCCAGGTCCACGACCAGCCGGCGGCTCACGTCGCCCGCGCCGCCGCCCCGGCCCCGTAGAAGCCCATGATCTCGCGCACCTCGCCCATCGTCTCCCGCGCGATCGTCCGGCACCGCTCCGCGCCCGACGCCAGCACCTCGCGCACCCGCTCCGGGTGCGCCCGCAGGTCCGCCGCGCGCTCCCGGATCGGCGCCAGGGCCGCTATCATATTGTCCGCCAGCAGGCGCTTGCAGTCCAGGCACCCCCACCCCGCCGTGCGGCACATGTGCGCGACGTGCTCGACCTGGGCCGGGGTCGAGAAGTGCTGGTGGAGGTGATAGATGTTGCAGATGTCGGGGTTGCCGGGGTCCTTGCGCGTCTTGCGCGCCGGATCGGTCATCGCGGGCTTCAGCTTCTCCCAGATCTGCTCCGGCGTCTCCAGGATGCCGATGGTGTTGCCGAGGCTCTTGGACATCTTCGCGTTGCCGTCGAGCCCGACGATCCGGCGGGCCCGGGAAAGCATCGGCTGGGGCTCGGCGAAGAACCCGGGCCGGAACCGCGCGTTCCACCGCCGCGCCAGCTCGCGCGCCAGCTCGAGGTGCTGGAGTTGATCTTCCCCGACGGGCACCTGATCCGCGCGGTAGAGCAGGATGTCGGCGGCCATGAGGATCGGGTAGTTGAGCAGCGCCGCGGGCACCGTCTCCTCGCGCGCCGCCTTGTCCTTGAACTGCGTCATGCGCTCCAGATCGCCGAGGGGCGCGACCACGGAGAGGGCCCAGGCCAGCTCGGCGTGCTCGGCGACCTGCGACTGCACGAACAGCGTGGAGCGCTCCGGGTCTATGCCCGCGGCCAGGAGCCCCAGGGCCATCTCGAAGGTGCGCGTGGCCAGCGCGTCGCGATCGTAGGGCTGGGTGATCGCGTGCAGGTCCACGATGCTGAAGATGCACTCGTACTCGCTCTGGAGCGCGACCCAGTTCCTGACCGCGCCGAGGTAGTTGCCGATGTGCAGCTCACCGGAGGGCTGGATGCCGCTGAAGACTCGATGCATCCCGCCAATCTAAGGATGGCGCCGGGGTGGGGCCAGTGAACCCCGAGGCGTCCCAACTGCTGGCGGCGGCGGAACTTGCGGCCGACCGCGCCGCGGCGTTCCTGCGCCGGGAGGAGGGCCGCTACGGCCCCGAGCGCTGGGAGGCGAAGGGGCGCGCCGATTTCGTCACGGAGGTGGACCGCGAGTCCGAGCGGCTCATCGGCGAGACCCTCGCGGCCGCGGTCCCCGGCGGCGTGGTGCTGGGCGAGGAGCTGACGCCCGACGCCGCCGCGCCGTCCCGCCTCACCTGGGTCGTGGACCCGCTGGACGGCACGACCAACTTCCTGCACCGCTTTCCGTTCTACGCCGTGTCCATCGGCGCGCTGGTGGATGGCGAGCCCGTCGCGGCCGTGGTGCACCATGTGCCCGCGGGGACCCGCTATCGCGCGATCAAGGGCGGCGGCGCGTGGCAGGACGACGCCCGCATCGCCGTCTCCCGGGTACACCAGCCGCACCAGGCGCTGATCGGCACGGGGTTCCCGTTCCGCCGCCTCGAGGAGCTGCCGCGCTACCAGGCGCAGTTCGCCGCGGTGGCGGCGGCCTCCGGGGGCCTGCGGCGTCCGGGCTCCGCGGCCCTCGACCTGTGCGACGTAGCGGCGGGCCGGTTCGACGGGTTCTGGGAGTTGACCCTGGCGCCCTGGGACGTCGCGGCCGGCACGCTGATCGTGCGCGAGGCCGGCGGCGTGGTGACGGGCCTGGCGGGCGAACGCGACGTGGTCCGCCACGGCGCGATCGTCGCGGGCAACCCCGTGATCCATGCCTGGCTGCTGGAGCTGTTGTCCTCCCTAGCCCCTAACCCCTAGCCCCTAACCCCTAAACCCCTCCCC
>JAJYLI010000107.1 GCA_021787855.1 bacterium | reverse complement strand
CCCGCCGCCGACAGCGCGGTGAGCGCCTGCATGGCGCGGGACACCGCGACGGCCTGGAAGAAGGTGGCCGGGCAGTGGTCGCCCGCGGCCGACACGGCGGGCGGCTGGTCCGACGATTCGCTCCGCCGGGTGCTGCTCGCCCTGGGGCGTCGCGACCAGGCCGCCCGCTCGGGCCCGGATCTGGCGGACTCGGTCGAGAGCCCGACCTTCATGCGCCGCATGGCGGAGGCGGACTCGGCGGACGCCGCGGCGCTCCAGGAGATCATCGCGCGGTTCGGCTGGCCCACGCGCGCCATGGTTGGCGTGGAGGGCGCCGACGCGGCCTTCCTCGTCGTGCAGCACAATCCCGGCATGCAGCTCGAGGCCTTGAGCCTGATGCACGCGCTCCCTTCCGGCGAGTACTCGCCGGGCGAATACGCCATGCTCGACGACCGCTGGCGGGTCTCGCACGGGCAGCTGCAGCGCTACGGCACCCAGCTCCAGCTGGCCGGCAACCAGCCGATGCGGTTCGATTCCATCGCCGATGTGGGCCGTCTCGACCAGCGGCGGGCGGACGCCGGGCTGCCGCCGCTCGACGTGTACATCTGCGTCATGCGGGCCATGTACGGGCGGCCGGTGGTGGACCCGCGCCCGGCCCGCGCCCGCCGGCGGTGAGCGCGGCCGCGCCTCCCGGCGCCGCCGCCCGCCCGTCCCCTTCCCGGAGCCCCGCATGACCCGTGTCGCCCTGCTGGCCGCGCTGCTCGCCGTCCCGGTGGCGGCGGTCGCGCAGCAGCCCCCCGTCTACACGCATGCCGACTCGCTGCGCGGCTCGCTCACCAGTCCGGAGCGGACCTGGTGGGACGTCACGTTCTACGATCTCCACGTCGCGATCCAGCCCGCCGACAGCACCATCAGCGGCTGGAACGGGATCACCTACCGGGTGGTCGGCGCCCCGCACGAGATGCAGATAGACCTGCAGGAACCCCTGGTCGTGGACAGCATGGTGCAGGACGGCCGCCAGGTCACCTACCGCCGGGACGGCAACGCCTTCTTCGCCGCGCTGACGGCGCCGCAGCCCCTGGGCGCGACCGAGACGATCACCGTCTATTACCACGGGCGCCCGCACGTCGCCAAGCGGCCGCCGTGGGACGGCGGGTTCACCTGGACCGCCGACAGCCTCGGGCACCCGTGGATCGTGACCACCGACGAGGGGGTGGGCGCGAGCATCTGGTGGCCGAACAAGGACACCCAGGCCGACGAGCCCGACAGCCAGCGCATCGCGATCACGCTGCCGGATTCCATCTTCGACGTCTCCAACGGGCGGCTGCGGCGGGTGACGCCCCACGGCGACGGCACCGCGACCGAGGAGTGGTTCGTCGCCGACCCGATCAACAACTACGACGTGACCATCGCCGCCAGCAGCGACTTCGCGCACTTCGGCGGCGTGTACCAGGGGGAGCGGGGGCCGCTGACGCTGGACTACTGGCCGCTGGCGTACCACCTCGAGGCGGCGCGGCGGCAGTTCACCCAGGTCACCTCGATGCTCCAGTGCTTCGAGCACTGGTTCGGACCGTACCCCTGGTACACCGACGGGTACAAGCTGGTCGAGGTCCCCAACAACGGCATGGAGCACCAGAGCGACATCGGCTACGGCAACCGCTACGCCAACGGCTACCAGGGTCGCGACTGGTCCCGGACCGGCCTGGGGATGAAGTGGGACTTCATCATCGTGCACGAGAGCGCCCACGAGTGGTTCGGCAACAGCATCACCGCCAAGGACCTGGCCGACATGTGGGTGCACGAGAGCTTCGCGAACTACGCCGAGGGGCTGTACACCGAGTGTCTGATGGGCAAGGACTCGGGCGCGGCCTACATCATCGGGAACCGCAACTGGGTCCACAACCGGACGCCGATCATCCCGGCGTACGGCGTCAACGCCAGCGGCTCGGAGGACATGTACTCCAAGGGCGGGGAGATGCTGCACACCATCCGCCAGATCGTCGGGAACGACGCGAAGTGGCGCGACATCCTCCGGGGCCTGAACCGCACGTTCTACCACCAGACCGTGACCGGACGGCAGGTCGAGGACTACATGAGCGCGCAGGCCGGCGTGGACCTGAGCAAGGTGTTCGCGCAGTACCTCACCACCACCATGGTGCCGGCGCTGGAATACCGGATCGCCGGCCGGACGCTGCGCTACCGCTGGGCGGACGTGGTGCCGGGCTTCGCCATGCCGGTCGCGGTCACGCTCACCGATTCGGGCTACACCGTCATCCACCCGACCACCGCGTGGCAGCGGAGCCCGCTGCGCCTGAGCGATCCCGCCGCGTTCGCGGTGGACCCGGACTACTACGTGGTCGCGCGCGACGTCGCGCACCCCCAGGCCGGCGGCCATGACTGACGCCGCCACCCGTCGGCGGCCCGGTGACGCCGCGGCCGATCTCCCCGTCCCGTGGTGCACGTGGCGGACCTGGACCACCGGCCGCGGGTAGATCACCCGAAGCCCGATCCGACGGGGTCCTGCCGGCAGTAGCGAGGAGCGCCGGAATGCGTGACTGGACCAGACGTGACGTGGTGAAAACGGGCCTGGCGGCCTCGCTGGGCGCCTGGGCGATGCCCCCGCTGTCCGGTCCCGCCGCCGGACCCGCGGCCGTGACCGCCGGCCCATCCGCCGCCCCGGGCGCGGCGGCCGGCGCCGGGCGCGAGCGGCTGCTGATGGACCCCGGCTGGCGCTTCCACCTCGGCAACGCGGACGATCCGCGGCAGGACTTCGGGTTCGGCCGCGGCGAGGAGTTCGCCAAGACCGGCGCCTTCATGCTGCCCGTCTCCAAGCCCGACTTCGACGACAGCGCCTGGGAGGCGGTGGACCTGCCGCACGACTGGGTCGTCGCGCTCCCGTTCGTGAACGACCCCCGGCTGTTCAACTGGGGCTTCAAGCCGGTGGGGCGGGACTACCCCGCGACCAGCATCGGCTGGTACCGGCGCGTGTTCCAGCTTCCGGCGGCCGATCAGGGGCGCCGGCTGAGCCTGGAGTTCGACGGCGTGTTCCGGGACTGCCAGGTGGCCCTGAACGGCGTGTACCTGGGCCGGAACCTGAGCGGGTACGCGCCGTTCACCTTCGACATCAGCGACTTCGCCAACTACGGGGAGGGGGAGGGCGGCGCGAACGTGCTGGTGGTGCGCGCCGACGCCACCGAGCACGAGGGCTGGTTCTACGAAGGCGCCGGGATCTACCGCCACGTGTGGCTGGTGAAGGCGGCGCCCACGCACGTCGCTCAGTGGGGCAGCTACGTCACGTCGGACGTGAAGGGGGACGAGGCCGCTCTCGCCGTGGCGACGCAGCTGGAGAACGAGAGCGGCGAGACGCCCGTGTGCCGGCTGCGCCTCACGGTGACCGATCCCGGCGGCGCGGAGGTGGCGACCGCCACCACGGCGCCGGTCCGGCTGGACGCCTGGAGCGGGCGCGAGCTGGCGCAGCGGCTCACCGTGCGCCGGCCCGCGCTGTGGTCGGTGGACACGCCGCGCCTCTACCGGCTCACCACCGTGGTCGAGGCGGGAGGCGTCGAGGTGGACCGGGTCGAGACGCCGTTCGGCATCCGCACCATGGCCTACGATCCCGACCGCGGCTTCCTGCTGAACGGGGAGCGCGTGGAGCTCCAGGGCACCTGCAACCACCAGGACCACGCCGGCGTGGGCTCGGCGCTCCCGGACCGGCTGCAGGCCTACCGCGTGGAGCGGCTCAAGGCGATGGGGGCCAACGCCTATCGCACGTCGCACAACCCTCCGACGCCCGAGCTGCTCGACGCCTGCGACCGGCTGGGCATGCTGGTGCTGGACGAGACGCGCATGATGTCCTCCAGCGACGAGGGGTTGAAGGAATTCGGCCGGATGGTCCGGCGCGACCGCAACCATCCCTGCGTGTTCGCGTGGTCCATCGGCAACGAGGAGTGGGTCGTGCAGGGCACCGAGCGCGGGGCGCTGATCGCCGCCGCGATGAAGCGGCTGGCCCGGAAGCTCGACCCGACGCGCCCCATCACCGAGGCGATGAACGGCTCGTGGGGCCAGGGCCTGTCGAGCGTGGTGGACATCCAGGGCTTCAACTACGTGCATGGCAGCATTGACGAGTACCACAAGGAGCATCCGCGGCAGCCGACCATGGGCACCGAGGTGGCCAGCACGCTCTCGACCCGCGGGATCTACGCCAACGACCCGGTGCGGGGCTACATGAGCGCCTACGACGTCAATGCCCCGCCGTGGGGCGCGACGGCGGAGCAGTGGTGGACGTACTACGACGCGCGGCCATTCCTCGAAGGCGGCTTCGTGTGGACGGGCTTCGACTACCGCGGCGAGCCCACCCCCTACAAGTGGCCGTGCATCAGCTCGCACTTCGGGCTGCTGGACACCTGCGGCTTCTTCAAGGACAACGCCTGGTACTACAAGGCGTGGTGGGGGAACGAGCCGGTGCTGCACCTGTTCCCGCACTGGAACTGGCCGGGGCGGGAGGGGCAGGAGATCGAGGTGTGGTGCTACAGCAACCTCGACCGCGTGGAGCTGCTGCTGAACGGTCGCAGCCTTGGCGCGCAGACCGTGCAGAAGGACTCGCACCTGGCGTGGAAGGTGCCGTACGCGCCGGGCACGCTGGAGGCGCGCGGGTACCGGGGCGCGGGGAGCGCGCCGGCCCTCACGGCGCGGCGCGAGACCACGGGCGGGGCGGTGAAGCTGGTGCTCGAGGCCGACCGCGCGAGCATCGCGGCCGACGGCGAGGACATCGCGGTCGTGACGGTGCGGGCGGTGGACGCGGCGGGACGGCTGGTGCCGGTGGCCGACCACGAAGTCGCCTTCGGCGTCGCGGGGGCGGGCCGGCTGATCGGGCTCGGCAACGGGGACCCGAGCTGCCACGAGGCGGACAAGGGCACGGTGCGGCGGGTGTTCAACGGTCTGGCGGCGGCGATCGTGCAGGCGGGGCGGACGCCGGGCGCGGTGAGCGTGGAGGCCACCGCCCTCGGCCTCGCGCCCGGCGCCGTCACCATCACGTGCGCGGCGGCGACGCCGCGCCCGTCGGTGCCCTGAGGCACCGGAAGGAGCGGGCGTGCGGCGACGCGGATGGGGATTGCTGGCGATCCTGGCGGCCCTGGCCGCCGGCGGCGGACGCGCGGAGGCTCAGCAGGGCGGCACCGTGCGCGGCGTGGTGCGCGCGGCGGACGGCGCGCCCGTTCCGTACGCGGTGGTCGCCCTCCTGCCCGGCGACAGCGCGCAGTTCACCGACGACAGCGGCGCGTTTCTCTTCCCCGGGGTGGTCCCCGGCACCTATCACCTGGTGACGCGCCAGGTCGGCTACCGCCCGGCCGACACCACCGTGGTCGTGCAGCGCGGCGCCCGCCTGACGGTGCAGGTCGTGCTGGAGCAGCTCGCGGTGGAGCTGGCGGCCATCAAGGTCGAGGCCCGGGGGCGGGGGTGTGTCTACCCCGGACCGCCGGACTCGGCGGTGCAGCCGCAGCTGGCCGAGGTCTTCGACCAGCTCCGCGAAAACGCGGCGCGCTCCCGGCTGCTGGCCCGGACGTATCCGTTCTATTTCCGGATGGCGCGCACCTTCGTGGACTACGACGCCGCGGGGAGCGCCGTGGACTCGACGCGCGACACGCTGCTGCTGAGCAGCGCGCTCCGCTCCTATCGTCCCGGCCGGGTCGTCACCATGGGGCGGGGCGTCGGCAGCGAGCTGAGCCTGGTCGTGAACCTGCCGATGCTCGCCGACTTCGCCGACAGCACCTTCCAGGCGAGTCACTGCTTCGCGTACGCCGGGCTCGTTTCCCATGGACGGGGCTTGGTGGTCCGGTTCCGGTTCGTGCCCGCCCAGTCCATCCGCACGCCCGACATCGAGGGTGAGGTGGACCTGGACCCGGACAACTACCAGGTGCGGCGGGCGGTGATCAGCCTGACCCGTCCCGGGCGCGCCATGCAGGGCCTGGCCTCGGACAGCTCCGTCATCACGTTCACGGAGGTGTTCCCCAACGTCCTGATGCCCGGCCGCATAGACGGGGTGTTGAGGCCGTTCTTCCAGGGAGGGGTCAGCCACCAGATCGCGCGCTACACCGAGGTCCAGCGCCTGGTCGGCGTGGAGTTCGCGCGCCCCCTGCCCGGGGCTCCGACGCCCAGGCTCCCGGACCAGGGCCCCGGCGGCTAGGGCCGCCGGGGTCGTCCGCCGGGACGCGCCCCGCCCCCCCCGTTCCCCCGGCGGGCCGCTACCGGGCCGTGCTGCCCCCCTGGATTTCCTGGATCGCGCGCTGCACCGCCCGCCGGATGTCGGCGTGGGTGAGCCCGCTTTCCGCGGCCTGGAGCTGCTTCAGCGCGAGGTCTCTGGGCATCGCGAAGCGGTAGGCCTGCAGCGCCCAGGTCCGCAGCTCCGGCTGGGGGTCGTCGAGGTGGGCGGCCAGCAACGCCAGCGCCCGCGGGCTGCCCTTGGTTCCCATCGCCGCCAGCACGTACCCCGCCATCCGCGTCTGGCCGAACAGCGAATCCACGATGCCGAGCTGCGTCGTGTCCATGATCGTGGCCATCAGCCGCAGCGCGGCGTCCTGGATCACGTCGCGGTACGACGGTGTGGTGAGGGCGGTGGCGATGACCTGGCTCGCCTGCGCGCGGTCCGCCTGGCCGAGGGCCGTGACGGCGGCGGCGCGCACGTCGTAGCTCGCGTCCTGCTCGAACGCGCGGCGCGCCAGCTCCGCGGCCTGCGGCCCGCCCAGCCGGCCCAGCGCGTCGAGCGCGCCGGCGCGCACGGCGGACGAGGTGTCCTTGAGCGCCGCCTCCAGCGCCGGCATCGCCACGGTGGCTGGGAAGCCGCCCAGGGCCACCGCGGCCTCCTTGCGGGTGCGGTAATAGTCGGCGTGCTCCGCCGCGTCGGCCAGCGCCGCGGCCGCCGCCGCGTCGTCCGGCCGCTTCGCGAGCTGGTCCGTGGCCCACGCGCGGTCCCACAGGTTCGAATCGTTCTGGAGCTCGTTCGCCAGCCAGGCGGTCGGCTGGGCGAAGTCCAGGCTCTTCAGGATCCGGTCGCCGTCGTCGAAGATCACCATGGTGGGCGCGCTCATGACGCCCGGGATGGTGACGGTCTGCTCGCGGGCGTCGAGCTCCACGCGCCGCGTCACATCGCCCTGCGCGGTCCCCACCCGGATCACCACCGGCATGTGGAACACCGGCGGCACGGTGAACTTGAGCCCCGTGCTGTCGGGCTTGAGGGTGTCCACCTGCGTCTGCTTGATCGTCAGCGTCACCGCGTGGGCGGTGGTGTCGTACGCCGCCGTCACGACGAACTGCGGGTAGCCGGCCTGGTAGATCCACTCGCTGAAGAAGCGGTCGAGGTTCTCGCCGGTGGCCGCGAGGAACGCCTGCCGCAGGTCGTCGGTGGTGGCGACGCCGAAGGCGTGGCGCGTGAGGTAGGTGTGGATCCCCGCCCAGAAGCGCTGCGGCCCCAGCTCGTGGAGCAGCATCTCCAGCACCAGCGCGCCCTTGGGGTAGATGTTGTTCGAGCCCATGGACGCGAGCGGCATGGAGCGCCGCGCCTCGATGTTCAGGTACGAGCGGTACTCGTCCAGGTAGTAGTCCTGGGCGGCGTGGGGACCGAGCTTGCCGCCCCAGTACTGGCCCGGCATGAACTCCGCGAAGCCCTCGTTGAGCCAGGTGTTGGCCCAGTTCTCGGTGGTCACGTAGTCGCCGAACCACTGGTGCGCCAGCTCGTGCGGGATGAGGATCCAGCGGTACCACGGCCGGTCCTGGTAGGCCCGCGCGTCGGGCAGCCAGTCCACCAGGGTCGTGGCGCTGACGTTCTCCATCCCGCCGAAGAAGTTGGCGACGGTGGTCTGGGCGTACTTCTCCCACGGGTAGCGGATGCCGGTGAGCCGCGAGTACGTGGCGATCATGTCGGGCGTGACGTGGAACAGCCGCCAGGCGATCGAGCTGTCGGCGTGATAGACGAAGTAGTCCACCGGGATGCCGTCCCAGCTGTCCTTGAGCTCGGCCAGCGGGGCGACGATCAGCGAGATGAGGTACGTGGCCGAGGGGCGGTCCTGGTCCCACACCACGGTGCGGGTCGCGCCGTGGACCAGGTTGGAGACCAGCCGCCCGTTGGAGACCGCCATGTCCGCCCGCGGGACGACGGCCACCATCTCCCAGGTCGCCTTGTCGTTCGGGAAGTCGTAGGTCGGGAACCAGAAGTGGTTGTCCATCGCCTCGCCCTGGCTCCAGATCTGCTGCGGGTGGGCGTCGTGGCCGCTCGAGGCGTTGATGTACGTCAGCCCCCGGCCGCTCCGCACCTTGCCGTGGTAGGCCACGGTGAAGGTGAGCGTGTCGTGGAAGCCCACCGGCGCCGCGGGGAAGACGACCAGCGTGTCCCCGTCGTGCGCGCTCTTCAGGGTGTTCCCGCGCGCGTCGGTCACGGCGGTGTTCTCGAGCATCCCGCCCTCGTCGAGGATGATCGAGTCCAGGCCCGGCCGCAGCGACTCCAGCGTCGTGGTGACCCGGCCCTCGAACGACGTCGAGTCCCAGTTGAAGGCCGACACCTCGATCCGCTGGTGGATCAGGTTGTAGTCGTGCGACCGGGTGTAGTGGTCGTTCGCCATCAGCGCGGTGTTGGACTGCTGGGCGAGCGCGGGAGCGGCGAGCAGCGACAGCGTGAGCGCCAGGCGAGTGGCCCGCATGGGGTGGTCCTTCCAAAGCAGGAGACGGGTGGACGTCGGGTGCCGGCTTCGAGGCCATTATACGCAGGCGGGGCGGGGAATGTTGCATCGGCGCCCCGGGGCGGGATTGGCGGCCCGGGCCCGGCGGGTGTTACATGACGGCGGCGAGAGGAGGCCGGATCATGATGCCGTAGCGGCCGCCCGGCCCGGCCGGGGTAGATTGCAGCTTCCGTACCGACCACGCGTCTCACCTGATCCTGGTCGTCTGGGACTCGGTTCCGGCGGGTTCGGCGCTCTCGCCGTCCCCATGGACCCTAACGATCGCGAAGACCGACACCGTCTACTCCGCCACGTACGCCAACGTCGTGTGGTCGAATCTCAACCCGGCGTTCGCGATCTTCACCTGGGGTACGGGGACCCGGGATTTCTCGATCCGGAACGACAGCCTCGTGCTGGCGGCGGAGGACGCTGGAAGCGGGTGCTTCCTCGCGTTCGGCGGAACGCTGGCTGGGGGCGGCCTGGCGGGTCGGGCCGCCTCGTTCGGTACTTGCGCTCCCAACGCGACCTTCACCTGGACGGCAACAAAGCAGTAGGCTCGTTGGGCGGCGCAGGGCGGCCCGTGAGGCGCGCGGTGGACAACCGCCGGCACGGCGGCGATGATTCCAGGCGATGGCCGAACTCACGCTCGAGGCCCTGGGCTGGAACGAGTGGTTTGCGTCGCGATCCGGCCGCTGTCGCGGCGAGGACGGCGTTGCGCGCGTCGCCGCCGTGGGTCGCGACCAGCTGCTGCTGATCGGCAAGCCGGGGTTCTTTCGGGCCAAGCTCTCGGGGACGTACCTGCACGAAGCCGAGGCCGCGCTGCAGCGGCCCTGCGTCGGGGACTGGGTGTGCGTGGAGAAGGCCGCTTCCGACCAGTTCGGCATCGTCCACGCGCTGCTCGATCGAAGGACTTCCCTCCGTCGCAAAGCGCCGGGCGACGCCGTCGACTACCAGATGATCGCGGCCAACGTGGACTTCGTCGTCGTCGTCCAGTCGTGCCACTACGACTTCAACCTGAAGCGGCTGGAGCGCTATCTGGTCATGGTGAAGGACGGCGGCGCCACTCCGTTGATCCTGCTGACGAAGGTCGATCTCGTGTCGCCCGAGGTGCTGGCGGCCCAGCTGCAGGAGATCCGGAGCGCCGGCATTACGGATCCGGTCATGACGGTGAGCAACGTCACGAAGGAGGGCGTCGAACAGCTGATGGGCGTCCTCGCTCCGGGCAAGGCCTATTGCTTCGTCGGCTCATCCGGCGTCGGGAAGAGCACGATCATCAATGCCCTGATGGGCCGGGACGTGCTCGCGACCAAGGCGGTCAGCGGCAGCGGTGAGGGACGCCACACCACCGTCCGGAGGGAGCTCCTGCTCCTCGATACCGGGGCGATGGTCATCGACAACCCCGGGATGCGCGAGTTCGGTGTGTCGGTGGCCGAGGGCGGGATCAAGGCGGGGTACGCCGACATCCAGGCGCTGGCGTCGCAGTGCCGCTTCGCGGATTGCACGCACACTAGGGAGCCGGGCTGCGCGGTGCGGGACGCGGTGGCCGGCGGCCGGATCGGGGCCGACCACTACGAGAACTTCGTGAAACTGGGGAAGGAGTCCGAGTTCTCCCACCTGTCCCGCGGCGAGAGGCGGAAGCGGGACAAGGCCTTCGGGCGGTTCATCAAGTCCGCGAAGAAAGACCTCGACAGCGACTGATCGCCGAATGGGCCCTGGTGGGATCGAACCACCGACCAACGGATCATGAGAAGGGTCGTCGTCGCGGTCCTTTCCCGTCGCCGAGCCCGGCGCCCCTGTCACATCATGTTCGTCCGCTTCAACCACCAGCGGGCCCCGGTCTCGCC
>JAJYLI010000106.1:3413-10565 GCA_021787855.1 bacterium | reverse complement strand
TGAGCGCCGTCTTCTGCGCCCGCTGCGGCCGGCTGACGAGCGGGGACGACGGGCGCCGCGCCTGTCCGCATTGCGGGCCGGCCCTGGCCGCCGGTCCGAGCGAGGCGCAGCAGCGGCGCGTCCTGCGCCGCCTCGTGCGCCGCGGCCTGGTGCCCAGGCGGATCCTGCGGGAGGTGTTGCGATGAAGCGCACGGTCCAGATCGGGGTCGCGGTCGCGCTCCTCGCCGTCGGCTTCGCCCTCGGGCGCTGGGGCAGCGGCGCCACGGACGCAGAGTGGGCGGCCCGCGACTCGCTGGCCGCCGCGAGCCAGGCGCTCGACAGCACGCGCGCGCTGGCGCAGGCGGCCCAGCACCGAGCCGACAGCGTGAGCGCCGCGGCGGTCGCGCAGGCGGCGGCGGCCGTCCGGCCGGCGCGGACGACGACGGACAGCTTCTTCGCCCGCATCCCCGTGCCGGACACCGGGGCGATCCGCGCGGCGGTGGACAGCACGCGGGCCAGCGTGGACTCGGAGCGGGCGGCGAGCGACCGCCACGTCGCGGCGCTCGAGGCCGACACGACGCTCAAGGCGCGGCAGATCCTCCAGGCGTGGGCCTATGCGGACAGCGTGGCGCGGCAGCGGGACGCGGCCCGGCGCGCGCTGGACGCGGCGCTGGCGAGCCGGCGCGAGGCGCCGGTGACGCTGGGCGCGGGGGTCGGCTATGGGGTGGTCGCCAGCGGGGGGGCGCTGCGGGCCGGGCCGGGCCTATTGGGGGGGCTCGTGCTCAGGATTCGCCTGCCCCTGCCCCGCTGGCTGGGTGGCTAGGGGGCCGTCGAGGCCCCTGGCTGCCCCTAGGGCTTAGCCCGGGGCTTGGGGGCGGGGAAAGGCGCCCCAAGGCGGCTGCGCGCGGCCTTGGGGCGCTGGCAGGGTGTGGCGGGGTGCTTCCTCGGCGGCGGCGCGCCCCGCGACGATCAGGGCCGGCGACGACGACGGCCCATGCCCCGCAGCCGGTCGCTCGCTCGGCACCAACTCCAGAACCACAGCGCGAAGCTGGCGAGCAGCGCCAGCAGGTTGATGGCGAGGCGCTGCACGATCCGCAGCCCCGCCTCGGGGTCCGGCCACGCGGCCGCCCCGACCGCGAGGGCGCTACGCATATTCGGCGGCGACGTAGATGCCGCCCGCGCGCCCGCTCGCGGTCGGGCGCTCGCGCAGCGTGAGCACGGCCAGAGGTGGTCCGTGCTTCGGCGCCGCGAGGTCGATCATCCGGCGCCCCGCCGTCCCCGCCGGCCAGCCGAAGCGCTGGTCGAGCTCGGAGGCGTTGGCGCCCTCGCGCCCCAGGACCTTCAGGGCGCCGAGGATCATGAGCCGCTGCGCCGGCGCCGTGTCGGCCGCGCCGGCGGCGGCCTTCTTCGAGGTGTCGGGGTTCTCGGGCCGGTAGCGCGGGCTGCCGACCGTCTCGTTGCGGACGTCGGGCAGGTAGCGCCGCGGACGGAGATCGAGCGCGGCTTGGAGCGGGTCGGGGGCGGTCACAGCTCCGGCTCCCGCGCCAGCTGGACGCCCATCGCGGCCCGGTCGGCGGTCGGCGCGTCCGCCCAGCAGGCGGCGCAGAGCACCGGGTAGCCATGCGCCTTGGCGAAGTACACGCCGCATTGCGAGCAGCAGGCGCCGCTCACCATGTCGTTCGCGATCTCGGCCATTCATCCTCCTCCGCGCACGTAGCGCGCCGTCGGACGCCTGCAGACCTGCGGGCGCCCCTTGAGGGCGTCCTCGATGTCGTCGGTGAAGCAGCCGCCGCCCCGAGCGGCCCGGCTGCGAACAAGCCGGCGCGCCGTGGGCAGATCGGGCGCTAGGGCGACAATCATGCCGCAGGTGTAGTCGCAGAGCACGCCCTCCCAGACGTACAGGCGGAGCGGCCGCGCTGGTTCGTTCTCCATCGGTTCCTCCTGGGGCGGGAGCGGTTCGCCGCTCCCGCCCCGGCATCGGGTTGCAGACTACGCCGGCTTCGCGTGCTCGCGCGGCGCCTGCGCCGTGATGCGGACCTGCTGCATTCCGGGCAGCAAGCCCGCCGCGTCGAACATCGCCTGCAGCGCGGCGTCGAGCTGCTGCTTGACCTCGGCCGAGGAGCCGAAGCTATGGCCGCTGATCCGGACGAACCAGGCCGTCGGCTGCGCCGGCGAGAACTGGCGGACCAGCGCCTTGGGGGCCTTCTTGGGCGTCGTCGGCATGGTCAGTTCCGCCCCACGCCGCCGGCGCGCAGCAGCTCGCTGACGGTGTCGCCGAGCACGTCCCAGCCCAGCGCCTCCAGCTCGGTCTTGCGGGTGTAGTTCTGCCCGGCCATCCGCCGCGCCGTCGCCGTCAGGCCCTGCGCCAGCTCGAAGGGCGTCAGGTCGGACTTCGGCGCGCCCCGCTGGGCGAGGACGGCGCGCTCGGCCAGAACCTCTTCCTTGAGGACGGCTGTCTCGGCCTCCGTCAGCCCGTGGTGACCGGCGAACCCGTCCACGAACTCAAAGAGCGGCACCTCGGGCGGCAGCGGGATGGCGACGCCCTCGGCCTGGGCGATGCGGGCCGCGGCGGCGCGCATCTGGTCTTCGGTGAGGATGGCGAGGAAGTGGTCGCGGATCTTGAGGACGAGCGCCGCGTCGTCCAGGCGCCGCGTGTCGGCCGCAAAGATGCCCTCCTCGACGGGGGCGCGGCCGCCGACGTGGCGGACGCGCTGCTTGGTCTCGACGTAGAGGTTGACGCACCGCATGAACTCGACCATGGCCTCGACGCGGAAGCTCGACCAGCCGACCTCGCTGTTCGTGATCGAGACGCCGAAGCGCACGAACTCGTGCAGGCTGACGTCGTGGTCGCCGACCCCGGGATGGGCCTGGCGATAGGCGCGGGCGACCTCGGCCACATCGCGCGACTCGCGCTGGACCCAGCGGACGAAGAGCCGTTCGTCGTCCAGGTTGTACTCATGGACGAGCAGGCCGCGCTCGGCCGCGAGCGGGGCGAGGGTGTTGAGGATCGGCGCGTGGTCCACGGGCCGGTAGGCCGCGCCGAGCACGCCGCGCAGCGTCAGCTGAGCACCCATGCGCTCGAGGCGCTGGCCGTCGGCCGGCGCCAGGGGCTTCATGAGCCGCAGCAGCCGCGTGTCGGGCTCGCGCAGCCAGCGGTTGACGTTCTCGGCCAGCAGGGCCGGCGCGGCGCCCAGCATCCGGTCGTAGTACTCGCGCGGGATGCCGACCTTCTCGGCGAGCTGGGTGTGGGCCAGCCGGTTGGGGGCGACGACGAGCTCGCCCCGCGGCGTGTGCAGGCGCAGGCGCACGCGGTCGATCTCCGCCGCGGCATCGCCCTCACCGACGACTTCGGCGCTGAGGGCGCGGGTGTCGCCGCGGAGGTCCACGGCGGCCTCCTGCAGCTGGTGGACGCGGCCGAGCAGGGAGTCCTGCTTGGCCTGCGCGTCGGCCGCCTCGACGGTGTCGGGCGTCAGGGTCGCGCGGCGGGTGCGTGGCTTGGCAACGGCGGTCATACGGTCTCCTCAGCAGAGGGTACGGCAAGGGACTGCGCCGGGACGCGGCGCAGCAGGAACGGACAGGTGTAGGCCTCTTCGGGCGTCGCGCGCACGAGGGGCGCGAGCCAGTGGTGCAGCGCCCAGAGGGGGCCGCGCTGGCGCAATTGAGCGAGCAGGGCGCGCGGACTCAGGCCCAGGCCGCCCAGGCCCGAGCCGACGCGCGCGACGAGGCGCGAGAGATCGCGGGGCCGGCGCCCGGCGGCCTCGGCCGCCTCCCGCATCGTCAGCCCCGAGGCGAGCCAGAAGCCGAGGGTCGCCGCGCGCAGGGCGTCCAGATAGTCGCCTGGCGGGGCGAGGCCGAAGGCGCGGAAGCGGTTGGCGAGCGCCGAGTTGCTGGCGGCGGCCTCGCGGCCCCACGCCAGGCGGGTCAGCGTCTCCTCGTCCGCCCAGGGGAAGCGGGCGGCGTTCTCGGCGGCCGTCAGCAGCCATTGGGCGAGGCCCAGGGGGGCGATGGCGCGCCGGTGCAGATGGACGCCGAGCGGGACGGCCAGCGCCTCCAGGCTGGCGAGGCGGACCTCGGCAACGAACCGTTCACGATCCCGCATCGGCGTGCTCCTCCAGTTGGGCGCGGCTGATCTCGACGCGCAGGGCGTCGGCGCTGCGGCCGCGCGCATGGCCGAGGCAGCCGGCCAAGGGGCCGGCGAGGATGAGGACGAGGCCGCCGAAGCGGACCTCGCAGTCGGCGGCTGGTACGATCACGGTTTCCTGGCCGGCTGGCATCTAGCGGCCCTCCCCGCTGGCCCGCGCCAGCACGGCGCTCGGACACTTCGGGCAACGCCGCCGCTCGGCGTGCATCGGCTGGTGTCCACGGCGTGGCCGGTATTCGTGTCCGCACTCTAGCGTCTCGATCCGCGCACCCCAAGCGTTCTCGTCTGCGCTCACGACGCGACGCAGTGGGCCAACGGGATCGCTGCGGCGGGCGGTCACTGCTTGCCTCCGGGGCAGCGGCCCTCCGCCTTCGCCAGCGCCGCACGCACTGACTCGTCCATGTCTTGCAGGTCCTCGCACAGCGCCGCGTAGTCGCCGACGTTAGCAAGGTGCCGGTCCAGCGCATCGCGCACGAACCGCAGCGCGTCGAGCAGGTCCGCGTTGACCGACGCCGCGATGTGCTCGGCGTACCGCCCGACTGCCGCGGCGAGGTTGTCGCCAACGAACGGCTGCGGGCTGCACGCGCAGCGCACCACTGCGCTATGCTCGGAGACGTAGGAAACGGAGTGCCGTGCCATGTCTAGGCGGCCTCCGTGGTAGCGGCCTCGATGGCCTGTCACGTTACCTTCTCCTTTCCTTGTGGCACGTGCGGCGTGCGCGTGAGCACGGCCGGCTCCAGCCGCGACATCGCCATTTCATAGGCGCACTGTCGGACGCGAAACTCGAATGCCTCGGGATCGAGGTCAATCTCGTGTAGTGCTCGCGCACTCATATTCATCGGAAGTTGGTCGCCGATCTTGCCCGCAATGCCGCGCCGTGCGCACCACAACGCGGCCATGTCGTACTCTACCCACGTTGCCAGCTCCAGAAGTTTCCGGCCCTCTTCGTCCGGCGTGTGCGGCGTGTGCGGCGTCGTCATGTCAGTCGCCCTCCCCGGTGGTTGTTGGGGCCATCACAGCAGCCCCGCTTCGGCGAAGCTTAGGTAGCGGTCGGCGCCCAGGACCACGTGATCGTACAGCGGAATGTCCAGCGTGCGGCCGGCCTCGACCAGCTGCCGGGTCACGGCCCGGTCGTCGGGCGAGGGCGTGGGGTCGCCCGAGGGGGGGTTGTGGGCGACGATGATGCCGGCCGCCCCATAGGCCACGGCCAGGCGGAAGACCTCGCGCGGGTGGACGAGCGAGCTGGTGAGGATGCCGCGCGTCACCTCCTGGCAGGCGAGGAGGCGCGACTGGCCGTTGAGGACGAGGACGTAGAAGACCTCGACCTCCTCGGCGGCCGCGCGCTCGCGCAGCAGCGCGAAGACCTGGGGCGGGCTCTTCACCTTGCCGTCGGGCAGCGCGCCCGTCCGGTCGGCCTTGGGGTCGTAGGCCGGCTGCGCCCCATCGCGCACGAGACGAACCCAGGGAGCGAGCAGGCCGCCACGGTTGCGCGGCTTGATGGTGTCGGTCATGTCAGGCCTCGTCAAAGTGAAAGGAGCCGACAGTGTTGCCGTTGGCGTCGTAGAGCGGGCCGCTGCGGGCGCTGTTCTCGACCTCGTCGGCGAGCCAGCGCAGGATGCGGGCGACCTTTCGCTCTTCGGCCGCCTCGGTGGGCTCGCCATCCGCTTCGGCGAAGGCGGCGTTGTCCGTTCTGAGGCTCAGGTGAAACACGGTCCCTCCGGCGCGGGCGCGCGGTAGGCCTCGCCGCCGACCAGAACGGGGGCGGCGCAGCAGGGTGACACCCACTCACCCATCTCGGCACTCCATTCGGCCACGGCGTTGTCGTGGCAGCGCGCGCAGTAGCCCGTGCGCGCCGCCTCCTCGATCATCGCCTGCAGCCGGCGCGCGTGCGCCGTGCAGGGGTCAATCACCTGGCCGTCGTCGGCCAGCAGGCAGGCGCAGCCCTTGGCGAGTTTCATCGGCGCCCCTAGGCCTTGTAGGCGTGGAAGGTGAGCGGCAGGCGGCCGCGGGGCCGCACGGTGACCAGCGCGTGGCCGCCGTTGGGTGTCACGGTCGCCGTTCCCGGCCGCAGGATCGTGTGGGCGAGGCCCGCCAGGGCCACGGTCGGCACGTCGTAGGCGGCGCTCGGCGTGAAGCAGCGGATCACGTCGCCCAGGGGGCGCACGTTCAGCACGGGGTGAGACATGGACACCTCAGCGAGTGTCGGTGGAAAGTCAGAGGGCCAGCGCCGACTACTTGGCGAGGCCGCGAACAGGCTTCTTGGACTTGCCCTTCGGGGCGCGGGCGAGGGCGGCGGCCTTCGAGGCGTCGGCGCCGGGCGCCTTGGCCGCCCCGTCCTTGAGGCTCGGCGCCACCAGCCGCTGCTCGGCCTCCGGCTTCGCGGCAAAGAGGGCCTCGATTGAGCCGTCGGGGTCGTCGTACTCGACGAGGCGCAGGGCTGGCAAGCCCGGCGTCGTGAGCTCGTAGATCGCATCGGCCCGCTCGGTCGGCAGCGCCCGGCGGTACAGCGCGCCCTTCGTCGTGCGGAACACCTCGAACTCGTGCGCAGCGCCGACATAGACCGACTTGCCGCCGCCAAAGACGCCATTCTGGAGCCGGACGGCCCCGGCGTCGGGGTCGGCGGGCGTCGGCTTCTCGCGGGCGACCAGTTCGGCGAAGCTCTTGCAGCCGGCGCCGGCCGCCAGCAGCCGCTCGATCTCCTTCCAGTACTCGTCGTTGTAGCGCAGGGCGATGGTCTTGATGGAGTCGCCGGCGCGCCACTCGACCAGGAGGCAGCGGCCGATGGCCGCCTCGATCACGCCGGGCTCGACGCCATACTGCTTGGCCAGCGTCGGCACCATGGGGATCGGCACATTCCACTGCTTCAGGATCTCGGCGTCGGCTGGGAAGCGGCGCGCCCGGGGCGCGGTGCCGTTCTTGGGGGCCGACTGCTTCGCGGGCTTCTGCTTGGACATGGGAACAGGCCTCCTCAGCTAAGGGGGTACGGCAGGAAAGGCGCTGGTCGGGTAGGCGAGCGTCGTGGTGGCCCGAAG
>JAJYLI010000106.1:0-3313 GCA_021787855.1 bacterium | reverse complement strand
GTGCCCGGCCAGCGCCGGCAGGCCTGCGCGCCGAGTCGAACGGCGGCGCTCGCCCGGTCAGGGGCGGGCGCGGTCCAGAGCTCCCGCAGGTGGCCCTCCTTCGGACGCCTCGCGGCGGGTCGTGCGCGCTCAGCAGCGCGGCGTGCTCGGACTCGCAGGCAACGTCGGGAGGGGATGGCTACTGGTGGGCCGGCAGGCAGGGGGGAGCATGGCGCCGCGCTCCCTGATGGAAGTGCGCGCGCGCGTACGCGAGGGCGGTTCGTCGCCCGGGCCGTGGCAGGCCCGGCGCCGCCGTGGCAGGCGGCTCTCGCCTCGCGCAGCCGGAGCGGCCTGGCAGCCGCCTCCGGTGCCGGGAGCGCCAAGCCTGTCGGCAGTCCACCAGCCTCAGCGTTGGGGGTCTGCGGGTTGTCGGCGCGTCCCTAGTGGCGGTTCCGCTCACGGGCCTCAAGGCCCGGTTGGCTGGCTGCGTCCGCCTCGTCCGCCTCCCGGAGCGGCTCGGCCCCTTGGCTGCCCGGCCCCGGAAGCTGCCTTGAATCTAAAGGAAAGGGCGCGCCGGGGCAAGGGGGCCGGGAATGGCGCCGCTATTGGGTTTCCAGGCCGACACCGGCGGGAAGCGGCCCAAAAGGAAAAGGGCCTAGCGCGGCGCCGTGGCGCCATTAACTTAGGGGCATGGACGCCTCGTTGCGCATCCCCCTGACGCTGGCCCAGCGCGAGTATCTGGACGCCCTGGCCCGGCGCGAGGGCTACCCTGGCGCGGCCAGCCTGGCGCGCCGGGCGACGCTGCGCTATGCGGCCTACCTGGACCGGCAGCGGAAGGGCGCCTCGGCGCCGACGCCCAACCGCCAGCAGACGCGGCGCCACCCACGGAGGAAGGATGGGCACCATGGCTGAGCAGGCTGTCCACGACGCGGGCGAGGAGCCCGCGCGCAGCGTCGCCCTCGTGCCGCCCGACGAGGTCGTACACCTGGGGATGCTGCAGGCCAGCACGCCGGACCAGCTGATCGAGGCGGCGACGAAGATCGCCACCCCCCTGAAGCGGCTGATCACCGAGCGCGGCCTGGCGAAGCGGATTCAGGGCAAGGAGTACGTGCAATGCGAGGGCTGGACGACGATGGGCGCCATGCTCGGCGTCACGCCCGAGGAGGAGGCGGTCGAGGAGCGGGCCTGCGCGGCCTGCGATGAACCCGATTGCGGCCACACGGTCTTCGTGGCCACGGTCGGGCTCTACACCCTGGCCGACCACCGGCGCGTCGGTCGCGCCTCCGCAGAGTGCGGCTCGCCGGACGAGCTGGACAACGACGGGACGCCGACATGGGCAGACCGACCGCGCTACGCCCGCCGCAGCATGGCGATCACGCGGGCGACGGCCAAGGCGTTCCGCCTGACGTTCTCCTGGATTGTCGTGCTCGCGGGCTATGCGCCGACGCCCGCCGAGGAGGTGCCCGAGCGCGGCTTCGAGCGCCGGGCCAGCCGGCCGGCGCCCAGCACGTCCCAGACCATCACCCTCACGACGCCGATCCCCTTCGGGATGTACGGGCCGAAGCGCCAGGGCGGTGCGCTGACGGTCGAACAGGCGGGGCCGGCTTATTTCCAGAAGTGCCTCGACCGCGCCCAGGAGCCAGACAAGCGCAAGGAGTGGTACCGCTTCTGCGAGCGCGCCCTGCAGCTCTTCGAGGACGTGCGCGGCGCCGCCGAGGCGGGGCTCGCCGAAGGCGCCCGTCAGGTCCAGCGGGACCACGAGGGGCCGGACGAGCCCGACGACGGCGGCGAGGCCGCGACCGTCGCCTCCTCGCCGGCCGAGGTCGCCCGCGGGCGGATCCTCGGGTTGCTGGCCGATCCCGCGGTGCCGGAGAAGTCCAAGGGCATCTACGGCGAGTTGTACCGGGGCATGGGGCCGGAGGCCACGCTGGACGAACTCAACCGCGTGATCACCAACCTCGAGGCGGCAAAGCGGAAGGCGGCGACGGCCAAGTGAGCCGGCGCCCCCTTGCGTCCGCCCCCGCCATCGCCTAGCATGGGAAGCGCGCCGGGGCCGCTGACCCCCGGTCGCCAGGACGAACACCTGATGCGCCCGTTCCGTCACCGCCCACGTCCCGCCCTGCGCGGGGGTGGGGCTCAGCCGGTGGCGGGCGGGCGCAGTCCTTTGGTGGAGGTCATGCCCGCCGCCCATCTGCTGCCCCGCTGGGGCTTCCGCAGCGCCGTGCTCTCGGATGCCCACCAGCTGACTCCCACCGCCCGGCTTCTGCTCGTCGCCATTGACGAGTATCGGTCGGGCAAAGCCCCCGTGCCCTTCCCCGGCCAGCGCCTGCTCGCCGCCGACATGAACATGACGGACCGGACCGTGCGCGAGGCCATGCACGAGGCCGAGGCCGCCGGCTGGCTCGGGCGCGAGCGCCGGACGACGGGCCGCGGCCGGAGGGCGGCCGACGCTCTCGTGCTGCAGGTGCCGGATGTGGTGGCCGAAGCCCTTGCCAAGCGGAAGATTCTTCCGGTAGGCCTAGCGGAAGATTCTTCCGAGTCTAGCGGCAAGATTCTCCGCTTGGCCCAGGGAGCCGATATAGAAGCTTCTCCCTCAGCTACAGGATTAGGAAAAGACACGCCCAATGAACGAGGCTTGGTGCTGCGCAGTCGTCGGGTCGAGGGCCTCGTCGCCAGCGTCAACGACTACCTCGCGCACCTCGACCAGCAGACCCGCCAGCGCCTCGAGCGCGAGCAGATCGAGCGGGTGATCGTCGCGCTGCAATTCGCCCTCTGGGCCAAGCGATGCGGGCACGCCATGGTGCGCCTCGACGAGCGCCGGGAGGCCCTGGGGCTGGCCCGCTGCCGCGAGATGCGGCCCGACGCCCCAATCACCGTCGCTTCGGAGCTCTTCTGGGCCGTCGAGGGGATGGCCAAGGACCCGGCGGCGATGGGGCAGGACCCCGAGATCAAGCGTCACGACCGCTACGAGATCCTCGTCCGCGACCGTGCCCACATCGAGCGCTTCGCCGGCGCCTGCCGGGGCTTCCAGGCTGGGCGGATGCACGCCCTGGCCGTGCGCTACTTCGGCGAGGCGGCCGAGCCAGCGTCCACCGCTGCGGAGGCCTCGTGAGCGCGCCGCGGCGTCGGCGCACAGACGCGGAGTTCGCGGCGCTGCTGAACCGCCTCGACCCCAACCGCCTCCGCGACCAAGCGCCGCCACCGGCGCCCCAGGTGCCGCGGCCGGCCGCAGCCCCGCCAGAGGTCGAGCTCGACGAAGACCTCGAGCCGCCGCGGCTGACGTATCGCGGCGAGCCAGACGAGGACGGTTGCACGTGAAACGCTCCCGCCTGAC
>JAJYLI010000105.1 GCA_021787855.1 bacterium | reverse complement strand
CGAGGCCGGAGCGCTCCAGCCCTCCCAGGGCGTCCGCGACGGCCTCGTGGGCGAGCGGCTGGCGGAACAGCTCGAGCGCGGCGGGCGGCGCGGCATCGAGGGGCAGCCGCAGCAGGCGCCGGGCCGCCGGATTCATGGTGGTCACGCGGCCGGTCGCGTTCAGGGCGATCACGCCCTCGACCATCGAGCTGACCAGGGCGGCGGTCTCGAAGCGCTCGCGCTCCAGCTCGCCCATCCGGCCGCGCAGGTTCTCCTCCAGCCCGCGGAGCGCCCGCGCCAGGTCGCCCACCTCGTCGCGGCCGCGGGCGTCAATGGTGGGCCGCTCCCCGCGGGCGATGGCCTGGGCGGCGTCGCGCAGGTGCGCCAGCGGCCGCGTCACCGCGCGGGAGAAGCCCAGGGCCAGCAGCACCCCGACGCCGAGGGCGAGCAGCCCGCCCAGCAGCACCGCCTGCTGCGCGTCGCTCACGACCGCGTCCACCTGCGGCAGCGGCGTGGACACCCGGACCGCGCCCGCGCCGTCCGGGAGCGGCATGGCCACCTTGATCTCCCACCGCCCGGTGGAGACGCTGTGCCGCACGTCGGTGCCGGTGCCCCCGGCGAGCGCGACGCGGAATTCCGGCCGGGAGGCGTGGTTCTCGAGAGCCGACAGCTCGTCGCTCGGGAAGTCGGAGTCGGCGATGACCGTCCCCGAGCGGTTGATGACCGTGAGCCGGTGCCGGGTCTCGCGGCCGAGCTGGTGCACCAGCGAGTCCAGGGCCACGCCGCGCAGCGGGCCGACCGCGCGGGCGAGATACATGGTCTCGCGGGTGATCTGCTCGGTCGCGTCGCGCAGCAGCTGCCGGCGCAGCGCGCGGTCGGACGCGACCACCAGCGTGAGGGCGCTGACGCCGACCAGCACGACGTAGGAGACGAACAGCTTGCCGGGCAGCCGCATCAGTCGCCGCCTCGCGGGGCGGGCGCTTCCCGGTCGCGCTCCGGGCCCGCCGCCCGGAAGCGGTAGCCGAAGCCGCGCACCGTCTCGATCTGGTCGCCCGCGGCGCCGAGCTTGGCCCGGAGCCGCTGCACGTGCATGTCCACGGTGCGCGTCTGGATGTCGGGCTGCGACGCCCACACGCTCTCCAGGAGCTGGGGCCGCGACTGGACCCGCCCCCGGCGCTCCACCAGCAGCAGGAGCAGGCGGTACTCGAGCGGCGTCAGCTCCACCGGCGCGCCGTCCACGGTCACCTCGTGGGCGGCCCGGTGAATGGCCAGCGCGCCGGCCTTGAGCACGGGGCCGGCCGCGGCCCCCGGCGCCTGAAGGCGCCGCAGCACCGCGCCCACCCGCAGCACCAGCTCGTCGGGGCTGAACGGCTTGGTGAGGTAGTCGTCGGCGCCGCCGGCGAGGCCCTTGAGGCGGTCCGGCTCCTCCCGGCGGGCGGTGAGGACGATCACGCCGAGCTGCCGCGTCTCCTCGCGGCCCCGGATCTCGGCCAGCACCTCGTAGCCACTGCGCCCCGGCAGCATGAGATCCAGGACCACCAGATCGGGGGGCTCGGCCACGATCGCCGCCAGCGCCGCGGGGCCGCTGGCCGCCGTGCTCACGCGGTAGCCCGCCCTGGCCAGGTGGTACGCCACGAGCGCCGTGATGTCGCGCTCATCGTCCACCACCAGGACGCGGGCCTCGTTCACCGGCTCCGCCCTCGCGCTCCGGGCCGCCATGTCCGCATGGGGCAGAGTATCGCCGCCCCCGGTGGCGCCGGCAACCTGCGGCGCCGAGGCCGCCGGCACGGGGGTCCTCGCGCCGGGCGCGGATCGCGCGACGGCGCGACGACGCCATCCGGTGCCGCGCCGCGCCCGCGGGCGCGGCATTGCGGGCGGCGCGCGCGGCGGTGCATGTTTCGCCGGCATATGATGCCGCTCTCCGCAGTCGCCGGCGCCCTGCTCCTCGCGGCGCAGGCGCGGGCGCCCGGCGACACGATCCTCCTCCGGGTGCTCACCACCAACGACGTGCACGGCTCGCTCCAGGCCCAGGTCTGGCCGTGGAGCAACCACCGCCCCGTGGGCGGCCTCGCGGCCGTGGCCGGCATGATGGACCGCCTGGCCGCGTCCTGCGACTGCGCCACCATCCGCCTGGACGCCGGCGACGTGATGCAGGGCACGCCGGTCTCGAACCTCTCCTACGGGCGCGCCACCGTCGCGGTGTTCAACGCGATGGGCTACGCCGCGTCGGCCATCGGCAACCACGAGTTCGACTGGGGCGTGGACACGCTGGTGGCGCGCATCCGCCAGGCGCGCTTCCCGTGGCTCTCGGCCAACATCCGCGAGCGGGCGAACGACGCGGTGCCGCCCTGGGTGAAGCCGTGGGCCATGGTCACGGCCGGCCGCTGGCGGATCGCCGTGATCGGGTACACCACGATCACGACGCCGACCACCACGCGGCCGTCGAACGTCGCGTCGCTGCGGTTCGACAGCGGGCCGGCGCGGCTCGACGCGGCCATCGCCGCGGCGCGGCGGGAGCACCCGGACTTCGTGATCGTGGTGGCGCACGAGGGCGCGTTCTGCGCCAGGGGCGGCACGACGGACTGCCGCGGCGAGGTGGTGGACCTGGCGAACGCGCTCACCGAGAAGCCGGACCTGATCGTGAGCGGGCACACCCACTCGCTGATCCAGACCACCGTCAACGGCATCCCCATCATCCAGGCGCGGTCCAACGCGACCGCGCTCGGCGTGGTGGACTTCGTGGACAGCGCCGGCGTGCGCGTGGCGCACCTCAGGGTGTCCACGGTGTGGGCCGACCGCGGGCGCCCCGACACGGCCGTGGCGCGGATCGTGGCGGACGAGGTGCGCCGGGTCGAGCCCCTGACCTCGCGCGTGGTGGCGACGCTGGCCGCGCCGCTGGCGCCCCAGGGCGACCAGTACCCGCTCGGCAACCTGATCGCCGACGCGGACCGCGCGGCGGCGCACACCCAGATCGCCCTGGTCAACAACGGCGGCATCCGGGCCGACCTGCCCGCCGGCCGCGTGACCTGGGGCGAGCTGTTCGCGGTGGAGCCGTTCCAGAACTTCGTCACGCGGCTGCGCGTCAGCGGCGCGGTGGTGCGGCAGGTGCTGGAGCACGCGGTGGGCGCGGCCGAGGCCCGGGCGCACGTCTCGGGCGTCAGGGTGGTGGTGGATCCGTCGCGGCCCCCCGGCCAGCGCGTGGTGTCGGTGACCCTGGACGGCGGCGGCCCGCTGGTGGACTCGGCGACCTACACGCTCGCCGTCCCCGACTTCGTGGCGGGGGGCGGCAGCGGCTACGCCATGCTGCGCCACCTGCCGGCGGAGAACACCGGCGTCGTGGACCTGGACGCCCTCGTCGCGTACCTCCGGCACCTGCCGCAGCCGGTGCGCGCGCCCGAGGGCGCGCGCGTCGTGGAGAGCACCGGCCCGTGAAGGCCAGGACCGGCCATCCGCACGCGCCCCGGCTGACCCGCGAGGCGATCCACCGGATGCCCAAGGCGGAGCTGCACGTGCACCTGGACGGCAGCCTCCGCGCCGCCACCCTGCTGGAGCTCGCGGCGGAGCAGCACGTCCAGCTCCCCACGACCAACCTCGGCGAGCTCACGCGCTACCTGCACGTCACCGACGCGCACAACCTGATGGACTACCTGGCGCGCTTCGAGACCACCCTCTCGGTGCTGCAGACGCCCGAGGCGCTGGAGCGCGTCGCGTACGAGCTGGTCGAGGACGGCGCCAAGGAGAACGTGCGGTACATGGAGATCCGGTTCTCGCCCATCCTGTGCACCAAGCGCGGGATGCCGCTCACCGAGGCGGTCGAGGCGCCGCTCCGGGGCATGCACCGCGCGGAGCAGGCGTTCGGGGTCAGGACCGGCCTCATCGTCTGCGGCATCCGGAACATGAGCCCGACGACCTCGATGGACCTGGCGAACCTCACCATCGCGTTCAAGGGCCGGGGGGTGGTCGCGTTCGACCTCGCGGGCGCGGAGTACAACTATCCGGCCAAGAAGCACCGCGAGGCGTTCTACACGGTGGTGGACGCCAACGTGGCCGCCACCATTCACGCCGGCGAGGCCTACGGCCCCGAGTCCATCGCGCAGGCGCTGCACTACTGCCACGCCGACCGCATCGGGCACGGCACCCGGCTGTTCGAGGACCCCGACCTGGAGCGCTACGTCAACGACCGGCGCGTGCCGCTCGAGGTGTGCGTGAGCAGCAACGTCCAGACCCACGCCGTGGCTTCCCTCGAGACGCACCCGGTGCGGCGGTACTTCGACCTCGGCATCGTGGTCTGCCTCAACACCGACAACCGGCTGATGAGCGCCACCACGGTCACCGACGAGTACTACCTCGTGCACACCCGCCTGGGGTTCAGCCGCGAGGAGATCGAGCGGATGGTCCTCGCCGGCTTCGAGAACGCGTTCATGCCCTACCCGGAGCGGACCCGGATGGTGGCGGAAGCGAAGGCCGAGCTCGAGAAGCAACGGGAAGGTGATGGCGTGATGACGGTGGTGAGGTGAGCGAGGCTTTTCCCGACGTCCGGGCGGCGGCGGAAGCCGTGCGCCGGGCCATCGCGCCGCGCCAGCCCTCCGTCGCGCTGGTGCTGGGCTCCGGGCTGGGGTTCCTCGCGGACGAGATCGCCGGCGCCGCCCGGGTCCCGTACGCCGCCATCCCCGGCTTCCCGCGCCCCACCGTGCAGGGCCACGCGGGCGAGCTGGTGGCCGGCACGCTCGAGGGCAAGACCGTTCTCGCCCAGAGCGGCCGCTTCCACCTCTACGAGGGGCACGCGCCCGCCGTGGTGGCGCTGCCGATCCGGGTGTTCGCCGCGCTGGGCGTCACGACCCTCATCGTCACCAACGCCGCCGGCGGCATCCGCCGCACCTTCCGCCCCGGCACCCTGATGCTGATCGCCGACCACCTCAACCTCACCGGCCGCCAGCCGCTGGCGGGCCCGGTCCAGGAGGGCGAGGAGCGCTTCCCGGACATGAGCGATCCGTACGACCGCGCGCTGCGCGACCTGGCCCGCGCCGTCGCCGCCCAGGAACGGGTCGCGCTGGAGGAGGGAACCTACGTGGGCCTGCTGGGCCCCTCCTACGAGACCAAGGCCGAGATCGAGATGCTCAAGCGCATCGGCGCCGACGCCGTCGGCATGAGCACGGTCTCCGAGGTGATCGTCGCCCGGGCGCGCGGGCTCAGGTGCCTGGGCATCTCCACCGTCACCAACCTCGCCGCCGGCCTGGGGGCACCGACCCTCTCCCACCAGGAGGTGCTGGCGACGGCGGACCAGGTGAAGGGAGATCTCGCGAAGCTGGTGAGGGGGATTGTGCGGAAGCTCTGATGCGCGAGGGGGGAGACGCGCGAGGCGCCTCGCCGCTCAGCGTCCCGCCGTCTTCCCGGCAATCCAGTTGACGATCATCCACGCCGGCACCACGAAGGGGAACACGCCGTACAACGTGTCGCTCGCCGAGTGCGAGTGGCGGTCCACCGCCAGGAACACCTGCACCGAGAACGCCAGGGCGATCAGCACCACCAGCACGCCTTCCACCGAGACGGGTCGGTAGATCCAGCCCCAGGGCCGGAACCAGGGCCGCGCCCCGTCCGGGCTCATGTCCGTGCGGATCGCGCTCATCCAGCCTCCCGCGGGTTCTTTGCTGTCACGAAGTACTTTGTGTCGCAAAGCTACAGGCGGCCGGGGGCGGGGGCAAGGGGGGCGGGTGCTCACCTCCGTGCGGAAACGAAGTGGTTGAGGGGCCCGTGCCCGCCATGGAGGCCGAGACCGGGCGCGGCGGCGATGGCGCGGTGCACGAAGTCCACGGCGTCGGCGACGGATTCCTCCAGGCTCCGGCCCAGGGCCAGGCCGGCGGTCACGGCGGCGGAGAGGGTGCAGCCGGTGCCGTGGGTGGACGTGGTGGCGAGCCTCGGGTGAGCGAGGCGCCGCACCCCGTCGCGGCTCACCAGCACGTCCGCGATCTGATCGCCGTCCCCCTCGAGGTGGCCGCCCTTCACGAGCGCGGCCCAGGCCCCCATCTTGAGCAGCGCGCGGCCGGCGCGCTCCATCGCCTCGAGCGTGCGGACCTCCTCGCCGACCAGGACCGCGGCTTCCGCCAGGTTGGGGGTGACGAGCACCGCCCGCGGCACCAGGGCGGCCGCGATCCGGCGCTCCGCGTCGTGGTCGAGGAGCCGGTCGCCCGAGGTGGCGACCATCACCGGATCGAGCACATAGTTGGGGAGCCGCAGGCGCTCCAGGGCCTCCGCCACCGCATCCACCAGTTCGGCGGTGGCGAGCATGCCGCTCTTGACGGCGAGGGGCGCCAGGTCCTCCGCCACGGCTTCGAGCTGCTGGACCACCAGCGCGGGGCGCACCGCCTCCCACGCGCGCACGCCGGCGGTGTTCTGGGCGGTGACCGCGGTGACGACGCTGGTGCCGAAGACGCCGAACTGATGGAAGGTCTTGAGGTCGGCCTGAATCCCGGCGCCGCCGCCGGAATCGGAGCCGGCGATCGTGAGGGCGATGCGCATGGCCGGTAATCTGCTCACCCTGGTGCGCGATCTCCAACGCCGCAAGGCGCGGGAGCGCCGCGGCCTGGTGGTGGCGGAAGGCCGGCGGCTGGTGGAGGACGCGCTGGGCGCGGGCGCCCGGGTGGAAGCCGTGCTGCTCGCGGCCGACGCGGCGCGCGGGAAGGCGGCGCCGCTCGTGGAGGAAGCCGGCCGGCGGGGGATCCGCGCGGAGGTGGTCGCCCGCCGCACCTTCGACGCCCTCGCCGACACCGAGACCCCGAGCGGCGTGCTGGCGGTGGTTCGCTGGACGCCGGTGACGCTGGAGGAGGCGCGGCCGCCGGCCGGCGCAAGCGGCGGCCGGCGCGTCCTGGTCATTGACGGCGTGCAGGACCCGGGCAACGTGGGCACCATGATCCGCACCGCTTTCGCCCTGGGAGCGTATCTCACGGTGGCCCTGGAGGGCACGGCGGACGTGCGCTCGCCCAAGGTGGTGCGCGGCTCGATGGGGGCGCTGTTCCGGCACCAGGTGGCGGTGGCCGGCTTCGACGAGTGGCGCGGCTGGGCCGCGCGGAACCGCCTCGCCACGTGGGTGGCGGGGATGGCCGGCGGGCGCCCGGACCAGGCCGGCGCCGCGCCCCCACCCGCCGATCTCGCGCTGGTGATCGGGAACGAGGGGCAGGGCGCCCGGGCCGAATGGCGGGATGTCCCGCATCGCGACGTGACCATCCCGATGCCGGGCGGCGCCGAGTCGCTCAACGCGGCCGTGGCGGCCGGCATCCTGCTGTACGAGGTGGCCCGTGCCGCCGGTTGACCCGCGGGTGGTGGTCCTCGCCGGCGTGTTCGGCGCGGTGCTGGGCAGTTTTCTCAACGTGTGCGTGTACCGGTGGCCGCGGAACGAATCGGTCGTGCGCCCGCGCTCGCGCTGCCCGGGCTGCGGCGCGCCGATCGCCTGGTACGACAACGTGCCGGTGCTGTCGTGGCTGCTGCTGCGCGCGCGCTGCCGCCGCTGCGGCGCGCCGATCAGCGTGCAGTACCCGCTGGTCGAGCTGGCCGTCGGCGTGATCTGGGCGGGCGCGGCGTGGTGGTTCGGGCCTTCGGGCGCGGGGCTGGGGGCCGCGCTGCTCGCGACCATCGCGCTGGGCGTCGCGCTGACCGACGCGCGCCACTATCTCATTCCCGACGAGTTCTCCCTGGGCGGGCTGGGCCTCGGCCTGGCGGTGTCGTTCCTGCCGGGCGGCCTGACGCCCGTGGAGGCGGTGGTCGGCGCCGCCGCCGGCTTCGCGCTGCTGTGGGTGGTGAAGGCGGCCGGCGACTGGGCGCTGGCCCGGGGGCTGATCCGGGGCGAGGAGCTGGCGCAGGTGCTCGAGGCGGGCGAGACGCCCACCACCCTGGGGATGGGCGATCTCAAGATGATGGCGATGGTGGGCAGCTTCCTGGGCTGGCGCGGGGTGCTCATCACCGCCTTTCTCGGATCGCTGAGCGGCGTGCTGGTCTTCCTGCCCCTGCTGCTGGCCCGGCGGCGCGCGCCGGTGCCCTTCGGGGTGTTCCTCGCCATCGGGGCGGTGGCCGCGCTGCTGTTCGGCGACCCGCTGCTCCAGTGGTACGGGGCGCTGCTGATGAAGGGCAGGTGAGGGGTGACGGCGAGGGGGCGGTTCGCGCATGATGGGTGAGGGCTTGTTCGCGCCGGGCGAGAGCGGCGACGTGCTGGAGCGGCTGGGGTACGACCTCACGGCCGCGGCGCGGCGGGGCGACCTGGAGCCGGTCCGCTGCCGCGACGAGGAGATCAGCCGCGTCGTGGACATCCTGCTGCGGCAGGGCAAGCACAACCCCGCGCTGGTGGGCGAGGCCGGCGTGGGCAAGACCGCCATCGTCGAGGGGCTGGCGCAGCGCATCGTCGCGCGCGCGGTGCCCGCGGCGCTCAGGGGCGTGCGGATCGTGGCGCTGGATCACGTCGCGCTCCTGGCCGGCACGGTGTACCGGGGGCAGTACGAGGAACGGATGCGGCGGCTGGTGCGCGCGGTGGGCGAAGACCCCGACGTGGTGCTGTTCGTGGACGAGCTGCACAACCTGATCGGCCAGGGCACCGCCATGGGCGCGGCCATGGACGCCGCCAACATGCTCAAGCCGGCGCTGGTGCGGGCCGACATCCGGGTGATCGGGGCCACCACCGCGGCCGAGTACGACCGCTGGGTCAAGGGAGACCCGGCCCTGGAGCGGCGCTTCCAGCCGGTGGTGGTGCGGGAGCTGTCGGCGGAGCAGACGATGGAGATCCTCCAGGCGCGGCGCCCGCGGCTGGAGCACCACCACGCGGTGGCGATCGAGGACTCCGCGCTCCAGGCCGCGCTGGTGCTCACGGACCGCTTCGTGACCGACCGCCTGCGGCCCGACAAGGCCATTGACGTCCTGGACGAGGCGTGCGCGCACGCCCAGGCGACGGCCACGCTGCCGCCGGAGCTGGAGCACATCGTGCGCGAGCGCCGGCGGGTGGACGCGGCCCTGCGCCGGCGGCTGGGGCGCGGCGACGGCGGCGAGACGGCGGCGCGTCCCCGCGCCGGTGACGCCGGCGACGCGGCGACGGCCGCCCCCCCACCCCCTCCGCCCGCGGCCGGCTCGTCGGGCGGACGCGCGGGCGACGGTGGCGAGGACGGGTCCGACGATCCGCTGGGCGCCCTGGCGCGGGAGATCGGCCCCGTCCTGGAGCGCCTGGGAGCGGAGATCGAGCGGCTGTTCGGCGGGCCCGAGGCCGGGGAGCCCGGGCGGCGCGAGCCCGGCGGGGAAGCGGCGGGCCCGGCGGAGAGGGGGCCGGGCCCGGCTGGGGGCCGTGGGCGCGGCGAGTCGCTCGCCGGGCGCCGCGACCGGCTGGACCGCGAGCTGCGGGAAGGGCTGGCGCGCCTCGGGATCGTGGTGCGGGGCCAGGACGTGGCCCGCGCGGTCGGCGTGGCCGTCGGCAAGCGGATCGAGTGGACGGGATGAGCGTGGGACGCGCGCCGCTGCTCGCCCTGGCGCTCGGGGCCGCGCTCGCCTCCGCCGCGCGCGCGCAGAGCGTGCGCACGGCGCAGGAGATCGCGAACGAGGTGATTCCGGCGGTGGAGCGGGCGGTGGGCCTCAGGTTCCGCCGGCCGCCGGACATCGAGGTGCGCACGCGCGAGCAGGTGCGCGAGTACCTGAGCCACAAGCTGGCGCAGGCGCTGCCGCCGGCGGAGCTGGCCGCGGTCGAGCGCTCCTACCGCGCCTTCGGCCTGGTGCCCGATTCGGTGAACCTGCGGCGCCTGATGCTGCGGCTCTACAACGAGCAGGTGGCGGGCTACTTCGACCCCGACTCGGGCGCGCTGTTCGTGGTGCGCGGGACCGACCCGCTGGTGCTGCGCCTGGTCATGGCGCACGAGCTGGTGCACGCCCTCCAGAACGAGTACATGCCGCTCGACTCCATCCTCGACCTGAAGCGGCAGAACGACCGCCAGATGGCGGGGCAGGCGGTGGCCGAGGGCCAGGCCACGCTGGCCTCGGTGGAGGCGCTGGCGCCGGGCACCGACGTGGGCGCGATGCTCGGAAACTGGAAGACCTTCACGGACCTGATCCGCTCCCAGCAGGCCTCGATGCCGGTGTTCGCGTCGGCCCCGCGCATCATCCAGCAGGATCTGCTGTTCCCCTACGTCGGGGGCGCCGCGTTCGTCCGCGCCTTCGATTCGCTGCGCACCCGCCCGGACGAGCAGCCGTACGGCGCCCGCATGCCCATCTCCACCGCGCAGGTGCTGCACCCCGCGGTGTACGCGGCGTACCGCCTGCCGGAGATCGTGCGCTTCGCCCGCCCCGCCGCGGCCGACACGGTGGTGTACGAGGACGACTTCGGGGAGTTCGAGACCCGCGTGGCGCTCGAGACGTGGGGACTGGGCGATCCGACGGCCGTCGCCGCCGCGGGCGGCTGGGACGGGGATCGCTACGAGATCCTGGGCGCGCCGTCCGGAACCGTGGTGCTGTGGGCGAGCGCCTGGACCACCCCGGCCGACGCGGACCGCTTCCAGGCGGCGCTGGCGGGGGCCTGGGCCCGCCGGACCGGCGCCACCGGCCACCCGCTGGCCGACGGCGGCCGGCCCCGCGCCAGCGGCGCC
>JAJYLI010000104.1 GCA_021787855.1 bacterium | reverse complement strand
GCCGCGGCGGGCGCCCTCGCCGCGGCCTCCGCCACGCCCACGGCTCGCACCGCGCCGGCGAGCGGCCCCGACAGCCTGCCCGCCGTGCGCGCGCCGTTCGCGCCCGGCGAGCGGCTCGACTACCAGGTCAAGTTCGGCATCTTCCGGATCGGCCAGGGCACGATGGCCGTCGTGGGCATTGACACGGTGCGCGGCGTGCCGGCCTACCACGTCGTCTTCGCCATCCACGGCCGCGCCCTGTTCTACACGCTGGACGACTCGCTCGAGTCGTGGTTCAGCGTGGACAGCCTCGTCTCGGAGCGGTTCGTCCAGAACAACGTCGAGAACGGCCACCGCTACTACCACACCTACGAGATCCACCCCAGGCACGGGTACTTCATCCAGGACGGCAAGGACAGCCTGCCGACGACGGCGGCGCCCCTGGACGACGCCTCATTCTTCTATTTCGCCCGCACGCTGCCCCTGGTGGTCGGGCGGACCTATTCCTACGACCGCTACTTCAAGCCGGACCGCAACCCGGTGACGCTCACCGTGCTCTCGGTGGACTCGGTCACGACGCCCGCGGGGCGGTTCGCGGCGGTCGCCATCCGCCCGGTGTTCAAGAGCCGGGGGCTGTTCGCCGAGGGCGGGCGGGCGGTGGTGTACCTGGCCGCCGACTCCACCCGCATCCCGCTCGAGATCCGGAGCCAGATGGTCCTCGGCTCCCTCACGCTGACCCTGAGCGGCCGGAGCTAGGGAGCGAGGACGATGGACGGTCGGCCCCCCATCGCGGAAGCGGACCTGGCGCGCGTCCGGACCGTGCCGATCGCGCGGCGGCCCAACAAGGTGG
Organism: bacterium; assembly: GCA_021787855.1. GTDB lineage: Bacteria > Gemmatimonadota > Gemmatimonadetes > Gemmatimonadales > JACORV01 > Fen-1245. Next base: position 9,781 of record JAJYLI010000104.1, on the reverse strand, counting down.
ACCCCACGCTGCTGGCGAAGGCGCCGCCGCGGCCCGAGGCGCGCAGCTTCGACGCGTTCCTGGCGTCGCTGCCGGACGTGCTCGCCGCGCGCGACCTTCGGGCGGTCATCGCCGACGTGGCGGCCGCGGCCGGCCGCCGCGCGGTGGTCGTGCTGCTGGGCGGGCACGTGATCAAGACCGGCATGGGGCCGCTGCTGGTCCACCTGCTGGAGCGGGGCGTGGTGACGCACGTGGCGATGAACGGCGCCGCCGCGATCCACGACTTCGAGCTGGCCGCCTTCGGCGGCACCAGCGAGGACGTCGCCGCGGGCCTCGGCGACGGGACGTTCGGGATGGCCGAAGAGACCGGCACCGAGATGAACGCGGCCATCGCGGCCGGCCGCGACGAGGGCCTGGGGCTGGGGGAGGCGCTGGGGCGCTGGCTCGACCGCCGCCAGCGGCTGCCGGGCCGCGCCCACTGCCTGCTGGTGGCCGCGCTGCGGCGCGGCACCCCGGCCACCGTGCACGTCACGCTCGGCGCGGACATCATCCACCAGCATCCCGCGGCCGACGGCGCGGCCACCGGCGAGGCCAGCTTCCGCGACTTCCGCCGGCTGGCCGCGGCCCTGGCCGGCCTCCACGACGGCGGCGTGGTCTTGAACTTCGGCAGCGCCGTCGTCCTGCCGGAGGTGTTCCTCAAGGCGCTCACCGTCGCCCGCAACCTCGGCGGCGGCAAGCCCACCGGCTTCACGGCGGTGGACTGCGACATGATCCGCCAGTACCGGCCCCGCCTCAACGTGGTCCAGCGCCCGACGCAGGCCGGCGGCAAGGGGTATCTCCTCACCGGCCACCACGAGCTGCTGATGCCGCTGATCGTGTGGGGGGTGGATGCGGCGCTGGCGCGCCGCTAGCGTCGCGGCCGCCGCGGCGCCGGGGCGATCCGGCCCTCCCGGGGCCCGGAACGCGCGGGGGCGCCCCGGTCGCCCGGGACGCCCCCGCCCGCCGCACGCCGCCCCGCGCCGGCTAGAAGTCCCCGCCGCTCCCGGACCGATCGCCCGAGATCACGTCCTTCATCCGGCGCGCGGTGCCGGGCGAGATCAGCTTGATCACCCAGTAGATGACCACGCCCACCAGCGCGAGCATGACGACGGTCCAGACCAGATGCAGGGCGACGCCCAGCAGGGCGAGCGCCAGCTTCAAGACGATCCAGGCCACCACGGCCAGCACGGCGAATCCGAAGATCTTGCGCAGCATCGGCTCCCTCCCGTCCGCGTCCTGTCTCTTCCTACGAAGCTAGGGGACCGGCGGTTTCACGCAAGCGGGGCTCCATGAACACCTCGTACGACTGTGTGGTCATCGGCGGCGGCATCGTCGGCGCCGCCACCACGCGCGCCCTCGCCGCGCGCGGGCGCCGGGTCCTGCTGCTGGAGCGCGCCATGCCGGTGAGCGAGGCCTCGGGCGCGGCGGCCGGCATGCTGGCGCCGCAGCTCGAGGTCCAGGCCGGCGACCCGCTGCTCCCGCTGGCCATCGCGGCGCGCCAGTACTACGCCGAGCTGGTGCCGGAGCTGGACCGCCGGACCGGCGTGAACGTGGGGTACTGCCTCGGCGGCAGCCTGCAGGTCGCGCTCGACGCCGGCGAGGCCGCCGCGCTCCAGGCGCAGGTGGCGGCCCAGACGGCCCTGGGCCTCAAGGCGGAGTGGCTGCCCCGCGAGGCGCTGGCGCGCCGGCAGCCGGGGATCGGCCCCGAGGCCCTGGGCGCGCTCCTCGCCCCCGACGACGCCCGGGTGAACAACGTGACGCTGACCGCGGCGCTGCTCGCGGACGCCACCCGCTACGGGGCGGAGATCGTGGACCACGAGGCGGTCACGGAGGTGGTCGTCAGCTCGGGCCGCGTGACCGCCGTCGCCACGCCGCGGCGCCGCTACGGCACGGGCGCGGCGGTGGTCGCCGCCGGCGCCTGGTCGCCGTCGCTCAAGGGCCTGCCGCGCGCGTTGCCGATCGAGCCGGTCCGCGGCCAGATCGCCATGGTGACGTGGCCGGTGGGCGAGCCGCCGGGCGTGCTGTTCGGACGGCACCTGTACGTCGTGCCGCGCGGCGAGGACGCGATCCTCGGCTCCACGATGGAGCAGGCGGGGTTCGCGAAGGACACCACCGCCGGCGGCCTGGCGCGCATCTTCGCCGGCACCATCGCCCTGCTGCCCGTGCTCGCCGCGCAGCGCATCCACCGCACCTGGGCCGGCCTGAGGCCGGTGACCCCGGACGGCCGGCCGGTGATCGGCGCCGACCCCGAGGTGGCGGGCCTGTGGTACGCCACCGGGCACGGCCGCCAGGGCATCCTCCTGGGGCCCATCACCGGCGAGATCATCCGCGACCTGCTGCTGGACGGCGCGACGCGCTGGGACCTCGACGCCTGCGCCGTCACCCGCTTCGCGGCGGCGGCCTAGCGCCCGACCGGTGTACCGCACCTGCGCCTTCTGCTCCGGCGCGCTGGGCGGCGACGGCGGCGCCTCCGGCCTCGGCGTCGGCCGCCGGTTCGCCTGCGACGGCTGGAAGAGCCGCGCCTGGGTCATCTGCCAGCGCTGCGGCCGCTGGAACCTCACCCCGCTCGAGGACCGGCTCGACACGGTCGCGGCCCTGGAGCGGATGGCGGCGGCGGGTCGCGTCGCCGCCACCACCGACCAGGTCGCGCTGGTGCGGGCGGGCGCCTGTGACGTGGTGCGGGTCGGCAAGCCCCCGCGCATCGAGATCGCGGGCTGGCGCTACGGCGAGCGCCTCAAGGCGCGCGAGCGCGAGCGCCTCAAGGTGGTCGTGCCGGTCGCCGCCGTCGCCGTCGGCGCCAGCATCGCGCTCAACCTCGCCGCCGGCGGCTCGATGGGCGTGTTCCTGTTCCAGGTGCCGCAGCTCGGCAACCAGGCCTACACGTGGATGGTGGGCAACCGGAAGCTCACCGTCGAGCCGCCCGTCTGCGCCCGCTGCGGGGCGATCATGCACCTCAAGGCGCGGCACATCCAGGACGCGCGGATCTCCCACTCCGCCCACGAGGATCTGGGCCTGCTGCTGCGCTGCCCCCGCTGCGCCGGCGAGGGCGCGCTGCTCCACGGCGCGGAGGCGGAACACGCCCTGCGCGCCGGCCTGACCTACGTCAATCTCCGCAAGGGACGCCGGGTGCGCCGCAAGGCCGAGGAAGCCGCCGCGTACGTCGAGTCCCACGGCGGCCCCGAGCGGATGCTCGTCGCGGCGGCGCGCCAGGAGGTCCGGGTGGGGGCGCTCCGCGGCCCCGAGGGGCTCGCGCTCGAGATGGCGGTGGACGAGCAGGCCGAGGTGCGCGAGCTGGAGCGCGAGTGGCGCCGCGCCGAGGAGATCGCGCGGATCGCCGACGACCTCCTCGTGCCACCCGCCGTCGCCGACGACCTCGAGCGCCTCAAGCGCCACGGTCAACCGGACGGTTGACGGCAACTGGCCCGGCCCCCGGCCCCCGGCTATCTTCACTCGTTCCCATGACCATTTCGCCCCCTTCGCTCGTCCAGATCGCGCCGCGCGACCCCACGGCCGACGCCCCCTCCCCTGCCCCCCCGCTGCGGAAGCCCGCCTGGCTGCGGGTCAAAGCCCCCGGCGGCAGCACCTACGCCGAGGTGCGGCGGGTGATGCGCGACCTGAAGCTCCACACGGTGTGCGAGGAAGCGCACTGCCCCAACGTGGGCGAGTGCTGGGAGCACCGCGCGGCGACCTTCATCATCCTGGGCGACGTGTGCACCCGGAACTGCGCCTACTGCGCCATCGCGCACGGCACGCCGGCGGCGCTCGACGCGGAGGAGCCGCGGCGGGTGGCCGAAGCGGCCGCCGCGATGGGGCTCCAGTACCTGGTGGTGACGTCGGTGGACCGCGACGACCTGCCCAACGGCGGGGCGGAGCAGTTCGCCGACCTGGTGCGCGAGACGCGCCGGCTCCTGCCGCGGGCCTCGATCGAGGTGCTGATCCCCGACTTCAAGGGCAGCGAGCGCGCGCTGCGGATCGTGGTGGAGGCGCGGCCCGACGTCCTCAACCACAACCTGGAGACGGTGCCCCGCCTCTACCGGCTGGCCCGGCCCGGCGGGCGCTACGACCGCGCCCTGGAGCTGCTGGCCCGCGCCAGGGCGATGGACCCCGCCATGGTGACCAAGTCCGGCCTCATGGTGGGCCTGGGCGAGGAGTGGGACGAGATCCTGGGGGCGATGCGGGACCTGCGCGACGCCCGGGTGGACCTGCTCACCATCGGGCAGTACCTGCGCCCCTCGGCCGGCCACCTGCCGGTCGCGCGGTACTACACGCCGGCGGAGTTCGCCGAGCTGGCCCGCGTGGGCCGCGCGCTGGGCTACCGGCACGTGGAATCGGGGCCGCTGGTGCGCTCCTCCTACCACGCCTGGGAGCAGGCCAAGAATGCCACCGCGAGCGCGTAGCCGGGAGCCGGTCATGACGCCACCGCCCGAGACCGCCACCCAGCCCGCCAAGGCGGCGCCGCCGGCGCACGGGGAGGCCGACGCGCTGCGCCGGATGCTCCGGGACATGCTGCTGATCCGCCGGTTCGAGGAGAAGGCCGGCGAGGCCTACGCGCTCGGCAAGATCGGCGGGTTCTGCCACCTGTACATCGGCCAGGAGGCGGTGGCCGTCGGCACGATGGCCGCCCTGCGGCCCGACGACTACATCCTCACCAGCTACCGCGAGCACGGCCAGGCGCTGGCGCGCGGGATCTCCGCCCGGGCGGTGATGGCGGAGCTGTTCGGCAAGGCCACCGGCAGCTCGGCCGGCAAGGGCGGCTCGATGCACATCTTCGATACGAGCCTGAACTTCCTCGGCGGCCACGCCATCGTCGGCGGCCACATTCCGCTGGTGACGGGCGTCGCCTTCGCCATCAAGTACCGCGAAGGCGACCAGGTGGCCGTCGGGTTCTTCGGCGAGGCGGCGGTGAACAACGGCGCCTTCCACGAGGCGCTGAACATGGCGGCGCTGTGGCGGCTGCCGGCCGTCTATGTCTGCGAGAACAACCGCTACGGCATGGGCACCGCGCTGGAGCGGGCCTCCGCCATCTACGACGTGGCGCAGCGCGCCTGCTCCTACGACATGCCCGCCGAGGTCGTGGACGGGATGGACGTGCTGGCCGTGCGGGACGCGGTGGCGCGCGCGGCCGAGCGCGGGCGCCTGCGCTCCACGCCCACGCTGCTGGAGGTCCGCACCTACCGCTTCATGGGCCACTCGATGTCCGACCCGATCCACGGCCACTACCGCACCAAGGAGGAGGTCGAGGACGCCAAGGCGAAGGACCCGATCCACGCCTTCGCGGCGCGGCTCCGCGCCGACGGCCTGCTGGACGACGACCGCTGGCAGACCATGGAGGCCGAGGTGGCCGACGAGGTGGACGACGCCGTGCGGTTCGCCGACGAGAGCCCCGAGCCCGCGCCCGAGACGCTGCTGGCCGACGTGTACCGCGAGCCGGCGGAGGGGGCGCGCTGATGGCGGTGCTCACCTACCGCGACGCGCTGAACCAGGCGCTGCGCGAGGAGATGGCGCGGGACCGCAACGTGTTCCTGATGGGCGAGGAGGTGGGCGTCTACCAGGGCGCGTACAAGGTGAGCCGCGGGCTGCTGGAGGAGTTCGGGCCCATGCGGGTCGTGGACACGCCCATCACCGAGCTGGGCTTCGCGGGCGTGGGCGTGGGCGCCGCGATGGCCGGCTTGAGGCCGGTGATCGAGTTCATGACCTGGAATTTCGCGCTGCTCGCCCTGGACCAGATCGTCAACTCCGCGGCGAAGATGCTCTACATGTCCGGCGGCCAGGTGCCGATGCCGATCGTGTTCCGCGGCCCCGGCGGCGCCGCGCTGATGCTCGCCGCCCAGCACTCCCAGTCGTTCGAGGCCTGGTACGCGCACGTGCCCGGTCTCAAGGTGGTCACGCCGGCCACGCCGGCCGACGCCAAGGGCCTGTTGAAGAGCGCCATCCGCGACGACAACCCCGTCGTGTTCATCGAGGGCGAGATGCTCTACAACACCAAGGGCGAGGTGCCCGAGGGCGAGCATCTGATCCCGCTGGGCGTGGCGGACATCAAGCGCCCGGGCCGCGACGTCACCATCGTGGCCCACGCCAAGATGGTGGCGGTGGCCCTCAAGGCCGCCGAGGAGCTGGCCGCCGACGGCATCGAGGCCGAAGTCGTGGACCCGCGCACCATCCGCCCGCTCGACCTGCCGGCCATCCTGGCGTCCGTCCGGAAGACCAACCGCTGCGTGATCGTGGAGGAGGGCTGGCCGTTCGCCGGCATCGGCGCCGCGGTCGTGGACGGGATCCAGCGCGAGGCGTTCGACGATCTCGACGCCCCGGTCCTGCGGGTGACCGGCGCCGACGTCCCCATGCCGTACAACCGCCAGCTCGAGAAGCTCGCCAAGCCCGATCCCGCCAAGGTCGTCGCGGCCGTCAAGCGCGTCCTGTACGTCGGTTAGCGTCATGGCCACGAAGATCGTGATGGAAGCGCTGTCGCCCACCATGGAGGAGGGGCGCCTCGTCTCGTGGAAGAAGCACGAGGGCGACGCGGTCAAGACCGGCGAGACCCTGGCCGAGGTGGAGACCGACAAGGCCGTGATGGAGCTGGTGGCCCGCGAGGACGGGGTGCTGAGGAAGGTCCTGCTGGCCGAGGGCGCAACGGTGCCCGTGGGGGCGCTGGTGGCCATCGTGGGCGGCGCGGACGAAGACCTGGCCGGCCTGCTGGGTGGCCCCGCCGCCACCGCGCCGCCCCAGGGGTCAGGGGTCAGGGGTCAGGGAGCCAGGCCCGCCATCCCTGCCGCGGCTCGCCCGGCGGAGGCGGCACCGGCGCCCGCGAGGCCAGAGAGCGCGACGCCCCAGCCCCTGACCCCTGACCCCCAACCCCTCAGGGTCCGCTCCTCACCGCTCGCCCGGCGGCTGGCGGCCGAGCGGGGGCTCGACCTGCGCCTCGTGCCCGGCACCGGCCCGGCGGGCCGCGTGATCAAGCGCGACGTCGAGGCTGCGGGGACGGCCCCGGCCCGCGCCGCGGCGCCCGCGCTGCCGACCCGCGCGCCCACGGCCCTGGTCCCGCAGGCCCCGGCCGGCGGCTTCCGGGACGTGCCGCTCACGACGATGCGCAAGACCATCGCCCGGCGGCTGGGCGAGTCCCTGGGCCCGGTGCCGCACTTCTTCCTGACCAGCGAGATCGAGATGGAACGCGCCTGGGAGGCCCGCGCGCATCTGGCGGGCCGCGACGAGGCGTACCGCGTCTCCTTCAACGACCTGATCGTCAAGGCGGTCGCGCTGGCGCTCAGGCAGCACCCGGCGGTGAACGCGTCGTTCCTCGAGGACCGGATCCGCTACTACGGCGACGTCCACGTCGGCGTCGCGGTGGCCGTCGAGGACGGCCTGATCACGCCCGTCATCCGGCACGCGGACCGGAAGGGGCTGCTCGAGATCGCCGCCGAGGCGAAGGGCCTGGCCGAGCGGGCGCGGGCGCGCAAGCTCGTGCCGGACGAATACACCGGGGCGACGTTCAGCGTCTCCAACCTCGGCATGTACGACATTGACGACTTCACCGCCGTCATCAATCCGCCGGAGGCCGGCATCCTGGCGGTGGGGCGGATCGCGCAGCGGCCGGTGATCGTGGACGGCGCGGTGGTGCCGCGGCGCACCATGCGGGTGACCATGTCGTGCGACCACCGCGTGGTGGATGGCGCCACCGGCGCGAAGTTCCTCCAGACCGTCAAGCTGATGCTCGAGAACCCCCTCGCGATGCTGCTCTGATAGGAGCCGGTGTGGCGACCACCTTCGACGTTCTCTATCTCGGCGCGGGCCCCGGCGGCTACGTCTCGGCCATCCGCGCGGCCCAGCTCGGCCTCACCGTCGGTGTGGTGGAGAAGGACAAGCCCGGCGGGGTGTGCGTCAACATCGGCTGCATCCCCACCAAGGCGCTGCTCCACTCGGCCGAGGTGGCCAACCTGCTGCGGCACGCCAAGGACCTCGGCGTCACGACGGGCGAGGTCGCGACCGACTACGGCGTCGCGATGAAGCGCTCCCGGCGGATCGCCGAGCAGAACTCCAAGGGCGTCGAGTTCCTGTTCAAGAAGCACAAGATCGAGCTGGTGCGCGGCACCGGGACGCTGCTCCCGGGGAAGAAGATCGCCGTCAAGACGCCCGAGGGCGGTGCGGTCGAGCTGACGGCCACGAAGGCCGTCGTGATCGGCACCGGCTCCCGCCCCAAGGACCTGCCGCAGATCGGGCTCACGATAGACCGGCAGACGATGATCTCGAGCGACGAGGCGCTGTTCCTCGAGGCCGCGCCGAAGTCCCTGGCCATCGTCGGTGCCGGCGCCGTGGGCTGCGAGTTCGCCGACGTGTTCAACGCCTTCGGCAGCCAGGTGACGCTGCTCGAGGTGCTGCCCCGCGTTCTCCCGGTCGAGGACGCCGAGATGTCGGACGTGGTGGCCAAGGCGTTCAAGAAGCGCGGGATCGCGGTGTTCGCCGGGGCGCAGATCCAGAAGGTCGAGAAGGGCACGGGCGGCGTCGCGATCACCTTCGCCGCGGGCGGCAAGGCCCAGACGGTCACGGTGGAGAAGGTGCTGATCGCCACCGGCCGCGCGCCGAACACGGAGAAGATCGGGCTCGAGGCGGCGGGCGTGAAGCTCACCGACCGCGGCTTCATCAAGGTGGACGCGACGCTCCAGACCACCGCGCCGGGCATCTACGCCATCGGCGACGTGGCCGGACCGCCGCTGCTGGCGCACAAGGGCAGCCGCGAGGGCATGGTCGCCGCGGAGGCGATCGCGGGGCGGACGCCCCACCCGATTGATTACACGGGGGTCCCGGGCGCGACCTACTGCCATCCCGAGGTCGCGAGCATCGGGCTCACCGAGGAGCGCTGCAAGGAGCAGGGGCTGGAGTACGTGGTGGGCCGGTTCCCGTTCAGCGCGAACGGGCGCGCGCGCACGGCGGGCGAGACCGACGGCCTGGTCAAGATCATCCGCGGCAGGAAGTACGGCGAGATCCTGGGCGCGCACGTCGCGGGCCCGCACGCCACCGAGCTGATCCACGAGCTGGCGGTGGCCCGGGCCAACGAGTACACCGTCGAGGAGATCGAGCTGGCCATCCACGCGCACCCCACGCTCTCCGAGGCCGTCGCCGAGGCCGCGCTCGACGCGATGGGCCGGGTCATCCACATCTGAGGCTCTCGCCGCCCGTCGGCACCGCCCTGGCCGGCATCGTCGTGGGCTCGGCGACCGGCGGCGCGGTGGTCTGCCTGGTGCTGTTCGTCTTCAGCGGTCTCGCGTTGCCGCTCGCCGGCCCGGCCGGCGCGGCGGTGGGACCGGGCGCCGCCGCGCCGGTCGCACCCCTCATGCCGGCGTACGGTCCGGCGCTGGCCGCCGGCGGCGGCGTCCTGGCCGCGGCGATCGTGGCGTGGGCCATCGCTCGCCCGCTGGACAGCCTGTTCCTGCGGGCGGCCCTGGCGATGATGGCGGTGATGGGGACCGCGCTCGTGGCGGCGGCGACCATGCCCGCGCACATGTACTTCGGCCGGGCCGGTCTCGTCGTCCTCGCGGCCCTGTGCCTCGCCGCCATCGTGGCGGCGCGCCGGGTGTTCCTGGGCGCCGCGCCGCTCCCGCCGAGCTGACCGTGCCCACGGCCGCCCCCGCGCCCGGCCCGCTCGCGGTGGCGCGGCTCGGCGTGGTGCCCTACGGCGACGCGCTGGCCCTGCAACGGGAGCTGGCGGAAGCCCGGATCGCGGGACGCCTCGCGAGCGACGCGCTGCTGCTGCTCGAGCATCCCCCGGTCGTCA
>JAJYLI010000103.1 GCA_021787855.1 bacterium | reverse complement strand
GATGCGCCAGGCAGGATTCGAACCTGCGACCCGCAGCTTAGAAGGCTGCCGCTCTATCCAACTGAGCTACTGGCGCAGAGGGACTGCGCTGGCGCCAATCTAGCCGCCGCCCGGCCATGCGATCAACCGCTCCGCAGCCCCGGTCCGAGCGAAGCCCCCCGGGGCGAGGCCACGGGGCGCCGGGCGGCGCCCCGCTTGCCCCCGACCCCTGCCGGCGCCCACTCCCCGCTAGTGGAACAGCGAGACGCCGATCCGGAGGCCGATGTCGAAATAGGCCGGAACACCGTGCGTCTTGTTCTCGAGGCGATAGCGGACGAAGGCCTCCGGCCGGAACGCCGCCGAGCCCCAGGCGAGACGCTGACCCAGCCCCACGTTGATCGCGGGTTGCGTGGTGCTGCCACCGAAGCCGCCGACGTCCGTCAGCTCCACCGCGGCACCCGCCGTCACGTACGGCCCCATGAGCCCGCTCGCTCCCGACCAGCCGCCGAGCTTGTACAGCACATTGACTCCCGGCGTGAAGACCAGGACGTGTCCGCCACCCGAGGTGGCCACCATGTAGCTGAGGGCGAGTCGTGGCTCGATCGAGAACGGCCCGCCGGTGAGGAACCCGACCCGCAGGTCCACGGGCGTCGCGACCGAGAAGATGCCGCAGCTCCCCGTGCATCCACTTCCGATGCTCGTGTACGTCGCCCCCAGGTCCGCGCCGAACTCGTGCGTCGGCGCGCCCGGCCCCGCCTGGGCCGCGAGGCCGGCCGGCGCGGCGACCAGCCCGCCCGCCACGGCCGCGGTGATGATCCACGTGCGCATAGGCTCTCCCGGTTAACGTCGGAGCGCGCGGACCGCCCGCGCACCCGACGCCCACCATCGGGCGAGTGCGTCAAGCCTGCGTCAAGCGCTGCAGGGGAAGTCGGGGCGGCGGGATTCGAACCCGCGACCTCCTGGTCCCAAACCAGGCGCGCTACCGGACTGCGCCACGCCCCGTTCTACAGATGCCGGTTGCCCGGACGGCCGTTGCCGGTGGTTACAAGTTACCAGGCTCGAGAGGACAGACAAGACGACAACGGCAGCTACAACGGCCGCCTGACCAGCGCCGCCGCGAGCTGGCGGAATGCCTCGCCACGGTGGCTCACGCCGTGCTTCTCCTCCGGCGTCGCCTCGCCGAACGTCTTCCCCAGCCCCTCGTGGAAGAACAGCGGGTCGTAGCCGAACCCCCCGCCGCCGCGCGGCCCCTCGAGCACCCGCCCCCAGCAGCGCCCGGTGAACGCCTCCGGCGGCGCCGCCGGCCGCCGGAGCAGTACCGCCACGCAGGTGTAGGAGGCCCGCCGCCGCCGCTCCTCCGCGCCCTCGAGCCGGCGCAGCAGCTCCGCGTTGTTGGCCGCGTCCAGCGCCTTTCCCGTCAGCCGTCCGGCCTCGCCCGCGAACCGCTTCGACCTCACGCCCGGCGCGCCGCCCAGCGCGATCACCTCCAGCCCCGAATCGTCGGCCACGACCGGCAGCCCCGTCAGCCGGGCGAAGTACTCCGCCTTCGCCCGGGCGTTGGCCTCGAAGGAGTCGAACTTCTCCAGCCGCTCCTCCTCCGCGCGCCACGGCACCCGCGCCTGCTCCAGCGACCGCACCTCCACGTCCGCGAGCCCCGCCGCATGGAGGATCTCGCCGATCTCACGGGCCTTGTCCGCGCTCCGCGTCGCCACCAGCAGCGACTTCACCATCCCAGCGCCGCGCGCTGCGCCGCGAACAGCCGGGCCGTGCCCCCCAGCGCCAGGTCCATCAGCCGCTCGAGGTCCGCCCGGGAGAACGTGCCGTGCTCGCCCGTGCCCTGCACCTCCACCAGCCGGTCGGGCTCGGCGACCACCACGTTCGCGTCCACCTCCGCCACCCGGTCCTCGGCGTAGGCCAGGTCGAGCCGCGGCTCGCCCTCCACCACGCCGACGCTCACCGCCGCGACCAGGCGCCCGAACGGGTTGGCCACGCCCTGCGCGGCGGCCAGGTGGCCGCAGGCGTCGGCCAGCGCCACGGCGGCGCCCGTCACCGCGGCCGTCCGCGTGCCGCCGTCCGCCTGGAGCACGTCGCAATCCAGCCGGATGGTGTACTCGCCGAAGTCGTAGCCCGTGAGCGCCGCGCGCGCGCTGCGGCCGATCAGCCGCTGGATCTCGTGGGTGCGCCCCCCGGGGCCCTGGCGCTCCCGCGGCGTCCGCTCCGTCGTGGCCCGCGGCAGCATGGCGTACTCGGCCGTCACCCACCCCTGCCCCGACCCGCGGCGCCAGGACGGCACGCCGGCCTCGACCGACGCGGTGCACAGCACCAGCGTCCCGCCCATCCGCACCAGGCACGACCCCTCGGCGTACGGGTTCGTGCCGCGCTCCAGCGCCACGGGGCGCAGGTCGGCGGCGCCGCGCCCGTCAGGCCGCGCCACGCTTGATCCGCGCGATCAGCCCCGTGGTCGAATACCCGGTCTCCAGGGGCACCCGCACCACCCGCCCGCCACGCGCCGTCACCGACGCGGCGCCCACGATCTCGTCCATCGCGTAGTCCGCCCCCTTGACCAGCACGTCCGGCGCCAGCGCCTCGATCAACGCGGCCGGCGTGTCCTGGTCGAACAGCGTCACCGCGTCCACGCAGGCCAGCGCCGCCAGCACGTAGGCCCGCTCCCGCTCCCCGTTCAGGGGCCGCCCCTCCCCCTTGAGCCGGCGGGTCGAGGCGTCGCTGTTGAGCCCCACGATCAGGGCGGCACCCTCCCGGCGCGCCGCGACCAGCAGCGCCACGTGCCCCCGGTGCAGGACGTCGAACACGCCGTTGGTGAACACCACCGAACCGCGCGAGCGCCGCTCCCGCCGCCACGCCACCGCGGCCGCCGGGTCCAGAACCCGGGCCGCGGGATCGCCGCACGGGTCGGCCACTACAGCTCCGACTGCGCGTGCGGCTCGAAATGGAAGTGGAACACGTGCCGCCAGGTCAGCACCTCCACCGCCACCGAGTCCTCGTAGGAGCCCTCGATCAGGATGCTCTGCTTGCCCCGCCGGATGATCCACTGCTTCGGCCCCAGCGGCACGTCCAGCGTGTCGGCCCGCGCCACCAGCCGCTGCCGGATCGCGGCGTCCGTCAGGGCCGGCGCGAACGAGGCCTGCGACGACACCTCGTCCTGCATCTGGTAGTACTTGAGGTACACCCCGGGCAGGTCCCGCAGCACGTACACCGCGCTCACGATCACGAACAGCACGAACAGGCAGCCCAGGCGGCCCTTGCCCTCCTCGCCGCGGCGCGCGCCTACCATTGGGACTGCGCCCCTTCCACCACCAGCTGCACCAGCTTCGCCTCCGCCGACTTGCGGCCGTCAATCTCGGCCGGCGGATCGTACTCGCCGTCCACCGTGAGGCCGTTCTGCTGCCACAGCGGCTTGCCGAGGTGGGTGTCGAAGATCTGCACGTTCACCGTGAGCTGCACCCGCCGCCGCGTCACCTCCACGGCCTGGCCCGGCACCCCCGCCTGGAAGGACAGCGCGATGTTCCCCTGGTAGCTGGTGATCTCGCCCTTCACGACGGCGTCCGCCTGCGCCTCGTTCACTTCCCGCAGGCCCAGCCGGCTGGTGACCGCCTCCTCGATCGCCGTGTACACCTCCTGGGTGAGCGCGGGCTCGCCGGTGCGGTTGTCGAACGGCAGCACCGCCACCGTCTTGATGTTCGCGGGCAGGCCGCCGCCGTGGAAGCTGTACAGGCAGCCTCCGGCCAGCAGGGCCAGCGCCAGGGAGCCCGCCAGGGCCGCGACGCCCGCGCTACGGATGGGTCCAGATCTCACGGGGGAACACCTCGCCGCTCTGCCGCCGGTCCACGTCCATCTCGAAACGGGCACCCCGCTCGACGTCCACGGTCACCGCCCGCACGATCGCGCCCCGCGCGTCGCGCGCGAGGTCCAGCCGCCCCACGGTCCGCGTCCCGCGCACCACCGTGGCCGCCAGCAGCGTGTCGCCCCGGAGCTCCAGCGTCGTGACCGCGCCGTCCGCGCCGGTGAGCCGGTACAGGGCGCGGCCGTCCGCCTCCCCCCGCTCGATGCGCACCGTCCCCGCGGGCGGCCGCACCACGCCCAGCATCGCCCACAGCACCGCCTCGCCGGGCAGCACCTGCGCCCCCAGCCGCGGCGGCTCGGACCACACCGAGTCGCCCGCCAGCACCAGCGTCGCGCGGCCCATCACCGGCACGCCGACGTCGAGCCGCAGCGAATCCGGCGGCGCCACCCGCACGGCCCCGCGCCCGCCGATGGGCGCGTCGCTGCCGTTGGTGAGCCGCCACCGGATCCACCACAGCTCCGACGTCCGGGGCACCGTGGCGGCCGCCACGGCCCCGAACGCCGCGGCGCTCATCGGCTGGTAGGCTCCCACCGGCGCCGGCGGCCCCGGGACCCGCGCACACGAGGCCACGCCGGCGGCGAGCAGCGCCACCGCGGCAAGATAGGAGCGGCCTCCGGGCCCAGCAAGCGCGCGCACCGCGTTCATGGCGTCAGTAGTCGAAGCCGAACCACAGCTCGGCGAAGCGCCGGCCGCTGTAGTCCGACGGCAGCGAGTAGGAGGTCACGTCGCCCAGGGAGAACCGCCAGCCCAGATCGAGCCGCAGCACCAGCGGCATCACGATGCTCATCCTCAGCCCCAGGCCGTAGGCGCCCAGCCAGCCGCGCTCCGGGGACAGCGCCGACCACGCGCGGCCCAGGTCGGTGAAGATCGCGCCCTGCACCCCGGGAAACCGCAGCTCCCCCACCGGCAGCCCGATGGCCAGGTAGTCGGTGAGCGGGAACCGCCACTCCACGTTCCCCATCAGCGCGCGGTCGCCCGCCACGTACGAGTACTCCGGATACCCCCGCAGCGCCCACGACCCGCCGATGGCCACGCGCTCCGGCCGCACCCCCCCGGAGTAGAAGCCGAACGCCCGCAGCGCCACCGCCGACTGCAGCCCCGTCCGGACGTACCGCCGCACGTCGCCCGACACCAGCCAGCTGTCGAGCCGCGCGTTCTGCATGTCCGTCACCACCCCGGCCGTGAGGTCCGCGAAGCTCCCGTCAATCGGCCCGGTCGCCAGCCACAGCGAGTTGTCGTGCACGTAGCTCAGGTAGTTCCCCGTCACGACCCCGCGGCGGTGCGGCAGCCCCACGCTGAACGGCTGCGTCGGCAGCACGAAGTCCGTGCGGTCGGAGTACTCCACCTCGAACTGCGTCTCCACCCGCGAGTAGCGCGACAACGGGTAGCGCAGGGCCACGAAGCTCCCCACCGCCGACTCCTGGAACACCTGGTCCAGGTCCCCCGTGTAGAAGTAGCCCTTGCGGCGGTACACCCCCACGCCCCAGTTGAGCCGCCGCGACTGGTCCAGGTAGAACGCGGTGCCGTTCAGGTTGTCCACCAGGTCCCCCAGCCCGTTGCCCTGCTGGAAGGTCAGCAGGCTGAAGTAGAGCTGGTGGTCGCCCAGCATGTCCGAGGCCAGGAACGTCGCCCCCTGCGCGGACACGAAGCCGGGCGAGTACAGCGCGCCGCCCGCCGCGAAGTCGAGGGTGTAGTGCTCCCGGTAGCGCCCGGGCTTCAACTCGGCCGTGGCGGTGTCGGCCAGCTCCACCCAGGGCCAGCCGGGCGCCTGGCGCGCCCGCGCCAGCGTGACGGTGTCGGCGGCCGCGCTGTCGGGCTCCGGCGCGACCGCGTAGATGCCGAAGGACAGGTGCTCGAACCCCGCCACCACGTACTTGCCGGCCGACGGTACCCACACCGGATCGAACACGCCGCCCGGCACCGAGGTCTCGCGGCGCCCCGCCCCCGTGCTGTCCACCGCGTACACGTCGTACGCGCCGGCGCGGTCGGAGCTGAACACGATCCGGTCCGTCGCGGCCGACCACCGCGGGCTCTCGTCCTTCCACGGGCCGTAGGTCAGGTAGCGGATCCGGCGGGTGGCCAGGTCCATCACGAACAGGTTCAGCGCGCCCGAGGCGCCGAACGCCGTGCGGTCGGACGAGAACACGATCCGCCGCCCGCCCGGCGAGAACGAGGGATCCAGGTCCTGGTAGCGGTCGTGGGTGAGCCGCACCAGCGTGCCGCTCCCCAGCTCCAGCAGGTACAGGTCCGAGAAGCCGTCCACCGACAGGCCGGAGAACACCACCTCGCGCCCGTCCGGGGACCACGCCGGCGACAGGATGGACACCAGGTCCGGGAACTGGTACCGGCCCACCAGCCGCTGCCGCTTGAGGTCCCAGAACAGCAGCGCGTCGCGGTCCTGGAACTGGCTGGTGAACACCACGACGCCCGCCGGCGAGATGTCGAGCCGCGAGTCGTAGGGGTGGAACGACTCGAATTCCGCCGAGCGCTCGCCCTCGACCACCGTGCGCGACGGCCCGCCGGTCAGGGGCACCGCGTAGATGTTCGTGTACCCGGTGCGCGGCGAGAGGTACAGCACCTCCGGCGTGCTGTCCCCCGGCGGCGTCCACACCGCCGGCTTCACCGCCAGGGTCGCGATGGGCCGCGCGTTCAGCTCCAGCGGGCGCTCGTCCGCCACCGTGGGGTAGAAGCGCCGCCGCATGGCGTAGTGCCACTCCGCGGTGAGCTCGGCCTGCGAGCGCCCGAACACGCCCTCCAGCAGGGCCGTGAAGGTCGGGTACTTCCACGCGTCGTCGTACATCTCGGCCAGCCGCCACTCGCCGTAGCGGTGCGCCAGGAAGGCGATCAGCGCCTCGCCCACCGGGTAGATGATGCCGCCGGACCAGTCGTTCAGCTCGGCGATCGTCGGCAGCCGGCCGGTGACCGTGAGGTCGCGCAGGATCATGGTGCCCTGCGCGCTCTCGCCCGCCGACCAGTACTCCGCCAGCCCCTCATCCCACCACAGCGGCGTGGCCACCCGGCGCTGCCGCGGGTACAGGTCGTACACCTGGTTCATCGCGGCCAGCTGGAAGACGTGCACCAGCTCGTGCCGCAGGCTGTGGCGGAACTCCTGGTAGCTCCCCATGAACGGCACCGCCACCCGGCTCTTGAGGAACTCGGTCACGCCGAGCAGCGCCTCCGGCGGCACGAAGGGCAGCACGTTGGTCTGCTCGAACGCCTGGTGCGACGCGTAGATGATGAGCGGAATGCGGGTATTGACGACCCGGCGGAACCGCCCCGCCAGCACCCCGTAGCTCTGCTCGGCCCACGCCAGCGCCACCCGGGCCAGCTCGGCTTCCTGCGGATAGAAGTACAGGTCCACGTGGGGGCCGTGCAGCACCTGCCAGTCGAAGTGCCGGTACTGCACCTTGTTCTCGCCGAACGCGCCGAACTGCGCCTCGGCGGGCGCCGCGAGCGCGGCGCCCGCGAGCGCCGCCAGCAGCGCCGCGGGGAGGATGGTCCGGAGCCTCACTGCTGCACGATACGCCGGATCTGGTCGCCCCGCACGATCTGGTCGAGCGTCGCGTCGCCCTGGATCACCTGGCCGAAGACGGTGTAGCCGCCGTCGAGGTGCGGCTCCTGGGCGAGGGCGATGAAGAACTGGGAGCCGCCGGTGTCCGGCCCGGACAGCGCCATGCCCACGGTGCCGCGGTAGTACGGCCGGGGATTCAGCTCGTCCCGGATGGTCCAGCCCGGCCCGCCGTTGCCGTCGCCCCGCGGGTCGCCGTCCTGCACCACGAAGCCGGGCACCACGCGGTGCCACCGGCCGCCGTCGAAGTAGTGGCGGGCCACCAGGTCGAGGAAGTTCCGCACGGTCAGCGGGGCGTCGCCGGCGTACAGGATGACCTGCAGGTCGCCCTTGCCCGTCTCGATGGTGACCTGCGGCAGCCGGCCGCCCTGGAGCGCGGGCAGCCACAGGCGCGTGGCCACGTCGCGGTAGTAGGTGGCGCTGCGGCCGGTCGCGACGGGCAGGACGTCGCCCCAGTAGAGCGACACCGCGGCGCGCCCGAACAGCTCGGCCGCGTAGCGGCGCACCAGGTAGTCGGGGCTGCGCGGCACGGCGGCGAGAAACTCCGACAGCACGCGGGTGCGCGCCGCCCCACCCTGCGCGGCGATGTCGCCGAGCGCGGCCACGGCGGCCAGCCGCGCGTCGCTGACCTGGTCGCCGGCGGCGCGGCGGTAGGCGCGGACCAGCACCGGGACCAGCTCCGGATCCCGCTGGCGGTCCAGCACGTCGAGGGCCGCGACGCGCACGTAGGGGTCGGCGGCCGCCAGCGCCCGGATCGCCAGCGCGGCCAGCGCCGCGTTGGGCTCGGGCGTCGCCGCGCCCAGGGCTTCGAGCGCGGTCTCCGCCACCCGCGGGTCGGCGTCCGCCACCATCGCGCGGAGCGTCGCCAGCGCCGTGTCGGTCGCGGCGACGCCCAGCGCCTGGCCGGCGACGGCCCGGAGCCGCCAGTCGGGATCGTGCACCCAGCCCGCCGCCGCCGCCGCCCCCCCGGCGGGCGCCGCTTCGGCCAGGCCCAGCAGCGCCGCCCGCCGCAGGGCGAACGTGGCGCCGTGCGCCACCTGGTCCTCCAGCGCCGCGACGGCGCGGGCCCCCCCCAGCGCGCCCAGCGTGGTCAGCGCCTGGATCACGACGTTGGGGTAGGCGTCGGACAGCCGGGACAGCGCCGCCCCCGCCTGCGCCGAGTCCCGGAAGGTGGCCAGGGCGGCCAGCGCCGCGATGCGCACGCCGGGATCGGCATCGGCGACCAGCGCGTTCAGCCTCGCCTCGAACGCGCCGCGCGCCAGGTGCGCCGAATCGGCCAGCGCGGCGGTGAGCGCCCGCGCGGCCCAGGCGCGGGTGACCGCGTCGGGATCGGTGGCGGCCTGGAGCAGCGCGTCCGCGGCGCCCGCCAGGTGCAGCCGCGCCACGCTGAAGGTCGCGTTCCGGCGCCACAGGCCGGCGGCGCTGCGGACGTACTCCGCCAGCCGGGCGGCCGGCGCCGCGCGGCCCAGCCGCCACGCCTCCAGCAGGGCGGCGGCCGTCGCGGGATCCGACTCGTCGCCGCTCGGTGGGTGACGCTGCAGCAGGCCGTCGAGGGTCTGCGCGGCCGCGGGGCCGCCGATCATGGCCAGCGCCTGCACGATGGCCACCTGGTCCGGATCGCCGGCCACCGCCGGGAAGCCGGTGACCCGGCTGGCCAGCTCCGCCACGGCCGCCGTGTCGCGCAGCAGGCCCAGCGCGAACGCCGCGTCCGTGCGCACCGTGGTGTCGGCGTCGCTCAGCAGCGGCAGCAGGAGCGGCGTCCCCGCCCGGTCGCCGATGCGGCCGATCGCCAGCGCCGCCTGGGCGCGGATCAGGCTGTCCGGATTCTGGGTCTCGCTGCGGAGCGTCGTGAGGTCGAACTGGCGGGTGTCCTCGAGCTGCAGCAGCTGCGCGAGGTCGGCCGCCTCCGCTCCCGTCTGCGCGGCCGCCGGCGCGGCCAGCGCGGCGGTCAGCGCGGCCGCCACGAGCCACGCCGCGCTACGCATCGTGCAGCGCCCGCAGTCGCGCCAGCACCTCGTCGGGCAGGCGCACCGGCCGGCCGCCCGGATCCAGCGAGATGAGCGTCGTCGCGGCCGTGGCGAGCACCGCGCCGTCGTCCACCCGCTCGATCCGGTAGCCGAACGCCACCCGGCGCGAGGCGACGTCGCTCAGCCACGCGGTGGCCCTGAGCAGGTCGTCGTAGCGCGCCGCCTTCGCGAACCTCACCTGCGCGTCGGACACGGCCAGACGGACTCCGCGATCCTCGAGATCACGGTAGCGGACCCCGAGGCGCCGCATATGTTCCGTGCGCGCCATCTCGCACCACGCCAGGTAGTGCCCGTGGTACGCGACGCCCATCTGATCGGTTTCGCTGTAGCGGACTCGGAACTCGACCGACGACTCGCGGGGCTCCGTCACGGCACCTCGCGCCACACCCCGAGCGCGCGCGCCCGGTCCCGCGCGGCCGGCGTCAGCAGCCAGGGGCCGCCCGCCGACACCGTCTCACCCCGCGCCGCCAGCAGCGCCACGCCGCGCTCGGTCAGCAGCGGCCGCCGCCCGTGCCTCGCGCCCGCCGCGCCCGCCCCGCGCGCGACCGCCACCACCTGGGCGCGGTCGCCGCTCCCGACCTGGGCCGCGTTGGCCTCGTCCACGTCCAGGTGCAGCTCGGTGGCGTGGGTGGGGCCCAGCCGGACCACCACGTCGTGCAGCGTGACGCGCCGGCCCTCCGGCCCGCACTCCACGGCCACGACGTCGCCGTCCGCCACGGCGAGCCGGGAGGCGTCGGCCGGCGCCACGTGCAGGTGCCGCTGCGCGACGATCACGCCGGCGCCCAGCGTCACCTGGCCCGCCGGCCCCTCCAGCGTGACGCCGCCGGCCGAGCCCTCCAGCCGCCCCGAGACCCGCACGGGCGCGGTGATGCCCAGCCGCCGGCAGTCGGCCGGCGACAGCTCGAGCTGGGTGTCCCCGCGCGCGGGCCCCACCACCCGCACGCCCTCCAGGCGCCCCGCGGGCCCCGCGACCGTGACGCTCTCGGTGGCCGCGTACTGCCCCGGCTGGGAGATCGCGCGCTCGCGGGTGGGCGTCTTGCCCGCCCCGAACAGGGCGGCGAAATCGCGCTCCGAGACGTGGAGATGCCGGTTGGAGACACCGACCGGCACGGCGCGCGGGCTCCGCGCCGTGGCCGCGCGCGACGCGCCCGCCCCGGACCCGGACGGCAGCGGCGCGGGCCCGCGCCC
>JAJYLI010000102.1 GCA_021787855.1 bacterium | reverse complement strand
TAGGAGCGCCGCGAAGAAGGCCGCCCCGGCCGCCAAGCCGGCCGCCAAGCCGGCCGCCGCCAAGCCGGAGGCCAGGAAGCGCGAGGCCGCCGCGCCCGCCGCCCCGCACGGCAAGGCGCCGGCCCGGAAGCCGGCGGCCAGGCCCAAGGCGTCGGGGGGCGCGGCCAGGAGCGAGGGCGGCAAGGGCAAGCCGGCGGCCCGGAAGCCGGGCAAGAAGAAGGACAAGGAGTAGGCCATGCCGGCACTGTATCGCGCCCTGTGGCGCCCGCTGGTGACGGAGAAGTCCTCCGCCCTGTACGCGAACCGGAAGGTGTACACCTTCCAGGTGGATCCGCGCGCCACCAAGCCGGAGATCCGCGAGGCCATCGAGCATCTGTTCGCCGTCACGGTGCGCGACGTCCGGACCATGCAGATGCGGGCCAAGGCGCGCCGCGCCGGCGGGCTGGGCCGCGGGCGCGAGGGGCGCCGGCCGAAGTGGAAGAAAGCGATCGTCGTCCTCAAGGAGGGCGACGTCATTCCGATCTTCGAGGGCTGAGCGATGGGCATCCGCCAGTACCGGCCGGTCACGCCGGGCTCCCGCTACCGGATCGTCTCCGACTTCGAGGAGCTGACGCCGAAGCCGCCCGAGGAGTCGCTGCTGGAGCCGCTGCGCTCCCAGGGCGGGCGCAACAACCGCGGCCACGTGACCACCCGCTACCGGGGCGGCGGGCACAAGCGGATGTACCGCCGGGTGGACTTCCGGCGGGACAAGGCGGGCGTCCCGGGCAAGGTGGCGGCGATCGAGTACGATCCCAACCGCTCCGCGCGCCTGGCGCTGATCCACTACGCCGACGGCGAGAAGCGCTACATCCTGCACCCCCGGGGCCTGGCGGTGGGTGACGCCGTGAGCGCGGGGCCGGGCGCCGACATCCGGCTGGGCAACGCGGTGCCGCTGGCCGAGATCCCGCTGGGCACCACGGTGCACAACGTGGAGCTGAAGCCGGGGCGCGGCGGGCAGCTCGCCCGCTCGGCGGGCGCGGGCGTGCAGGTGGTCGCCAAGGAAGGCGGGCTGGTGACGCTCAAGCTGATGAGCGGCGAGGTGCGCATGATCCGCGGGACCTGCCTCGCCACCATCGGCCAGGTGGGCAACGTGGAGCACGAGCTGGAGAGCATCGGGAAGGCGGGCAAGTCGCGCTGGCTGGGGCGCCGCTCCAAGGTGCGCGGCGTGGCCAAGAACCCGGTGGACCACCCGCTGGGCGGCGGCGAGGGCAAGTCCAGCGGCGGCCGGCCGCCGGTGAGCCCGTGGGGCAAGCCCGAGGGCGTGAAGACGCGGCACAAGAAGAAGGCCAGCACCAAACTCATCGTCCGCGGCCGCAAGCGCGGGAAGGCGACGCAATAATGGCCCGCAGCATCAAGAAGGGTCCGTTCGTGGACGCGCGGCTGCTCGGGCGCATCCAGGAGCTGAACAGCAAGCGCGAGAAGCGGGTGCTCAAGACCTGGTCGCGGGCCTCCACGGTGACGCCCGACTTCGTGGGGCACACGCTGGCGGTCCACAACGGGAACAAGTTCGTGCCGGTGTACGTGAGCGAGAACATGGTGGGGCACAAGCTCGGCGAGTTCTCGCCGACGCGCCTGTTCCGCGGGCACAGCGGCAAGATGTCGGCCGACAAGAAGGCCAAGCTCGAGGGGGCGCCGGCCGAGGCGGCGCCGGAGGCGAAGCCGGCCCGGGAGACCAAGGCGCCATGACGGAGGCCCGGGCGGTGCAGCGCTCGCTGCGGCAGTCCGCGCGGAAGGTCCGGCTGGTGGCGGACCTGATCCGCGGCCGGCCGGTGAACGAGGCGTTCTCGCTGCTCAAGTTCAGCAAGAAGGGCGCGGCGGGGCCGGTGCGGAAGGTGCTGCTGTCGGCGGTGGCCAACGCGCGGGTGAAGGCGGAGCGCGCGACGGAGCGGCTGGACGAGGACCAGCTGTACGTGAAGTCGGCCACGGTGGACGAGGGGGCGACGCTGAAGCGGTTCCAGCCGGCGGCGATGGGGCGCGCGACGCCCCTGAAGAAGCGGACCAGCCACATCACGATCCTCGTGGCGACGAAGGAGCGGTAGCGGTGGGCCAGAAAACACATCCCCATGGGTTCCGGCTGGGCATCGTCAAGCCGTGGCGGTCGCGCTGGTTCGCGAACCGCGACTTTCCGGCGCTGCTCAAGGAAGACGAGCTGATCCGCACCTACCTCAAGACGCGGCTGCAGCACGCGGCGATCAGCGACGTGCACATCGAGCGCAAGCCGGGCAAGGTGCTGGTCACGGTGCACACCGGGCGGCCGGGGGTGGTGATCGGCAAGCGGGGCGCCGAGGTGGACAAGTTGCGCGACGAGCTGGCGCAGCTCACGGCGAAGGAAGTGGGCATCAACGTCGAGGAGATCAAGCGGCCGGAGCTGGACGCGCAGCTGGTGGCCGACAACGTCGCGCACCAGCTGGCGCAGCGCATCAGCTTCCGGCGCGCGATGAAGCGCGCGGTGCAGTCGGCGATGCGGATGGGGGCGCAGGGGATCAAGATCAAGTGCGGCGGCCGGCTGGGCGGGGCGGAGATCGCGCGGGTGGAGGGCTACCACGAGGGCCGGGTGCCGCTGCACACGCTGCGGGCCGACGTGGACTACGCGACCGCGACGGCCAAGACGACGTTCGGGACCATCGGCGTCAAGACCTGGATCTTCAAGGGTGAGGTCGTCGAGGACGCCCGCGGCCGCACCTACAGCACGGGGGCCTGAGCATGCTGGCGCCCAAGCGGGTGAAGTTCCGCAAGCAGATGAAGGGCCGCATGCGCGGCGTGGCGACGCGCGGCCAGACGGTGGCGTTCGGCCACTTCGGGCTGCAGGCGCTGGAGGCGGGCTGGGTCACCAGCCGGCAGATCGAGGCGGCGCGCGTGGCGATGACGCGCAGCATGAAGCGCGGCGGCAAGCTGTGGATCCGGCTGTTCCCGGACAAGCCGATCACCAAGAAGCCGGCCGAGACGCGGATGGGGAAGGGCAAGGGGAACCCGGAGGGGTGGGTGTGCCCGGTGAAGGTGGGGCGGATGATGTTCGAGATCGAGGGCATCGAGGTGGCGGCGGCGCGCGAGGCGCTGGCGCTGGCCTCGGCGAAGCTGCCGATCCACAGCCGCTTCGTGGTGCGGGAGGGCTGACGCGGTGGCGCTCACCAAGCTGACGCTGGCGCAGATCCGCGAGCTGACCGACGTGGAGCTCGTGGCCAAGCTGGCGGAGTACGAGAAGGAGCGGTTCGGCCTCACGTTCAAGGCCGCGACCGAGGTGCTCGACAACCCGATGGACTTGAGGACCGCGCGGCGCACGGTGGCCCGGTTGAAGACGGTGCTGGCCCAGCGCGCGGCCAAGGCGAAGGCATCATGAGCGAGGGGCAGCAGGCGCCGCGCCCGCGGGGCGCGCGCAAGGTCCGCACGGGGACCGTGGTCAGCGACGGGATGGCCAAGTCGGTGGTGGTGGCCATCGCCCGGCGGGTGACGCACGGGCTGTACGGGAAGCAGGCGACCCGCACGACCCGGGTGGTGGCGCACGACGAGCGCAACGAGGCGCACGTCGGCGACGTGGTGAAGATCGCCGAGACGCGGCCGCTCTCGAAGACCAAGCGCTGGCGGGTGCTCGCGGTCGTCGAGCGGGCCAGGTAGGGGGGCGCCGTGCTGCAGCAGGAGTCCATCGTCAGGATCGCCGACAACTCCGGCGCCAAGCGGGCGCTGGTGATCCGGGTCCTGGGCGGGTCCAAGCGGCGCTACGCGGGCCTGGGCGACGTGGTGATCGTGGCCATCAAGGACGCGCTGCCCACCGGCACCGTGAAGAAGGGCGAGGTGGCGCGCGCGGTGGTGGTGCGCACCGTCAAGGAGACCCGGCGCCGGGACGGCAGCTACATCCGCTTCGACGAGAATGCGGCCGTCATCATTGACGAGCAGGGGGAGCCCCGCGCGACCCGCATCTTCGGGCCGGTGGGCCGGGAGCTCCGGGAGAAGCGGTTCATGAAGATCGTGAGCCTCGCGCCGGAGGTCCTCTAGCATGCGGCGTCTGGTCTATCGCGCCAGCGAGCGCGCCAAGCGGCGGCCGGAGCGGCGGGCGCGGGCCCGGCTGCACATCACCAAGGGCGACCTGGTGGTGGTCATCTCCGGCGAGGAGAAGGGCAAGCGCGGCAAGGTGCTGCGCGCGCTGCCCGCGAAGGGCCGCGTCGTGGTCGAGGGCGTGAACATCCTCAAGCGGCACCGCCGGGCGCGCCGGGAGGGCGAGGAGAGCCAGATCGTGGAGTTCCCGGGCCCCATCGCCGCCTCGAAGGTGATGCTGATTGATCCCAAGGACGACCGCCCGACCCGGGTACGGCGCCGGGTGGACCAGGACGGGACGGTGGAGCGCGTCGCGGCGCGCTCCGGCGAGCCGATCCCGCGGAACCGGTAGGAGCCATGGCGGACGAGACGAAGGATCAGCCGGCCGCGCCGGCGGCGCGGCCGCCGAAGCCGCCCCGCGAGGGGAAGGACGCGCAGCCGGGCAAGGGCAAGGGCAAGGGGAAGGGCAGAGGGCCGGCGGCCGAAGCCGCGGCGGAGCCCGCCGGGCCGCCCGTGGTGTACGAGCCGGCGCCGCCCGCGCGGCTGGGGCTCGTGTACGGCGAGCGGGTGCGGCCGGCCCTGGCGCGCGCGTTCGGGTTCGGCAACCCGCACCAGATTCCGCGGGTGCGGAAGATCGTGCTGAACGTGGGCCTGGGCGAGGCGCCCAAGGCGCCCAAGGCGCTGGAGGCGGTGGTGGCCGAGCTGGGCGCGATCACGGGCCAGAAGCCGGTGGTGACGCGGGCCAAGAAGGCCATCTCGAACTTCGCCATCCGCGCCGGCGTGCCCGTGGGCGCGTCGGTGACGCTGCGCGGCGCGCGGATGTGGGAGTTCCTGGACCGGTTCATCAGCATCGCGGTGCCGCGGATCCGCGACTTCCGGGGGCTGCCGACCAAGAGCTTCGACGGCCGGGGCAACTACACCTTCGGGATCAAGGAGCAGATGATCTTCCCGGAGATTGATTTCGACAAGGTCGAGCGGATCCACGGGATGGACATCACGATCGTGACCGACGCCGGGCGCGACGACGTGGCGATGGCGCTGCTGCGGGAGTTGGGCGTGCCGTTCCAGGGCGAGCAGCCGGTGGCGGTGAGCTGAACCGAGGCGGGGGAGCCGATGGCGAAGAAGTGCTGGACCGAGAGGGTCAAACGGAAGCCGAAGTTCTCGACGCGCGCGTACCACCGCTGCCAGCGCTGCGGCCGGTCGCGGGCCACGCTGCGGAAGTTCGGCCTGTGCCGCATCTGCTTCCGGGACCTGGCCCTGCGGGGCGAGATCCCCGGCGTGAAGAAGAGCAGCTGGTGAGCGAGGATCGGACCGTCCGGTCGAACAGGAGTCGAGCGAGCCTATGAGCATGACCGATCCCGTCGCAGACATGCTGACGCGCATCCGCAACGCGTGCCTGGCGCGGCACCGGCGGGTGGACGTGCCGGTCTCCAAGCTGAAGGTGGAGATCGCGCGGCTGCTGCGCGACAACGCCTACATCCAGGATTACAGTGTCCTGGACGACGGGCGGCACGGCATCCTGCGGCTGTACCTCAAGTACCACGACGGCGACCAGCCGGTGATCCGGGAGCTGCGGCGGGTGTCCGCGCCGGGCCTCAGGCGCTACGTCGGGGTCCGCCAGATCCCCCGGGTCCGCAACGGCCTGGGCATGGCGATCCTCTCGACGCCGCAGGGGCTGATGAGCGACCGCGACGCGCGGACGGCCCATCTGGGCGGCGAGCTGCTCGCCGTGATCTGGTAGGGGGCCCCGTGTCCCGCATCGGCAGGCTTCCGGTGCCTTTGCCCAAGGGCGTCACCGCCCAGGTCACGGGCTCGACGGTCCAGGTCAAGGGTCCCAGGGGGGAGCTCGCGTTCACCGTGCCCGGGGAGCTGGGCGTCAAGCTGGAGGACGGCGCGCTGATCGTGACCCGTCCCTCCGACGCGCCGAAGCACCGCGCGCTGCACGGGATGTCGCGGACCCTGGTGGCGAACATGGTCGAGGGCGTGGTGAAGGGCTACGCGAAGACGCTGGAGATCGTCGGCGTCGGCTACCGCGCGGAGACCAAGCCGTACGGCATCGCGCTGGTGGTCGGGTTCTCGCACCCGGTGGAGTTCCGGGCGCCGGCGGGCATCAAGATCACCGCCGAGCAGCCGACGGTGGTGAAGGTGGCGGGCAGCGACAAGGAGCTGGTGGGCCGGGTCGCGGCGGAGATCCGCGCGGTGCGGCCGCCCGAGCCCTACAAGGGCAAGGGGATCCGCTACAGCGGCGAGCGGGTCCGGCGCAAGGCCGGCAAGACGGGAGCGGGGGCGACCAAGGCATGAGACCGGTCAGGAAGCCCAGGACGGCGGAGGAGCACCGGCGCCGGCGGCACCTGCGGGTGCGCCGCCGGGTGCGCGGCACGGCCGAGCGGCCGCGCCTGGTGGTCTTTCGCTCGCTGAAGCACATCTACGCGCAGCTGGTGGACGACGACCGCGGCGCCGTGCTGCTCGGGGTGACCGACCGCGCGGCGCCACCGGTGGAGGGCGCCAAGGGCAAGGTGGGCCGCGGCTTCGCGGTGGGCCTGGCGGTGGCGGGGCGGGCCAAGGAGCGCGGCATCACGCGGGTGGTGTTCGATCGGGCGGGCTACGCCTATCACGGACGCGTCAAGGCGGTGGCCGACGGCGCGCGCAAGGGCGGACTGGAGTTCTAGGTCATGGCGGACAGGGACCAGCAGCAGCGCGGCCCGCAGGGGCCGCAGGGGCCGCAAGGGCAGCCGCACCGCGACGGGCCACGCCGCGACGGGCCACGCCGCGACGCGCCGCGCCGCGACCGGCGCGACCGGGACCGCGACAGCGATGTGATCGAGAACGTGATCAGCATCAACCGCGTGGCCAAGGTGGTCAAGGGCGGCCGGCGGTTCAGCTTCAACGCCCTGGTGGCGGTGGGCGACGGCGCGGGCCACGTCGGCGTGGCGACGGGGAAGGCCAACGAGGTGAGCGAGGCGGTCCGCAAGGCGGTCGAGGCCGCGCGGCGGGCCATGGTGGGCGTGCCGCGGACCGGCGCGACCATCCCCCACGACATCGTCGGGCGGCACGGGGCCGGGCGCGTGCTGCTGCGGCCGGCGAGCGCCGGGACCGGCGTCATCGCCGGCGGCGCCGTGCGCGCGGTGCTGGAGTGCGCCGGCGTCCAGGACATCCTCACCAAGAGCCTGGGGAGCAACAACCCCCACAACATGGTGCGCGCCACCCTCGACGGGCTGGCGCGGCTCACCACGGTGCAGCGGGTCGCCAAGGAGCGCGGCGTGGACGTGGCGTCGCTGGGCTATCGCGCCCGGCAGGGGGAGCCGAGCCATGCCGGCTAGGACGGACGGAACGGCCGGCCGCCGGCTGCGCGTGCGGCAGGTCCGCAGCGGCATCGGGCATCCGGCCACGCACCGCCGGACGCTGCGCGCGCTGGGCCTGAAGCACCATCAGGACGTGGTGACGGTGGGGGATTCGCCGTCGGTGCGCGGCATGCTGGCGCAGGTGCGGCACCTCGTCGAGGTGACGCCGGTCGAGGAGGGCTGATGGCCGGAAGCGGAACGGAGCGGATCGGGCTCGACACGCTGCGCCCCCCCGCGGGGTCGGCGCACCGGACCAAGCGCCGCGGGCGCGGCCCGGGCTCGGGCCACGGCAAGACCTCGGGGCACGGGCACAAGGGCCAGAAGGCGCGCAGCGGCGGGCACGTCCGCCCCGGGTTCGAGGGCGGGCAGATGCCCCTCATCCGCCGGCTGCCCAAGCGCGGCTTCACCAACCCCTTCAAGGCCACGGCGCAGGCCGTGAACCTGCGGAAGCTGGCGCCGTTCGCCGGCCGCGAGGTGTCCGCGGCGACGCTGGCGGCGGAGGGCCTGATCGCCGACCCGGGCGCGCCGGTCAAGATCCTGGCGGACGGCGAGGCGCCGCAGGGCCTCGTGATCCGGGGGCTGGCGGTGTCCGCCGCCGCCCGCGGAAAGATCGAGGCCGCCGGCGGGCGCATCGAGGCCTGACCGGTGACCACACCCCGGATCCCCAACCTCTTCAAGGTCCCCGAGCTCAACGAGAAGCTGCTCTTCACCCTGCTGTGTCTGGCGCTGTACCGGGTGGGCAGCCACATCACCGTGCCGGGCGTGGACGTCGCGGCGCTGCGCCAGTTCTTCAGCAGCAGCAGCCAGGGCGGCGGCCTGCTGGGCCTGTACGACATGTTCGTCGGCGGCGGCCTGTCGCGGGCCACGGTCTTCGCCCTCGGCATCATGCCCTACATCTCCGCCAGCATCTTCTTCCAGCTCATGGGCGCCGTGTTCCCGTACCTGGAGAAGCTCCAGCGGGAGGAGGAGGGGCGGAAGAAGATCACCCAGTGGACCCGCTACCTCACCGTGGCGCTCGCGGCCGGCCAGGCGTGGGGCGTGGCCATCTTCGTCGAGAGCCTCCAGGGCGCGGTCGCCAGCCCGGGCTGGAGCTTCCGGATCACCACCGCCTTCGTCCTCACCGTGGGCGCGATCTTCGTGATGTGGCTGGGCGAGCAGATCACCGAGCGCGGCATCGGCGAGGGCATGAGCCTGATGATCTTCTTCTCGATCGTCGAGGGCGGCTGGCCCGCGGTCGGCAAGACGCTCGAGTACCTCCGCACCGGCGCCGTGGACGTGCCCAAGCTGCTGCTGCTGGGCGCGATCATGCTGGCCGTCGTGTGGGTCACCGTGGCCATCACGGTGGCCGCGCGGCGGGTCCCCATCCAGATCCCCCGCAAGGTGATGGGCCGCGGCCGCATCCGCGAGGGCCAGAAGTCGTTCATCCCGCTCCGGATCAACTCCGCCGGCGTGATGCCCATCGTGTTCGCGCAGTCCATCATCATCGTGCCGGGCACCCTGGCGCAGTTCTCCAACATCGGCGCCCTGCGGGACCTGGTCCAGTACTTCCAGCCCCCGTCGTGGATCTACTACGCGCTGTTCTCGGTGCTGATCATCTTCTTCACCTACTTCTACACGGCGATCATCTTCAACCCCGTGGACCTGTCGGAGAACCTGCGCAAGCAGGGCGGCTTCATCCCCGGCGTGAAGCCCGGCACCCAGACCGCCGACTACATTGACCACGTGCTGTCGCGGGTGACCCTGCCGGGCGCGATCTTCCTCACCCTGATCGCCGTCATGCCGATCATCATCTTCGACCAGTTCAACGTGCCCTTCCGGTTCGGCGGCACCGCGCTGCTGATCGTGGTGGGCGTGGCCCTCGACACCGTCCAGCGGATGCAGCAGCACCTCATCCTGCGCCAGTACGACGGGTTCATGAAGGAAGGCCGCGTCCGCTTCCGGGGCGGGCAGCGATACATGTAGACGATTGAGGGGTGAGCGGCGCGCCGCTCACCCCTCACTTGACCTTCCCGCGCCTCACCCCTCTCTTCTCACCCCTCACGCTTCTCGGGGTAAGGCATGTACCTGATGATCCTCGGAGCCCCCGGCTCCGGCAAGGGCACGCAGGGCAAGCTGCTGGCGGAACACCTCCGCGTGCCGCAGGTCTCGACCGGCGAGCTGTTGCGCGCCGCGGTGAAGCGGGGCACGCCGCTGGGCAAGCAGGCCAAGACCTACATGGACCAGGGGTTGCTGGTGCCCGACGAGGTCATCCTCGGCCTGATCCGGGAGATCCTCGATTCCCGTGACGCGGCGGGCGGCGTGCTGATGGACGGGTTCCCCCGCACCGTGCCCCAGGCCGCCGCGGTGGACCGCGTCCTCGCCGACCGGAAGGCCCGGGTGGACCGGGTGCTGGTGCTGGAGGTGGACGAGGGCGAGCTGGTCAACCGGCTGCTGGGCCGCGCGGCCAAGGAAGGCCGGAGCGACGACAACCTGGAGTCCATCAAACAGCGCCTTCAGGTGTATCATGCCCAGACGGCGCCGCTGATCAGCTACTACGAGCGGCAGGGCGTGGTGCGGCGGGTGCCGGGGATGGGCCAGGTGGAGGAGATCCAGGTGAGGATGCGGGCGGCGGCAACGTGATCACGGTGAAGTCGTCGCGTGAGATCGAGCTGATGGCCCGCGCCGGCCGCATCGTGGCCGACGTGCTGGCCCTGGTGCGCTCGCGGGTGGCGCCGGGCGTGACGACCTGGGACCTGGACCGCATCGCCGAGGAGTTCATCCGCTCGCACGACGGCGCGACGCCGTCGTTCAAGGGCCTGTACGGCTTCCCCGCGACGCTGTGCACCTCCATCAACGCCGAGGTCGTGCACGGCATACCCTCGAAGAAGCGGGTCCTGGCCGCGGGCGACATCGTCAGCGTGGACGTCGGCGCGAACGTCGGGGGCCTGCACGCCGACGGCGCGGTGACCGCGACGGTGGGCGAGGTGTCGCCGGAGGCGCGCCAGCTCCTGGCGACGACCGAGCGCGCGCTCGCGGCGGGCATCGCGGCGGCGCACGCGGACGGCCATGTCGGCGACATCGGCAACGCGGTCCAGCGGGTGGCCGAGGCCGAGGGCTACGGGGTGGTGCGGGAGCTGGTGGGGCACGGCATCGGCACCCAGTTCCACGAGGAGCCGCAGGTCCCCAACTACGGCTCGCCGGGCCGCGGGCCGCGGCTCGTGGCCGGGATGACCATCGCCATCGAGCCCATGATCAACGCCGGCGGCGCGGCCGTGCGCACCCTGCCGGACAAGTGGACCGTGGTGACCACGGACGGCTCCCTCTCGGCCCACTTCGAGCACACGGTGCTGATCAC
>JAJYLI010000101.1 GCA_021787855.1 bacterium | reverse complement strand
GGAGCGGCGGCGGGCCGGCCCGCGGCGGGCGAAGCCGCCGTCGCCGGGGCCGCGACCGGCGCCAGCGGCGCCGGCTGGTTCCGCGCGCACGCCGCCAACGCCACGAGCGTTGGCAAGATCAGGCGCTTCAGCGCGGGCCTCCCGCTGCCGGCATGGCCGCGCCAGACCGTCGCGGCCGCGGTCCGGCTGCGGTCGCTGCGGCGCCCGCTGGGTCTCGCGTTGGGGCGAGGATCACCGGTCCCTCCGTGGTGGTGGCCTGCAGTGGGCTCCGAAGGCCCGATCACGGGTACCTGGCGGAACGCCGGACGTCAGTGGGTCGTTGCGACCGCCGCAATATGCGAAGCGGCCCCGGACCCGGTCAATGCTGGACTTGGCCCGTGATGGGCGTCACACCCGCCGGATCAGTTCTCCCGGCTCACCAGCGCCCGGAAGCGGGCCGCCAGGTCGCGGGTGACCTGCCCCACGCTGCCGCAACCGATCTTGCGGCCGTCGAGCTTGACCACGCCGACCACCTCCGCGGCGGTGCCGCTCAGGAACATCTCGTCGGCGGTGTAGAGGTCGTAGCGGGCGAGCGACTCCTCCCGCACCTCCAGGCCGGCTTCGCGGCCCAGCTCGATCACCGCGTCGCGCGTCACGCCGCGCAGCAGCCCCGCGTACGCGGGCGGCGTGCGCAGCACGCGGCCGGTGACGCAGAACACGTTCTCGCCCACGCCTTCCGCGACTTCCCCCGAGGCCTCGAGCATCAGCGCCTCGTCCACGCCGGCGTGGATCGCCTCGATCTTCGCCAGGATGTGCGCGAGGTAGTTGAGCGACTTCACGCGGGGACTCAGCGCCCCGCGATGGTTCACCGGCGTGGGCGACGTCATCATCGTCAGGCCCCGCTCGTACACCTCCGCCGGGAACAGCGCGATCTTGTCCGCGATGCAGACGATGGACGGCTTGACGCACTTGCGGGGATCCAGGCCCAGGTCGCCGAAGCCCCGGGTCACCACCAGCCGGATGTAAGCGTCCGAGAGGTGGTTGATCCGGACCGACTCCCGGACCATCTCCGCCATGGCGTCCTTCTCCATGGGGATGTCCAGCCACACGGCCCGCGCGGACGCATACAGCCGGTCGAGGTGCTGCGGCAGGCGGAAGATGCGGCCGCCGTAGGCGCGAATGCCCTCGAACACGCCGTCCCCGTAGA
The DNA here is from genome assembly GCA_021787855.1 of bacterium. GTDB lineage: Bacteria > Gemmatimonadota > Gemmatimonadetes > Gemmatimonadales > JACORV01 > Fen-1245. The sequence goes on along the minus strand of JAJYLI010000101.1, from coordinate 9,672 downwards.
GGAGCCCGTGGTCGAAGACCGAGATCCTGGCCTGGTCCTTGTCGTAGTACTTCCCGTCAATCCAGATCTGCAGTGGCGCCACCGGCGGTCCTCCCGCGCTCGGAGTCGGCGCGAAAGATAGCCCGCGGGGTGCCCCGATGCACCCGCCGCCGCCGCCGTTTCGCGCCCCCAGCTCGAGCGCATCGCCAGCAAATTCCGGTCCGGCAGGGCCGCACCGCCCGGCGCGGCTGCGGCGCCCCGGCCGGGTCCGCCCCCCGCCCCCCGCCCCCGCCCCCCGCTTCGCCCGGACGCGAGCCGGGCCACCGCGTCACCCTTCGTTCGCCGCCACGTCGAACCGCAGGAGCGCGTGCGCCCGCCGCAGCGCCGCCTCGACCTCCTCCGGCGAGCCGCCGCGCGCGAAGATGAAGCCCGGATACCGGGCGCCGCCCGGCGGCGGCACGAGCCGCTGGCCCGGATGCGCGGTGATCGCCACGGCTTCCACCCCGGGCACGCTCCGCGCGGCGTCCACGCCCGCCACCGACCGGAGGACGCCCGAGCCCGGCACCGGAATCATCATCACGCCCGCCGCGGCCGGCTCCCGCTCCACCGCCGGCACGGCCAGGCCCAGGGCGTGCATCAGCAGCAGCTCCTCCAGCGAGTGCGCGCCGGCGCCGTCTCCCAGGTCGAACCGCAGCACCGCGCTGCACCGCCCGCCGATCGGACGCGCCCCCAGCTCGATCAGCCACGGGCCGCGGTCGTTGTACCGCAGCTCGACGTGCACCGGGCCGCTGGCGAGCCCCAGCGCCCGCGCCGCGCGCGCCGCGCACCCGGCCAGCGCCCGCTGCGCCGCGGCCGGGAGGCGGCTCGGCGTGACGTAGATGGTCTCCTCGAAGTACGGCCCGTCCAGCGGGTCCGGCTTGTCGAACAGGGCCAGCGTCCGGAGTTCCCCGCCGTCCAGCAGCCCCTCCAGCGCCACCTCCGGACCCGGCACGAAGTCCTCGACGAGGTACCGCGACGCGCCCGCCTCGCCGAGCACGCGCGCGAGCAGCGCGTGCGCCGCCACGAACCCCTCGGGGGTGTCGGCGCGGATCACGCCCCGGCTGGCCGACAGGCACAGCGGCTTGAGCACGCAGGGGTAGGTGGTCGCACGCGCGACCTCGGGGGCGTCCTCGGTCATGTCGTGCAACGCGAACGAGGGCACCGGCACGCCCGCGCCCGCCATCGCCACGCGCTGAAGGTGCTTGTCCCGCGCGGCGAGAGTCGCCTCGATGGGATTCGCCGGCAGGCCGAGGCCGGACGCGATGGCCGACGCGAGCACCGCGGTGTCGTCGTCCACGCCCACGACCGCCGCGACCGGACGCGAAGCGGCGAAGGCCCGGGCTTGCTCCACCGCGCGGTCGCGCCGCGCAAAGTCCAGCGTCACCAGCCCGTCCGGGCGGGACACCGCGAACACGCTGTCGTGATCGGTGGCGACCGTCAGAGGAACGTCCAGCCGGCGCGCGGCTTCCACGAACGCCGCGGCCCGGTAGGTCGTGCTCGGCAGGAGCAGCAGCAGGCGTGGGCGCTCGCCCACTACTTCTTCGAGGCGCTCACGTAGGGGTTGGTGCCGGCGGCGTGGTCCGTGACGTCCACGATGCCGGCCACCTCCGGGATGCGCTCCCTCAGCGACGCTTCGATGCCCTGGCGCAGCGTCACGTCGGCCATCCCGCATCCCTGGCACCCGCCGCCCATGCGCAGCATCACCACCCGGTCCTGCACGTCAATCAGCTCGACGTACCCGCCGTGACGGGCGATCGCGGGATTGATCTCCGCCTCGAACAGGTCGGCCACCCGGCCGTACAGCGCCTCGTCCTCCGCCGCCAAGGCCGGCGGCGCAGGGGCCACCGGCGCCACGCCCGAGGCGAGCGTCCCGCGGATGGCGACGCCGACCCGCTTCCCCATCACCTGCCACGGGTCGGGATGGTCCTTGGTCACCGTGACCGTGCCGCCCGTCAGGACCACCTCCGTGACGCCGGGAATGGCGAACAGCGCCACGGCCAGAGGCGAGCCCTCCGCCTCCTCCCGGGAGGCGAACCGCCGAAGCCCATCCAGGAGCGTCTCGCTCACGACGAACCGGCACCGGGCATCGTCGAGTGGCTCTGCGGTAATTCGTATCTCGTGATCCACAAATGAATTATCCCCCATCGCCGTGGCCAGGTCAACCCGCCGCGGCCAGGGCCGAGGGGCCCCGGCCCACTTGCCTGAAACCGATAGCCGATAGTTATACTCGGGAATCCGCGCGTGATGCCAATCTTACTCTCCGACCGCTTCGCGGGGGCACAGGATGCTCGCCCCGCTTCGCAGCCCCCCGGCCCACTGAACGCGCCCGGATCGCGTACGTGCGCCTGATCCGGGCCGTGGCGGCGCTCGCCCTCGTCGTCGGCGGCGGGCGCCTGCTGCTCTGGGTGCTGGCCCGGGGTGGTCTCGCGCCGGCACGAATCGCCGGGGCCTGGGTGCACCCCGCGGTCGCCTCGGTGCTGATCCTGGCGAGCGCGGCGCTGTGGTGGAGCACGGGCCGCCTGTCGCGCGCGGAGGCCGAGCGGGATCGCGAGCACGAGGCGCTGCGGGCGCAGCAGGGCATGCTTCAGCAGTCCGAGGCCGATTACCGGCGTTTGGTGGAGCACGCTCCCCTGGGCATCTACCGCTCCACCCCCGAGGGGCGGTTCCTCCGCGTGAACCCGGCCCTGGTCGCCATGCTCGGCTACGGCACCGCGGACGAGCTGCTCCGCCTGAACATGCGGTGGGACGTGTACGCGACGCCGGAGGACCGCGAGGGACTGTCCGCCGGAATCGGGGACAAGGACGTCTCGACCGCGGAGATCCACTGGAAGCGGAAGGACGGTCACCCGCTCACCGTCCGGGTGGCGGCGCGCGCCGTGCGCGGGAGCGACGGCGCCATCGAGTCGTTCGAGGGCATCGTCGAGGACGTGACCCGGCAGCGCCTGCTGGAGGAGCAGTACCGCCAGGCGCAGCGCCTCGAGGCCGTCGGCCGCCTGGCGGGCGGTGTGGCGCACGATTTCAACAACGCGCTCACCGCGATCGGCGGTTACGCGGACCTGCTGCTGCAGGCGTTGCCCGCGGGCGACGCCCGGCGGGAGGACGCGAACGAGATCCGCGCCGCGGCGGCGCGCGCCGCGGGCCTCACCCGCCAGCTCCTGGCCTTCAGCCGCCGGCAGGTTCTCCAGCCGCGGGTGCTGGACCTCAACGCGGTGGTCGAGACCCTGCACCGGATGCTGCGCCGGCTGATCGGGGAGGACGTCAAGCTGGCCCTGTCGCTGGCCACCGGCTCGCTGGCGGTCCGTGCGGACCCCGGCCAGCTCGAGCAGGTCATCCTCAACCTGGCGGTCAACGCGCGCGACGCCATGCCGCGGGGCGGCACGCTCACCCTCGAGACCGCCGAGATGGAGCTGGACGAGGCGTACCGGCGCGAGCACGCCGGCGTGACGCCCGGGCGCTACGTGATGCTGGCCATGACCGATACCGGGACCGGGATGGACGCCGAGGTCCGCGCGCACCTGTTCGAGCCGTTCTTCACCACCAAGGAGCAGGGCAAGGGCACCGGGCTGGGGTTGGCCACGGTCTACGGCATCGTGCAGCAGAGCGGCGGCCACATCTGGGCCTACAGCGAGCCGGGCCGCGGGACGACCTTCAAGATCTACCTGCCGCGCACGGACGAGGCGATCGAGACCGCGGAGCCGGTCGCGGCGCCGCGGCCCGCCGCGGGCGGCGTCGAGACGGTGCTGCTGGCGGAGGACGATCCGGCGGTGCGCGAAGTGACCGCCGCCATGCTCGCCCAGCGCGGCTACCGGGTCCTGCGCGCCCCCGACGGCCAGGCGGCGCTGGAGATGGCGCGTGCGCATCCGGGCCCGATCCCCCTGCTCGTGACCGACATCGTGATGCCCGGCATGACGGGCCCCGAGCTGGCGGATGCGCTGCGCCGGGAGCGCGCCGGCCTCAGGACGCTGTTCATCTCCGGCTACACCGACGACGCCGTGGTGCGCCAGGGCGTGCTCGAGGCCGGGATGCCGTACCTGCAGAAGCCCTTCACGCTGGATGATCTGATCCGGCGGGTGCGCGGGCTGCTGGACCGGGCGTAGCGGGCGGCGCGGGGCCGACCGTCCCGCTTCCGCTGTCGCGAGGCCACACTATCTTGTTGGCACGCTCGACGCGACGGCGGGCCCGTGTACTGGATCAGCAAGACCCTGCATCAGCTCGGACGGTTCCGGCGCCAGGCCCTGATCTTCGCCGCGGTCCTGGGCCCGGGCATCATCACCATGGTCGCCGACAACGACGCCGGCGGCATCTCGACCTACGCGGTCACCGGCTCGCAGTACGGCTTCTCCCTGCTGTGGATCCTGGTCCCGCTCGTCCCCGTGGCCTACTTCATCCAGGAGATGACCGTCCGCCTCGGCGCCGTCACCAAGCGCGGCCACGCCGAGGCCATCTTCCAGGGGTTCGGCCCGTTCTGGGGCTGGTTCTCCATCTTCGACCTGGCGGTGGTGAACTGGCTCACGCTCGTCACCGAGTACATCGGGATGAGCGAGGCCATGACCATCTTCGGCGTCCCGCCGGTGCTGACCTACCTGGCGGTCACCGCGATCCTGCTGGCCATCGTGATCACGGGCCGCTACTGGACCTTCGAGAAGATCACGCTGTTCTTCGTCATCTTCAATTTCGTCTACATCCCCGCCGCCCTGTGGGCGATGAAGACCCCGGGCGTGCCCGGCTGGGGCGCCGTGGCGCACGGCCTCGTGGTGCCGCAGTTCCAGGGCGGGCTCACCGCGGCGCTGCTGTTCGTCCTGCTGGCCAACGTCGGCACGACCATCACCCCGTGGCAGATCTTCTTCCAGCAGAGCTCGGTGGTGGACAAGGGGCTGGACCTCCACGACGTCAAGTTCGGCCGCTGGGACACCTTCGCGGGGTCGCTGTTCACCGGCGTGGTGGCGGCGTTCATCATGATCACCACGGCCGCCGCGTTCCACTTCCATCACCCCCCGATCATCGTCGAGGACGCCAAGCAGACCGCCGAGGCCCTGGTGCCGCTGCTGCCCGCGGGCAAGGGCGAGCTGGCCCGGCGGCTGTTCGCCATCGGCCTGTTCGACGCCGGCTTCCTCGGCGCCCTGTGCATCTCCCTCTCGACCTCGTGGGCCCTGGGCGAGGTGTTCGGCTGGGCGCACTCGCTCAACAAGAGCGTCCGGGACGCCCCCTGGTTCTACGTGGCCTACCTGGTCATGCTGCTCACCTCCGGCGCGGTGGTGCTGATCCCCGGCGCGCCCCTGGTGACCATCACCATGTACGTGCAGATCGTGGCCGTCACCCTCTTGCCCGCGGCCCTGATCTTCCTCATCCTCATCCTCAACGACGAGGGCTTCATGGGCGAGCACGTGAACACCCGCGCCCAGAACATCGTCAACTGGAGCATCGTCGCCGGCATCATCGCCATCTCCACGGTGTTCGCCCTGAGCACCCTGTTCCCGAAGCTGTTCGGGATGGCCGGATAGGAGCGGACCATGACCGTCACCACGGCGGGCGCGGGCAAGGGGGCGGGACCGGAGCAGACCTTCCGGTTCCTGTACTACTCCGAGCTCCTGAAGCGCCCGGTCTGCGCCGGCAAGATCAAGGACCGCATCGGCCGCCTGGACGACCTGGTCGTGTCGCTCGGCGAGCCGTACCCCGAGGCGGTGGGGATCCTCATCGAGCACGGCTGGGGGAAGCCCACCGAGCTGGTGCCCTGGAAGCACGTGCTGCGCATCGAGGACGACGCCATCTTCGTCCGCGCCGCCGAGGGCGGCGGCCGCTTCCCCCCGTTCGTGGACCAGCCGGGATGGATGCTGGTCGGCCGTCACCTCATGGGCCGCACGGTCCTGGACACCGACGGCCGGCGCATCGAAGCCGTCAACGACGTGCACCTGCTCGAGTCCGGCGGCCGGCTGGCCGTGGTGCACGTGGACACGTCGTTCAACGGGTTCCTGCGGCGCTGGCACCTGGCGCGCTTCAAGCTCATCAAGGACAGCTTCATCTCGTGGAAGTACGTGCAGCCGCTCTCGGTCGAGGACGCCGCCGCCACCGACAAGGTGTCGCTCTCCGTCACCCGCCGGCAGCTCGCCGAGCTGCCGCCGGAGGACCTGGCCGACGCGCTGGAGGAGCTGTCCGGACCCGAGCAGGTGGCGCTGTTCTCCGCCCTCGACTCGGAGACCGCGGCCGAGACGCTGTCGGAGGCCGAGCCGAGGGCCCAGCGCCAGCTCATCGCGGGGATGCGCAAGGAGCGGGCGAAGACGGTGCTCTCCGAGATGAGCGTGCCGCAGCTCGCCGACCTGTTCTCGATCCTGCCGCTGGACCAGCAGACGGCCCTGATGGGGCTGCTCACCGAGGAGCAGGGCCGGCGGGTGCGCGCCATCCTGGCGGAGCGCGAGGCGACGGCCGGGGCGCTGATGTCGTCGGACTTCGTGACCGTCAGCCGGACGGCCAGGGTGGGCGAAGTGCTCGCCCAGCTCCGCCGCTCCGGCCGCGAGCGCTCCACCATCTCCTACCTCTACGTCGTCAACGGGGACGAGAAGGTCCTCCTGGGCGTGGTGGACCTGCGCGAGCTGGTCCTCGCGCCCGACGACGCCGAGATCGGCGCGCTCATGACGTCCCCCGTGGCCTCGGCCGAGGAGAGCCTGCCCCGCGAGGAGGTGGAGGAGCTGTTCGACAAGTACCGCTTCCGCATGCTGCCCGTGGTGGACGCCAGGGACCGCTTGAAGGGCGTGATCCTCTACAACGACATCATGAAGGCGGCGTGACGTGCCCCGCGTGAAGATGACCCCGATGACGAAGTGGGCGCTGTTCTTCCTGCGCTTCTACCTCATCCTGCTGCTGGCGCTTCTGGTGCTGAGGTTCACCCGTCTCGCCCACTAGCCGAATCCCGGCAGCGGACGCCGGTATCCGGCGGCGCTCGCTTGACGTCCACCTGACGGCCCTCGCGTACCCTCGGCGGCAACCTGAACCGGGGGTCCGTCGTGAACCGTCTCGCCTTCCTCGGCCTCGCCGCCCTGCTGGCGGGCGCGTGCCAAAGTGATCGGGTGGCCAATCCGTCCAGCGCGCGCGCGATGACGCCGGACGCGGCGCTCCAGGCCGACGGAGACTGGGGCGGCTCCGGGCTGCCCGCGCCCGACGCCCGCCCGCTCCGCGTGATGCAGTACAACCTGTACCTCGGCGCCAACCTCGGTCCGATCTTCCAGGCGCCGGCCGAGCAGGTTCCCATGGCGATCTACCTCGCCTGGGTGGAGCTGCAGCAGACCGACTTCCCCGCGCGCGCCGGCGCGATCGCGAACCAGATCGCGAAGGTCCAGCCCGACCTGCTGGGCATCGAGGAAGTGGCCCGGTGGAGCGTGTCGCCGGATTACACCTACGGCGCGCCCCCCACGCAGCCGTTCGCGGTCCAGTACGACTTCCTCCAGACGCTGCTCGACTCCCTCGCGGCCCGCGGTCTGGTGTACACCGCGCCCGCCGTGGACGCCACCAGCGACGTGACCGTCCCGGTGCTCACCGGGGTGAACGGCGACGGCGTGCCGACCGGCGTGCTGGTCAACTTCCAGGACCGGGACGCCGTGCTGGTGCGTGCCGGCGTCGCATTCGGCGACCCGCAGCACGGGGTCTATCAGGCCGCGGTCCCGGTGGTCCTGGGCGAGAACACCCTGTACATCAGGAACGGCTGGTCCTCCGTCCGGGCGAGCTCCGGCGGGCGGAGCTTCCGGTTCCTGGTGACGCACCTCAACGCCGAGGCCGGGGTCGTCAACGGCCTGCAGGCCGGCGAGCTGCTCTCGGTGGTGCAGGGCGAGACCGATCCGGTGATCCTGGCGGGCGACTTCAACACCGGCCCGGGCGTCGCGCCCGACTTCGCGGACGCCTACCGCGCCTTCGCCCGCGCCGGGTTCGCGGATCTGTGGCTGCAGCGCCGGCCGGCGGATCCGGGCCTCACCAACGGCCCGAACGACGGCGTGGGGTACCTGGACGAGTCAGGCGCCCTGGTGCCATGGCCGAGCCTCGACTTCCGGACCCGCGTGGACCTCGTGCTCGTGCGGGACCCGCTCGGGCCGCCACAGCCGGTGCACGCCGCCACCTTCGGCTACCTGCCCGGCGATCGCACCGCCTCCGGCCTGTGGCCGTCGGACCACGCCGCCGTGGGCGTGACGTTCGAGTTGACCAAGCGGCCGGCGGACCGGTAGATCGCCGCCGCGATCTCCGAGAGGGGGAGCCGGGTTGGCCGACCGGCTCCCCTTTCTCTATCTTGGCGCCGACACCCGCCCCGGGGTCCGCGTGGACGAGTTCATCCGTGACCTTCCCAAGGCCGAGCTGCACCTGCACATCGAGGGCACGCTCGAGCCCGAGCTGATGTTCGAGATCGCGCACCGCAACCGGGTGCCGCTGCGGTTCGGCTCGGTCGAGGAGGTCCGCCGCGCCTACCGGTTCTCCAACCTGCAGGACTTCCTCGACATCTACTACGAAGGAGCGAAGGTCCTGCTCCACGAGCGCGACTTCCACGACCTCACGCGCGCCTACCTGGAGCGCGCCCACGCGGACGGGGTGCGCCACGCCGAGATCTTCTTCGATCCCCAGACGCACACCGGCCGCGGCGTGCCGTTCGAGACGGTGATCACCGGGATCCACCGCGCTCTCGAGGAGGCCGAGCGCGACCTCCGGATGAGCTCGCGCCTCATCCTGTGCTTCCTCCGGCACCTGAGCGCGGAGGCGGCCATGACCACCCTGGATCAGGCGCTGCCCTTCCGGGAGTGGATCGCGGGCGTGGGGCTGGATTCCTCCGAGGTGGGCCACCCGCCGTCCAGGTTCCGGGCCGTGTTCGACCGCGCCAGGGCGGCCGGCTTCCTCGCGGTCGCCCACGCGGGCGAGGAGGGGCCGCCGGCGTACATCTGGGAAGCGCTGGATCAGCTCAAGGCGCTGCGCATTGACCACGGCGTGCGCTGCCTCGAGGACCCGAAACTGGTCGAGCGGCTGGTCGCGCACCACGTGCCGCTCACGGTGTGCCCGCTCTCCAACGTGAAGCTGCGCGTGTTCCGCACCATGGAGGAGCACAATCTGGGGCGCCTGCTGGAGCGCGGGCTGTGCGTGAGCGTCAACTCGGACGACCCGGCGTACTTCGGGGGGTACATCGCGGAGAACTACCGCGCCGCGCGCGACGCCCTCCGCCTCACGCGGGACCAGCTCCTCTGCCTGGCCCGGAACTCCTTCCTCGGCTCGTTCCTCTCGCCCATGGAAAAGCGCGGGCACCTCGAGGACATAGACCTGTTCGTCGCGGGCCCCGCGCCCGAGGTGTAGCCGCCGCCGCGGGTCGCGCGATCCCGCCCGCAGACGACGGGTGGAGGGGGCGGAGTCCCTAGGCGCGCTCCAGACCTGCCCGCCGCGCGGCGACCTTCGCCAGGGCGGCCCAGTCCAGGTCGCCCAGGCCGGTCGCGACGGCGGCGCGGAGGTGATCCGCCAGCACGCTGGCGAACGGCATGGGCACGCCGCGCTCGTCGGCCGCCGCCAGGGCCAGCCGCACGTCCTTGAGGCCGAGCCGCAGCTTGAAGCCCGCGGGCTCGTAGCGCTCCTGGGCGATGATCCGGCCGTAGCTCTCGTAGATGGGCGACTGGAAGATCTGGCCGTTCACGACGTCGA
>JAJYLI010000100.1 GCA_021787855.1 bacterium | reverse complement strand
CCCCCGCCCCCCCGGTCCCCGCCCCGTCCGCCGCGCTCACCGGTCAATCTCCCCCATGACGATGTCCACGCTGGCGTTGATCGCGATCAGGTCCGACAGCAGATGCCCCTCCGCCATCTTGGGCAGCGCGGCGATGTTGAGGAACGACGGCGGCCGGATGCGCCAGCGCACCGGCTTCGCCGTGCCGTCGGAGACCAGGTAGGTGCCCAGCTCGCCCTTGGGGTTCTCCACCGGGAAATAGACCTCGCCCGCCGGGGCCGGGACGCCCTCCATCACCTGCTTGAAGTGGTGGATCATGGACTCCATGTCGCTCATGGCCCGTCGCTTGGGGGGCAGGATCACGCGCGGGTCGGCGGAGTTCAGGGGGCCGTCGGGCAGGCGGTCCAGCGCCTGGAGCAGGATCCGCACCGACTGGCGCATTTCCTCCATGCGCACCAGGTAGCGGTCGTACACGTCGCCGTGCTCGCCCACCGGCACCTCGAAGTCGTAGGTGTCGTAATCGAGGTACGGCAGGTCCTTGCGCACGTCGAAGGCCACCCCGCTGGCCCGCAGCATCGGGCCCGAGAGGGAGTGCGCGATCGCCTCCGCCGTCGTCATCACCCCCACGTCCTGGGTGCGGCCCAGCCAGATGCCGTTGCGGAGCAGCATCCGGTCCACCTCGTCGAGCGTCTTGGGGAAGCGCCGGCACCACTCGCGCAGCCGGTCGGTCCAGCCGTCGGGGAGGTCGGCCATCATGCCGCCCACCCGCGTCAGCGACGTGGTGAGCCGCGCGCCGGTCCACTCCTCGATGAGGTTGTAGGCCCGCTCCCGCTCCTGGAACATCCACAGGAAGACGGTGAACGCGCCGATATCAATCGCCGTGGTGCCGGCCCACACCAGGTGGGAGATGATCCGGCTCAGCTCGCAGGCGATGACGCGCAGCACCTTGCAGCGCTCGGTGATCTCGATCCCCATCAGCCGCTCGGCCGCCAGCGCGAAGGCGACGTTGTTGGCCGGCGCGGAGAGGTAGTCGGTGCGGTCGGTGAGCGGGATGATCTGGTTGTAGTGGCGGTACTCGCCCAGCTTCTCGAAGCCGGAGTGCAGGTAGCCGATGTGCGGGATCACCCGCACCACCACCTCGCCGTCCAGCTCGACCACCAGGCGCAGCACGCCGTGGGTGGCGGGGTGCTGCGGGCCGATGTTGATCAGCATGTGGTCGGTCTTCATGTCCGGTCCGGCCGGGGTCGCCGGGCCGGCGGCGGTCGCCGCGCTCCCCGGCCCCTCCGCCTCCGGCGCGCCGGGCATCCCGCGTCCGGGCGCGGCGAGGGCCAGCTCCACCACCCGGTGGCCGCCTTCCCCCCCCGCCCCCGGGCCCGCGCCCGCCGCCGGCGAGCCGGGCCGCGGCGCGAGCTGGCGGCGCAGGTCCTCGGGCAGGGCGTCGTACGCCTCGGCGATGGACAGCTCCTCCAGCGAGTAGTGCGCCGTGAGGTCGCCGCCCAGCGCGCGCCGCACCTGCTCGGCGCGGCTGAAGCGGCCGCGCAGGGGGAAGTCCTTCCGCAGCGGGTGGCCTTCGGAGTACGTCTCCCACATCAGCAGCCGGCGCAGGTCGGGGTGCCCGCGGAACCGGACGCCGAACATGTCCCAGACCTCCCGCTCCAGCCAGTTGGCCCCGGGCCACAGGTCCACCACGGAGTCCACCGCGAGCTCGGCGTCCTTGGGGAGATCAATCTTGACCCGCAGGTCGGCGTTGCGTGGCAGGGAGCGGAGCTGGTAGACGACCTCGAGCGGCCGCTCGCGGTCCCGGTACTCCACCGCGGTGACGTCGGTCAGGTAGTCGTAGCGCTCGCCGGGGTCGTCGCGGAGCCAGGCCAGGAGCTCGTGGGCGCGGGCCGCGTCCACGTGCACCACGCCCTCGCCGTCCGCGCCCGCGGCGGCGCCGACGGACCCGGCGAACCGCTCGCGGAGCCTGGCAGCCGACGGATTGGTCACGGCGGCGTCAGGCCGACCGCGTCTGGTGCACCGAGTTGCCGAACGGCTCGGACAACTCGTCCACCGCCGCCGGCTCGAGGAACAGCCCCTGGTCGTTGGCGAGCTGCTCGACCCGCAGCCCGGGGTCGAACACCGACTCGCCCTTGATCTTCTTCTGCAGCAGCAGGATGCCGTACAGCAGCCCCTCGGGGCGCGGCGGGCATCCCGGCACGTAGACGTCCACCGGCACGATGGTGTCAATGCCCTGCACCATCGCGTAGTTGTCGAAGATCCCGCCGGAGGAGGCGCAGGCGCCCATGGAGATGCACCACTTGGGCTGGGGCATCTGGTCCCACACGCGGCGGATGACCGGCGCCAGCTTGAAGGGGAGCCGGCCGGCGCAGATCAGCACGTCGGCCTGGCGCGGGGAGTAGGCCACCCGCTCCATGCCGAAGCGCGCCAGGTCGAAGCGGCTGGCGGCGGTGGCCATGAACTCGATGGCGCAGCACGCGGTGCCGAAGGCCATCGGCCACAGGGAATTGGCGCGCGACCAGTTGACCAGGTCGTCCAGGCGGGTCGTGACCCAGTTGGGGGACACGAAGCCGGCGCGCTCGAGGGTGCTCGCGGTGGAGGGGGGGGAGGAGGCGTCGCGCTTCAGTTCCATTCCAGCGCCCCCCGCTTCCAGACGTACACGTAGCCCACGACCAGGATGAGCACGAACACGGCCATCTCGATCAGCGCGCCCAGGGTCCCCAGCCCGAGCAGGTCCAGGCTGCGGAAGGCGACGGCCCACGGCATCATGAACACGACCTCGATGTCGAACACGATGAACAGCACCGCGACGAGGTAGAATTTCACGTCGTAGCGCTCCCGCGCCGTGCCGAGCGGGGTCATGCCGGACTCGTAGGGCAGCGACTTGGCGGCGGTCGGGCGGGTGGACGAAAACAGGTGGGAGAGCGCGACCATCAGCACCGCGCTCAAGGCGACGAATCCGATCAGCAGCACCAGGGCGACGTAAGGTTCCAGACTGCGCTCCAGGAAAGCCCGAAGGGTCGCGATGCGGCTCGAACGGGAAAGCTAGCGGCGCCCAAAACGGATTTCAAGAAAACGCTATATTGTCCGCTTCCCCGACCGCAGGGAGCCCATGAGCATCAAGTCCGACCGGTGGATCCGCCGGATGGCGCGGGAGCGCGGCATGATCGAGCCGTTCGCCGACGCGCAGGTCCGCGACGGGGTGATCTCCTTCGGGGTGTCGAGCTACGGGTACGACATGCGGGTGGCGCGGGAGTTCAGGATCTTCACCAACGCGCTCTCGGCGATCGTGGATCCCAAGGCGTTCGATCCCAAGTCGTTCGTGGCCTACGAGGGGGACGTGTGCCTGGTGCCGCCCAACTCCTTCGCGCTGGCCCGCTCGGTGGAGTACTTCCGGATCCCGCGCGACGTGCTGACCATCTGCGTCGGCAAGTCCACCTACGCCCGCTGCGGGATCATCACCAACGTGACGCCGTTCGAGCCCGAGTGGGAGGGCTACGTCACCCTGGAGATCTCCAACACGACGCCCCTGCCGGCGCGGATCTACGCCAACGAGGGGATCGCGCAGGTGCTGTTCTTCCAGGGCGACGAGCCGCCCGAGGTGTCGTACGCGGACAAGAAGGGGAAGTACCAGAAGCAGCAGGGGGTGACGCTGCCGAGACTGTAGGTGAGCGGTGAGGGAGGCGGCGTGAGGGGGGCCCCGCTCACGGCTCACGCCTCGCTCTCACGGTTCATCCGGCTCGTCCAGCTCGTCCTTCGCCCTCACCAGCACCAGGATCGCCGCCTGGGGCACCACGAGATACTTCTTGTGCTCGAAGGTGATCTCGACCGCGGCCTTGCGGAAGAACAGCGCGTAGTCGCCGACCCGGGCCTGGACGGGCACGTACCGCGCGCCCTCGCGGGCGTGGATCTTCCACGGCTCGTCGTCGAGGCTCGCGGGCTCGGCCAGGGGCGTGCCCGGGCCGGTGGCGACGATGCGGCCGCCCTGGACGGCCAGCGCGTCCACCGCGGTCTGGGGCAGGTACAGCCCCACCCGGGTGCGCTCCTCGCCCTCCTCGGGGCTCACGAGGACGCGGTCGCCCACCACGATCAGGCGCTTGGGGCTGGAGTCGGAGTCCATCGCGGTCCTCCGCGCTCAGGCGTAGGTGACGGCGAACATCTCGTGCAGGTCCACCGACAGCAGGCCGGCGCGCACCATGGGCTGCTCCTCCACCAGCTGCTGCGCCTCCTTCAGCGACTGCACGTCGTACACCACCAGCCCCGCGGAGTGGTCGGCCAGGGGGCCGGAGAGGAGGATCTCGCCGCTGCGCTGCAGGGCGGCGAGGTAGGCCTTCTCGCGCTCCATGAGCACGTCGTCGGCGCGCGAGGCGAAGATCTCGGGCGCGACGCACACCTTCACCCACCCCATGATCATCTTGCGTTCGCTGGACATCGTGCCGCCTAGCTTACGGGTGACCTTGCGTCGGACGCAAGGCGGCGAGAAATATTGTTGGTATGGACCGATGTCGCGTTCCCTCCCCGAGGTCGAGATGAAGACCGCATGACCACCGCCACCGCTCCCGCCGCTCTCCGCCTGAAGGTTCCGTACGTTGCCTCGACGATCGGCCGCAAGGTCGTGATGGCCGTCACGGGCCTGGTGCTGTTCGGGTTCGTGCTGGTCCACATGATCGGGAACCTGACGCTGTACGCGGGGCCGGAGGCCATGGACGGCTACAGCCGCTTCCTGCACACGTTCCTGCACGGGGGCGGGCTGTGGATCGCGCGGGTCGTGCTGCTGACCTGCGCGGTGCTGCACGTGTGGTCGGCCGCCTCGCTCACGCTGGACAGCTGGGCGGCCCGGCCCGTGGGCTACCGGCTGTGGAAGGCGAAGGACTCGACCTACGCGTCCCGGACGATGCGCTGGGGCGGCGTGATCCTGTTCCTGTTCATCATCTTCCACATCCTCAACCTGACCCTCGGCCATTTCGATCCCGGCTACGTGCCGGGCGACGTCTACGCCAACGTGGTGCACGCCTTCCGGCAGTGGCCGGTGTCCGTGTTCTACATCGTGGCGATGTTCGCCCTGGGCCTGCACCTCGACCACGGCGTGTGGAGCCTGTTCCACACGCTCGGGTTCAGCCACCCCCGCTACAAGCGGTGGCTGCGCGAGGCCGCGCGCGGCTTCGCGATCCTGCTCGTGGTCGGCAACTGCTCCTTCCCCATCGCCGTGCTGGCGGGGTGGGTCCGATGAACCTCGACGCCAGAATTCCCCAGGGGCCGCTGGAGCAGAAGTGGGCCCGGCACCGCGCGGAGCTGAAGCTCGTCAACCCCGCCAACAAGCGGAAATACACCGTCCTGATGGTGGGCTCGGGACTGGCGGGGGCCGGGGGCGCGGCCTCGATGGCCGAGCTGGGCTACGAGGTGAAGTGCTTCTGCTACCAGGACAGCCCGCGGCGCGCGCACTCGATCGCGGCGCAGGGCGGCATCAACGCCGCCAAGAACTACCCCAACGACGGCGACAGCGTGTACCGGCTGTTCTACGACACCGTCAAGGGCGGCGACTTCCGCTCGCGCGAGGCCAACGTGTACCGGCTGGCCGAGGTGTCGGTGAACATCATTGACCAGTGCGTGGCGCTGGGCGTGCCGTTCGCGCGGGAGTACGGCGGCCTGCTGGCCAACCGGTCGTTCGGCGGGGCGCAGGTCTCGCGCACCTTCTACGCCCGGGGCCAGACCGGCCAGCAGCTGCTGCTCGGCGCCTACCAGGCGCTGGAGCGGCAGGTGGCCCGCGGCAAGGTCGAGATGTTCCCGCGCCACGAGATGCAGGAGCTGATCGTGGTGGACGGCCGGGCCCGCGGGATCGTGGTCCGGGACCTGGTCACCGGGGAGCTGGAGGCGCACCTCGGCGACGCGGTGTGCCTGGCGACGGGGGGGTACGGGAACGTGTTCTTCCTCTCCACCAACGCCAAGGGCTGCAACACGACCGCCATCTGGCGCGCCTACAAGCACGGGGCGGGGTTCGCCAACCCCGCCTTCACGCAGATCCACCCCACCTGCATCCCCGTCACGGGCGAGCACCAGTCCAAGCTCACGCTGATGAGCGAGTCGCTCAGGAACGACGGCCGGATCTGGGTGCCGAAGAAGCAGGGCGACACCCGGCCGCCGGCCGAGATCCCCGAGGACGAGCGGGACTACTACCTGGAGCGGATGTACCCCAGCTTCGGGAACCTCGCGCCGCGGGACATCTCCTCGCGCGCGGCCAAGCGGGTGTGCGACGAGGGCCGCGGCGTGGGGCCGGGCGGCCAGGGCGTGTACCTCGACTTCGCCGAGGCCATCGGGCGGCTGGGCGAGGACGCGATCCGCGAGAAGTACGGCAACCTGTTCGAGATGTACGAGCGGATCACGGCCGAGAACCCCTACAAGGTTCCGATGCGCATCTACCCCGCCTCGCACTACACCATGGGCGGGCTGTGGGTGGACTACAACCTGATGAGCACCATCCCCGGGCTGTTCGTCCTCGGCGAGGCCAACTTCTCCGATCACGGCGCCAACCGTCTCGGGGCGAGCGCGCTGATGCAGGGGCTGGCCGACGGCTACTTCGTCATCCCCTACACCATCGGGGACTACCTCGCGCGGACGCCGCGGCACAGCGTGTCCGGCGACCACCCCGCCGTGCGGGCGGCGGTGGACGCCGTGCGGGCGCGGATCGCCCGGCTGATGGGGATCAAGGGCAAGCGGACGCCCACCTCGTTCTACCGGGAGCTGGGCTCGCTGCTGTGGGAGCGGTGCGGGATGAGCCGCAACCGGGCGGGGCTGGAGGAGGCGCTGGCCCGGATCCCCGTCCTGCGCGAGGCGTTCTGGCGCGACCTGACGGTGGCCGGGGAGGCGGGCGAGCTGAACCAGTCGCTGGAGCTGGCCGGCCGGGTGGCGGACTTCCTGGAGCTGGGGGAGCTGATGGTCCGCGACGCGCTGGCCCGCGAGGAGTCGTGCGGCTGCCACTTCCGCGAGGAGTACCAGACGGAGGACGGCGAGGCCAGGCGGGACGACGCGCGGTTCGCCCACGTGGCGGTGTGGGAGTACACCGGCGAGGGCCGGGCGCCGCTGCGCCACGAGGAGCCGCTGACCTACGAGAGCGTCCATCTGGCGACGCGGAGCTACAAGTGAACCTCACCCTGCACGTGTGGCGGCAGAAGGGCCCGCGCGAGCGCGGCCGGTTCGTCACCTACCGGGCGACGGACGTGAGCGCGGACATGTCGTTCCTCGAGATGCTGGACGTGGTGAACGAGGGCCTGCTCCTCAAGGGCGAGGAGCCGATCGCGTTCGACCACGACTGCCGCGAGGGGATCTGCGGCGCCTGCGGGATGGTGATCAACGGGCGGCCGCACGGGCCCAAGGCGCGGACCACGACCTGCCAGCTCCACCTGCGGAGCTTCCGCGACGGCCAGGAGCTGTGGCTGGAGCCGTGGCGGTCGCGCGCCTTCCCGGTCGTGAAGGACCTGATCGTGGACCGGGGGGCGTTCGACCGCGTCATCCAGGCCGGCGGGTACATCTCGGCGGCGATCGGCAGCGCGCCCGACGCCAACGCGGTGCCGATCCGCAAGGAGAACGCCGACCTGGCGATGGACGCGGCGGCGTGCATCGGCTGCGGCGCCTGCGTGGCGGCCTGCCCCAACGGCTCGGCGATGCTGTTCACCGCCGCCAAGATCTCGCACCTGGGGCTGCTGGCGCAGGGCCAGCCCGAGCGCTACGAGCGCGCCGCGGCGATGGTGGAGACGATGGACGCCGAGGGCTTCGGCAGCTGCACCAACCACAACGAGTGCGAGGCCGCCTGCCCCAAGGGCATCAGCGTCGCGTTCATCGCGCGGTTGAACGCCGATTTCGTCCGCGCCCGGCTCACCGAAGGGCGGCGGCTCGAGCAGGTGGGAGAAGGCGGAGTGTAGAAGCCGGAAGAGGCGCGAGACGCGGGGTCGCGCGTGGTTGCGAGATAGCGGTCCCCGGAGAGAGAACAGGCCCCCGGCGGCCACGATGCCGCCCGGGGCCTGTTCTGTTTCCGCTCTCCGGCTTCTAGAGCTTGACCTGCGCGATGGATTCCCGCACCGCGTCGGCGCTCTTGCCGAGCGCGACGCGCTCCTTGCTGCTCAGCTCGACCTCCACGATCTGCTCCAGGCCCCGGGCGCCGAGCTTGCACGGCACGCCCAGGAACACGCCCTTGAGGCCGTACTCCCCCTCCAGCCACGCCGAGCACGGGAGGATGCGCTTCTTGTCGAGGGCGATGGCTTCCGCCATCTGCACCGCCGCGGACGAGGGCGCGTAGTAGGCGGAGCCGGTCTTGAGGAACGCGACGATCTCGGCGCCGCCGCCCCGGGTCCGCTCCACCAGCTTGTCAATGGTTTCCTGCTTCAAGAGCTGGCCGACGGGGATGCCCGCCACGGTGGTGTAGCTCACCAGCGGCACCATGGTGTCGCCGTGGCCGCCCAGCACCATGGCCTGGATGTCCTCCACGCTGACGTCCAGCTCCCGGGCGAGGAACGAGCGGAACCGGGCGGTGTCCAGCACGCCCGCCATGCCGAGCACCCGCTCGCGCGGCGCGCCCAGCGTCTCCCGCATCACGTAGCACATCGTGTCCAGCGGGTTCGAGACCACGATCACGATGGCCTTGGGCGAGGCCTTCTTGATCTCGAGCGCGACCGACTTGACGATGTCCACGTTGGTCCGGAGCAGGTCCTCGCGGCTCATCCCCGGCTTCCGGGCGATGCCCGCCGTCACCACGAACAGCTCCGAGCCGGCGGCTTCGGCGTACCCGTTGCTGCCGACCACGCGCGAGTCGAAGCCCTCGATGGGCGCCGACTCCCACTGGTCGAGGCCCTTGCCCTGCGGCACACCCTCGATGACGTCCACGAGCACGACCTGCCGGGCCAGCTGCTTCTCGGCCAGGCGCTGCGCGGTCGTCGCGCCGACGTTGCCCGCCCCTACCACGGTAATCTTGTTCACCGGAGTGCCTCTGCCCGCCCTCGGCGGTCGTAGGTGGTTGAAGTGGTTGAAGTGGTGTGACCGTGCAGCTCCCGGAGCACGTGGTACAGCGCGATGCCCGCGGCGGTCGCGAGATTGAGACTGCGGACCGGGCCGGACATCGGGATGCGGCACACCCGCTCGGGGTGCTTCTCCAGGATCCGCGGCGGGAGCCCGTCGCCCTCGTTGCCGAACACCAGGCACGCGCCGTCGGGGATGGCGACGTCCCACAGCGACCGCTCCCCGTGCGCCGAGAAGTACCAGCAACGCTCGTGGGCGATCGCCCCGCGGAAGTGGCGCCAGGTGGGGTGCACCCACAGGTCCACGGCGCTCCAGCCGTCCACCCCCGCGCGCCTCAGGTCCGCGTCGTCGAGCGAAAAGCCCAGCGGCTCGACCAGGTGCAGCGACGTATCGGTCGCGGCGCACAGCCGCGCGATGTTGCCGGTGTTCGGCGGGATCTGCGGCTCGATCAGCGCGACGTGCAGGCTCAGCCGTCACCTCCCGCCCCCCCGCCCGGGGGAACGCCCTCGACCCAGCGCGCCGCCCCGGACGCGAGGTGCTCGCGCTTCCACAGCGGGACCCGCGCCTTGATCTGCTCGATGACGAAGCGGCAGGCGTCGAACGCTTCGGCGCGGTGGGGCGCGGCGGCGACCACCGCCACGCTGGCCTCGCCCGCCGGCACGAGCCCGACGCGGTGGCGCAGCACGATCCGTGCCGCCGGCCACCGGGCCGCGGCCTCCGCCCGGATCCGGTCACCCTCGGTCTCGGCCATCGCGCGGTAGGCGGAGTACTCGATGGCGTGGATGTCGCCGTCCTCCGCCGTGCGGCGGACGGTGCCCACGAACACCACGGTGCCGCCCAGCGCCTGGGCGGCGACCTCGCTCATCAGTCGGGGCAGGTCAATCGGCTCATCGGTCAGCCAAGCAGCCACGGGACGGATAGTTATGCGTGGCGCGGGCGGCGGGCAAGCCTGGCCGCGCCCCGCGCGCGGGCGGCGCGTCAGCCGCCGGCGACGGGCGGGATGATGGCGACCTCGTCCCCGTCGCCCAGGACCCGGTCGGACGGGGCGTAGCGGAGATTCACCGCGACGGCGGGCCGCGGCGGCAGCCGCGCGGCCCAGCCCTCACGCCGCACCGCCGCCAGGGCATCCCCGGCGGTGGCGCCCGGCGGGAGCGTGAGCTCCAGCTCGTCCCGGCCGGCCGCCTCGGCGTACGCCGCGAACAGCCGCAGGCGCACGCGGATTGATCTTTCCCCTCCGGAGCCGGGCACGATCGCCATGCCGCAATATATGCGCGCCCGGGCCGGCACCGAAAACGGCGATGCCCCGCGCCGCGCGAGCACGGGGCATCGCCCGGTGGTGCCGCGGCGGCGCTAGAAGAGCACGCCGGCGGAGACCACGACCGCCTTGCCGCCGCCGAGTTCCAGCCGCACCTCGGCAAAGGGCGTGATCCGGGGCATCACGTCGAACGTGGTGCCCGCGAGCAGGTTGAGGCCGACGTTGCTGCTGCTCGCGCTGGCGCACGTGCCCAGGTAGCACGCCGACGCGCTGGCGTGCGCCAGGTTGAGCCCCGCGCCCGCGTACGGACCGAGCTTCGTGTTGGGGAGCGCGAAGTGGTAGGCCCCGTCCACGTTGATCTCCCAGTAGCTGGGGCTGACGCCGTACGAGCTGCCGGGGAAGAAGTAGTCGAAGGCGCCGATGATGCTGATGTCTTTCGCCGCAGGCACGAACTTCACCAGCGCGACGTCGGCCCGGGCGCCGACGCCGAAGCCGATGCTCTGGCTGCCAAAGCTGAGCTGTCCGCCGAATTTCACCTGCGCGTAGCCCGGGCGCGGAAGCGCGAGGACCAGTGCGGTGGCGGCGACAAGCGGAACGAAGCGCATCCGGCTGCTCACATGCCCCCCTGTTCATAGAGTTTGCGAAGCGTGCTGTTTGCCCCAAGTACTGGAACGCCAATATAA
>JAJYLI010000099.1 GCA_021787855.1 bacterium | reverse complement strand
CCGCCGCGCCGGCGCCCAGGTTCGAGGTGCAGGTCGGGGCCAGCCGCTCCGGCCGCACCGCCAGCGCCCTGCTGGCCCGGGTCCGCCGGGCCGGCGAGCCGGGGCACATCGTGGTCGAGCGGAGCGGCCTGCGGCGCGTGCGGGCGGGCCCGTACGCCACCGAGCGCGCGGCCACCGCGGCGGCGGCGCGGCTCAAGCGCCGGCTGGGCGGCCACCCCTTCGTGGTGCCGGCGCCGTGACCCTGCCCGGCCTGGACGTCTCCACGCCCCTGATGCAGCAGTACCGCGAGATCAAGGCGCGGCACCGCGACGCGATCCTGCTGTTCCGGATGGGCGACTTCTACGAGATGTTCGAGGATGACGCCGAAGTGGCCTCGCGCACCCTCGGCCTCACGCTCACCTCGCGCAACAACGGGGCGGCGGCCGAGATCCCGCTGGCCGGTGTCCCCGTGAAGGCCGCGTCCACCTACATCAAGCGTCTGGTCGAACGCGGCTTCCGGGTGGCGATCTGCGAGCAGGTCGAGGACCCGAAGCTCGCCAAGGGCATCGTGCGGCGCGAGGTGATCGAAGTCGTGACCCCCGGCGCCGTGATGGCCGACGACCTGCTCGAGGAGCGCCGCAACACCTTCCTGGCGGCGGTGGCCACAGACCCCAGCGGGGCGGGCTTCGCCGCGGCGGACCTCTCGACCGGCGAACTGGTGCTGGAGACCGCGGAGCCGGCGGTGCTGGAGGCGGCACTCGAACGCTACCGCCCCTCGGAAGTGGTGGTAGCCGAGGGCGCGGCGGCCCTGGCGCCCAGCGGCGCGCTGATCACGCGCCGCGAAGCCTGGGAGTTCGACCCGCGGCTCGCCACGGAGGAGCTGGCGCGGCGCTTCAAGCTGGCGTCGCTCGACGGCCTCGGGATCGGCCCGGACGACACCCTCGCCGTCGGCGCGGCGGGCGCCTTGCTCCGCTACCTGGGCGAGCTGCAGCCGGGCGGCTTGCCGCAGCTCCGCCCGCCGGTGGTGCGCCGCGCCGCGGGCACGCTGTACCTCGACGCCATGACGCGGCGCAACCTCGAGCTGGTCGAGCCGCTGCGCCCCGGTGAGACGGAGGCGACGCTGCTCGCCGTGCTGGACCGCACCCGGACGCCGATGGGCGCCCGGCTGCTGCGCCGCTGGCTCCTCGCCCCGCTCACGGACGCCGCGGCGATCGGCGCGCGGCACGACGCCGTCGCGGCGCTGGTGGCGGACGAGCCCCGCCGCACGACCCTCCGGGAGGCGCTGGACGGGGTGCGGGATCTCGAGCGCCTGGGGGCCAAGGCGGCGGCGCGGCGCGCCACCCCGCGCGACCTCGGCGCGCTGCGCGACTCGCTGCGGCGGCTGCCCCGCGTGGCGACGCTGCTGGACGGCCTGTACGGACTCGGGGACGGCTTCGACCCGCTGGCCGATCTGGCGGAGGATCTCGCGGCGGCCCTGGTGGACCGCCCGCCGGCCACCCTGGGCGCGGGCGAGGGCGACGTCATCCGCGCCGGGCACTCGCGCGCGCTGGACGAGCTGCGGGAGCTCCGGGACGGCGGCCGCTCCTACATCGCGTCGCTGCAGACGCGGGAGCGCGCCCGCACCGGCATCGCCTCGCTGAAGGTCGGGTACAACAAGGTGTTCGGCTACTTCATCGAGGTCACCCGCGCGAACCAGGGCGCCGTGCCGGCCGACTACGAGCGCCGCCAGACGCTCACCGGCGCCGAGCGCTACGTCACTCCGGAACTCAAGGCGTACGAGGCCAAGGTGCTCGGCGCCGAGGAGGAGATCGCGCGCCTGGAGGAGCGGCTGTTCGCCGCCGCGCGCGACCGGATCGGCGCGGCGATCGCCCGGGTGCAGGACACGGCCACGCGGGTGGCGGCGGCCGATACGCTGGGGTCGCTGGCGGAGACGGCCGCGCACCAGCAGTTCGTCCGCCCCGAGATCACCGACGACTTCGCCCTGGTGATCGAGGGCGGGCGGCATCCGGTGGTGGAGCGGGTGATGCCGCGCGAGGCGTTCATCCCCAACGACGTGCGGCTCGACGCCGAGCAGCAGATCCTGGTGGTGACCGGCCCCAACATGGCGGGCAAGAGCACCGTGCTGCGGCAGGTCGCGCTGCTGGTGCTGCTCGCCCAGGCGGGCTCGTTCGTCCCGGCGGGCGCCGCGCGCGTGGGGATCGTGGACCGCCTGTTCACCCGGGTGGGGGCCAGCGACGACCTCACCCGCGGCCAGAGCACCTTCATGGTGGAGATGGCGGAGACCGCCGCCATCCTCCGCGGCGCGACCCGCCGCAGCCTGGTGCTGCTCGACGAGATCGGCCGCGGCACCTCGACCTACGACGGCGTCGCCATCGCCTGGGCCGTGGCGGAGTTCCTGCACGAGCGGATCGGCTGCAAGGCCGTCTTCGCCACCCACTACCACGAGCTGACCCAGCTCGCCGAGAAGTTCGCCCGCATCGCCAACGTCAACGTCGCGGTGCACGAGTCCGGCGACGAAGTCATCTTCCTGCACCGCCTGCGCCCCGGCGGCGCGGACCGCTCCTACGGCATCCACGTGGGGCGCCTGGCCGGCCTGCCCGAGGAGGTGCTGACCCGCGCGCGGGCGGTGCTGCACACGCTGGAGGCCGGACACCGCGTGGCCGCGGCCGCCACCACCCCGGGCGACCAGCTCGCCCTGTTCGGCGCGGCGGACGACCCGCTGCTCGCGGAGCTGCGGGCCCTGGATCTCGACGGCCTGACGCCGCGGGAAGCGCTGGCCCGGCTCGTGGAGCTGCAGCGGCGCGCCCGGGAGAGGAGCGCATCATGAGGGTACCGCGGCCGCACGGCGCCGCGCTTTTCACGCCCCGGGCGGTCGCGCGCCTGGCCGTCGGCGGGTGCGGCCTGCTGGCCGCCTGCCACGGGTCCGGGCCCCGCGAGCCCGCACAGCAAGCCGCCGAGAACGACGTGCCGGTGGCGATCAACGGCGCGTCGCCGTTCCAGTATCCTCAGGCGCTCTGGGACCAGGGCGTCGAAGGCGAGGTGCGGCTGCGCCTGTTCGTGGACTCCACCGGGCTGGTCCACCCGGAGTCCACGCGTGTGGCCGCCAGCTCGGGGACGCCGGGCCTGGACTCCGCGGCGGTGAGCGGCGCCGCGGCGTTGCGCTTCGCGCCCGCGCACCGCAACGGACGGCCGGTGGGCATGACGTTCGTCCAGCCGGTGATCTTCCGCCGCGCCACCGGCGCGGCCCCGTCCTCCACCGCGACATCTTCCCCCCCCTCTCCCCCCGAGTGATCGGCGCGCCGGAGGTGCTCGACAGCGTCCTGGACGCGATCGGCCGGACGCCGCTGATCCGGCCGCGGCGGCTCACCTGCGACGCGCTGCGCCGCGCGGCGGGGATCCAATGAAGGTCGCGGTCCTCACCGGCGGCACCTCGATGGAGCGCGACGTGGCGCTCGCCTCCGGCCTCGAGATCACCGCGGCGCTGCGCTCCCGCGGCCACACGGTGCACGTGGTGGATATCGCGACCGGGTTCGTACCGCCCGAACAGGAAGCGGCGCTGCTGCCCGGCGGGGTCGGGCGCGAGCCGCCGCCCCTGGAGCGCCTGCGCGAGCTGGAGCGCGGCATGCTCTCGGCGGGGCTGGGCGAGGTGCCGGCGGTGCGCCAGGCCGACGTGGCGTTCATCGCCCTGCACGGCGGCGTGGGCGAGGACGGCACCCTGCAGGCCCTCCTGGACGTGCTGGGCGTGCCCTACACGGGCAGCGGCCACCTGGCGTGCGCGCTCGCCATGGACAAGGACCTCGCCAAGCGCGTGGTTCGCGACCACGGCCTCACGGTGCCGGCCTGGGTGATGGGGCCGGCCACCGCCGACTACGTCCGGCGCCTGGTGGGCTATCCGTGCGTGGTCAAGCCGTCCAAGCAGGGCTCCTCGGTGGGGCTGACGCTGGTCAAGCGCGCGCGCGACCTGGACCCGGCCGTCGAGCTGGCGTCGCGCTACGACGACGAGGTGATGATCGAGCAGTACGTGAGCGGGCCGGAGCTGACCGTGGGGATACTCGGCGACGCCCCCCTGCCGGTGATCGAGATCCGGCCGCGGCACGAGCTGTTCGACTACGAGTGCAAGTACCAGCCGGGGATGTCGGAGGAGCTGTGCCCCGCCCCGATCGAGCCCGCGCTCGCGGCCAAGGTGCAGGACGCGGCGCAGCGGGCCCACCGGGCGCTGAAGCTGGGGGGGTACAGCCGCATTGACTTCCGCGTCGGAGCCGAGGGCGCCATCTTCTTCCTCGAAGCCAACACCGCGCCGGGCATGACCGCGCAGAGCCTGATTCCCAAGGCGGCGCGGGCGGCCGGCTTGGCGTTTCCCGCCTTCACCGAGGCCCTGTGCCGGCTGGCCCTCGCGCGGCGCGGAACAAAGGCCTAGAGCGGGGGATACAGTCGGGTACACGTATGGGCTACGACGGCTCGCCCTTCGCTTTGACCCCGTGGGTCCGGCGGGTGCTGGTGGCGACCGGGATCGTGTATCTCCTCCAGGTCACGGTCTTCACCAGCCCCTGGCTCATCGAGGTCTTCGGCCTGACGCCCTCCCTGGTGCTGGTGCACCCGTGGAGCGTGCTGACGTACGCGCTGCTGCACGGCGGCTTCTTTCACATCTTCTTCAACATGCTGGCCCTGTTCATGTTCGGGCCGCTGGTGGAGGACCACCTGGGCGGGGCGCGGTTCATCCGCCTGTACGTGCTCTCCGCCCTGGGCGGCGCGGCGCTCAGCGTCGCGCTGCTCCCGCTGGCCGGTGACGCGACCATCATCGGCGCCTCGGCCGCGGTGTTCGGGGTCATGCTGGCCTTCGTGCTGGAGTGGCCCGACGCGCCGATCTTCGTCTTCCCGCTGCCGGTCCCGGTCAAGGCCAAGTGGCTGCTGGCGTTCTTCGTGCTGATCAACCTGGTGCCCCTGGTCCTCCAGACCCAGGACGGGATCGCGCACCTGGCGCATCTCGGCGGGTTCGCCGCCGCGTTCCTGTACCTGCGCGGCGGCCGGATGCTGTCGGGGTGGCGGCGCGCCGGCCCGCCGGCGCACGATGCGGCCGTGCTGGTCCATCCCGGCCCGGCGCGTCCCGCGCGCCGCGAGGGGCAGCCGCCCCCTCCCATCCGCCGCGCCGGCGCCGATCCCAAGGTGCTCGACGAGGTGGACCGCGTGCTGGACAAGATCTCGTCCGGCGGGCTCGCGAGCCTCACGCCCGAGGAGCGTCGCTTCCTCGACGAGATGAGCCGGCGGTTCCAGAAGGACCGGTAAGGTGCTCCGCAGCGCGCGCGGCGACATCACGACCTACGCCGGCAGCGCGATCGTCAACGCCGCCAACAACCACCTGGTGCTGGGGGCCGGCGTCGCCGGCGCCATCGCGCGGCGGGGTGGTCCCGCCATCCAGGCCGAGTGCACCCGCCACGGCCCCATCCGGGTGGGGGACGCGGCCATCACCGGGGCGGGGCACCTGCCCTGCCGCTGGGTCATCCACGCCGCCGCCATGGGCGACGAGCCCGTCAGCGAGCGCAGTATCCGCGCGGCGACGCTCGCGTCGCTGCGCCTCGCCGCCGAGCGCGGCCTCGGGGACGTGGCGTTCCCGGTGCTCGGCACCGGCGTGGGCGCGTTCCCGTTCCGCCGCGCGGTGGAGATCATGGCCGGCGCCATCGCCGAGGCCGGCGCCTCGCTCGACGTGGTGCTGTACGGCTTCACGGCGGAGGACGCGGCCGTGATAGACGAGGTGCTCGCACGCTCGCGCTAGCCGCCGCGCTGGCGCTGCTGCCGCAGGCGGGAGGGGGCGGGCAGCGGGCGCTGGCGCGGGCCGAGTCGCTGCTGGTGGCGGGCCGGCTGGAGCCGGCCCGCCAGGTCGCCGAGAGCCTGGCGCGCGCCACCCCGGGCGACCCCAGGGTCCTCACGGTCCTGGGGCGCGTGTGGCTCGCGTGGCCCGTCTTCGGGCGTTACCGCGCCGAGTCGCTGTTCGTCCGCGCCGGCCAGCTCGCCCCCGACGATCCCGAGCCGTTCTACTACCAGGGCCTGGCCGGCCTGCGCCTCGGCGGCGACGAGGGTGAGGCGATGGCCCGGCGCGGGCTGGTCCGGGTGGTGGCGCTGGATCCCACCTACCGCGACGCCTGGGCGCGCTGGCGCTCGCTGTACCGGGACGATGCCGAGCGGCGGCAGATGGTGGAGGCCCTGGACCGGCACGCCGGCGAGCCGGCCGCCGACCTGTGGCGCGCCGGTCTGCTGGTGGAGCTGCGCAGCTACGCCACGGCGGATACGCTGCTGCGCGCCCTCGCCGCCGCCGCGCCCGACGCCCCGGCGCCCCGCGCCTGGCTGGCCCGCGCGCTCTATGAGCAGGGGCGCGACGCGGAAGCCGCACCGATCTACCGGGGCGCCCTGCGGCGCGCCGCCGAGGATACGGGGGGGGTCCTGTGGCGGCAGATCCGCAGCATCGCCACGCCGGGCGAGCGCGCGCAGTACCCCGCCCTGGCGCCCGACGCGCGCGCCGCGTTTCTGCGGCTGTTCTGGGAGCGGCGCGACCCCGACCTCAAGGACAGCCTGAACCCGCGCATCGGCGAGCACTTCCGGCGCCTCGCCGAGGCGCACCGCTTCTTCCCGCTGCTCCAGCCGCTGTCTCCCTGGAACCACTCCGTGCTGTGGCGCACCCTCATGGGCGGCGTCAGCCTGCCGGCCGACGAGGTCGAGCAGGTCAATGCCGTGCGCGCGCGCATCGGCGGCTTCCGGGCGCCGCAGCGGGCGGACCTCCCGATCGCGGCGGGCCTCGCACCGCGCCTGGACGACACCACGCAGCGCACCGTCAACCTCGAGGACGGCCTCGACGACCGCGGGCGCATCCTGGTGCGCTACGGCTGGCCCGACCGGCGGTATGTCTGGAGCCTGGACGCCGAAACCTGGCTGTACGATCTGCCGCAGGGCGAGCTGGAGGTGACCTTCGTGCGCCGGACGGAGGACGGCGGCGGCGACGAGGTGGTGACGCCCGTGGTGGCCGGAGAGGCCGAAGCCGCCCGCTACCTCCTGGCCACCGACCGATCGGGCGTGCCTGCCACGCTGCGGTTCAGCTTCTGGGCGGCCGCCTTCCGCCGCGGCTGGGGCGACAGTACCGAGCTGGTGCTGTTCCCCGACAGCGTGGCCGCCCTGGCGGTGCTGTTCGACGCCCAGGGCGACGTGGCCGCCCGCGACTCCGCCGCCGCGGGCCCGCTGCACCTGGTCGTGCCTCCCGGCCCGTACCTGCTGGCGCTCGACGCGGCGCGCGGCCGGAAGCAGGGCCGCTTCCGCGGCGGGACGTCCGTGCCGATGTTCGCGCCCGAGCGGCTCACGATTTCCAGCCTGCTGGTGGCCAGCGGCGACGTGCCGTCCAGCCGCGCCGCCCTCGAGGCCGCCGCGCCGCCCGCGCTGCGGTTGCCCGCCCGGCGGCCGCTGCGCGTGTACGCGGAGATCTACGGCCTCGAGGCCTCCGGCGGCGACGCGCGCTACGAGGCCACCTACCGGTTCGAGGGCCGCACCCGCCCGTGGCTCGGCCTGTTTGCCCGCCACCACGCGACGACCATCGCGTTCCGTCGCACGGTCCCCGCGGCCGACCCGGCGATCGAATCGCTGGTGATCGATCCGGGACGGCTGCCGCCCGGCCACTACCGGCTGCGCCTCGAAGTCCGCGACGCGCTGAGCGGCGCGCACGCCACCAGCGCCACGCTGGAGTTCGATCTGTTCTGACGCTCTTGTCCGCCGCGCCCGCGCGCTCCAAATTGGGGCGGCCGACATCCATGATCATCAACCTCGTCCCGGAGTTCCTCGCGGTAGTGGCGTCGTCGGCGCGCGACGCCGCGTATCAGCAGTACGTCGAGCGTCACCGCCAGGTGCTGGAAGCGTACTGGCACAACTACGTGCTCGACCTCGACTCCCCCCACACCCGTGAGGTCGTCGCCCGCGCTCTGGCGGCCGACCGCACCGACCTCCGCCGGCTGGTGCAGGAGGTGGACCTGGAGCGGCTCACCGCGGAGGTCCTCGATCGCGCCACCACGGTGCTGGAGCTGGACCAGGAAGTGGACGTGTACCTCACGGTAGGCGTCGGCGCCGCCAACGCGGCCGAGCTGGTCGTGGGAGGCCGCGGCGTCGTCGTGGTGTGCGTGGAGCACTTCACCGGCGAACCCAACCCGGAAACCTACGGCCTCGGCCTGGCCCCCCGGCTGCTGCCGCTGTGGATCGCGCACGAGATCGCCCACACCGTCCGCTATACCTCGCCCACGAGCCGCGCCGAGCTGCGCCGCCTGGTGGCCGACGCGGGCGGCACGTACGACTACTGGGAGACCGGCAGCCGCGCCTCGCTCCGCGAGCTGCTCGTCAACGAGGGGGTGGCCGTCCAGGCGGCCCGCGGCGCCGCCCCCGGCTTCAGCGACGAGGAGTACTTCGGCTTCACCCGCCGCCAGTATCGCCGGATGCGGGAGATGGAGTCGTTCCTGTTCCGCGCCGTGGAGCCCGACCTCGACCGCTCCGGCCTCGGCTTGAGGCTCCGCTACCTCAGCGGCGGGACGAGCCCCGCCGCGCGCCTGGTCAACGGCCGCGTCCTGCCGGAGCGCGCCGGCTACTACCTCGGCGCCCGGATGGCCGAGCCGCTGGTGGCCGCGCGCGGCGTCGCGGCGGCCGCCCGCGCCGCCGCGGCCGAGTTCGAGGCCGCGGGGCGCCAACGCACCGGGCGCGCGGTGGGCGCGTGAGCGGCGACGGCAGCGAGCGCCGCGTCAACCGGGTCCTGCGGGAGGTCCTCGACGAGCTCGTCGAGCACGTGCGCTACGTCGCCCAGAACGTCCAGACCATGAGCAAGCAGGATCTGGAGTACGCCCAGGAGCGGCTGGAATGGCTGGCGGATGAGGTGTGGCGAGCGGCCACGGAAGCCCAGGACTCCAAACCCTGACCAATCAGAATCCGCCGAGCTGTTCCCTAACTGGTTGTCATGCTTTAGATTCCGGTTTCCGGAATATGGAATCACCGGCCCATGCCTGAAGGTCACGCGCGCCAGAGCGCACTCCGCCCGAGCGATGTCGCAGTGGCCCTCAGGCTGGCCCGCTCACCGGGCCTGTTCTACCGCGACCTCGCCACCGGCCTGAAGCTGGGCGTCGCCGAGGTCCATCGAGGGGTGCGCCGCCTGGAAGCGGCCGGTCTCCTCGCCGCGCAGGACCGGCGGATCCATCGCCAGGCCCTGCTGGAGTTTCTGGTCCACGGGGTACGCTACGCGTTCCCGGCCATGCTCGGCGCCGCCGCGCCCGGCGTGCCGACCGGCTGGGCCGCGCCGGTGCTGGCGGGCGCGCTCCCCGGCGCGACCGCCGGCGAGCCGGCGCCGCTGGTCTGGCCCTTGAGCGACGCGGCCGCGCGGGGGACGACGGTGCTGCCGCTGTACCCCGCGGCGCCGCGCGCCGCGCTCGGGGACGAGTGGCTTTACCGGACCCTGGCGCTGGTGGACGTGCTGCGGGTGGGATCGCTGGGCGAGCGGCGGCGCGCCCAGAACCTGCTCGACGAGACCCTCAGCGCGGCGGCGGCCCGCTGACCCCGGACGCCTTCAGCGCCGACCGGCGTCGTGCCAGCTCCCGCATCCGCGTCCTGTTGATCAGATACTGCTGCGGCAGACTCACGAGGTTCGAGACCGCGTAGTACAGGTTCAGCCCCGAAGCGAAGTTCAGGAACAGCACCGTCATCATGATCGGCATGACGATCGTCATCATCTTGGCCTGCGGGTTGGGCGGCATGCCCATCTGGCCCAGCTTCGACAGCGCGTACATGGACAGGCCCATCACCACGGGGATGACGTAGGTCGGGTCCTTGAGCGACAGATCCGGCAGCCACAGGAACGCCACGCCGCGGAAGGCGATCGTGTTCTCGAACACGAAGAACAGCGCCAGCAGGATGGGCCACGGAAGCAGCATCGGCAGGCAGCTCCCGAACGGATTGACGTTATGCTCCTTGTACAGCTTCATCATCTCCTGCTGCAGCCGCTGCGGATCGTTCTTGTGGCGCGTCTGGATGTCCTTCATGAGCGGCTGCACAGCCTGCATGGCCACCGAGCTCTTCATGGCCTTCTGGTTCAGCGGCCACAGCATCAGGCGCACGGCGATCCCGAACAGGATCAGCACCCACCCGTACGCCAGCGACAACGTGTGGTGCATCCACAGCAGCAACTGGGTGATCCAGATCGCCACCGGCATCACGATCGGCTTGAAGATCCAGCCGAACGGCGACGCCTTGTCGAGCTCCCGGCCCAGCGGCTTCAAGGCCCGGTACTCCTGCGGCCCCAGGTACACGCTGTAGGCGAACCGGCCGTCCGAGCCCACCGGCATCGTGGCCTGCATCGCGGCGGTCGTCTGGAAGTGGCCCGCGTACGTGCCGCCGGTCGCCATGACGCCGCCGAAGGCGGGACGGGTGCTGTCCGGGGAGAGCAGGGCGGCGATGAAGTACTTGGACTTGAACCCGACCCAGTCGAACGGCCCGTTGAGGGTGTCGGTCTGCTCCGGCTTCAGCTTCGAAAAGGCCAGGCTCACGGGCTCGGTGCGCCGGGCAACCACCGCGTAGCTGCGGTAGTTCAGGATGCTGTCGGCCTCGACGTTGGCGAAGCCCGTGCCCAGGCCGACCAGCAGCAGCGCCCCCTGCCCGCCCAGGCCCCCGATGCGCCCCGTCACGCCCAGCAGGTAGCTGCGCCCGGCCTCCGGCCTCACCGTCACCTCGACCGACAGCCCGTCCACCGTGGCGCTGAACCGCGCCCCGCCCGAAATGCGCTGCACCGCGAAGGGCACGCTGTCGAGCGACACGGTGTCCTGGCCGACGACCAGCCGGTAGCTCAGCATCCGGTCGCCTCGCCGCACCAGCTCGACCGGCCGGCCCTTGGTCGGTCCACCCAGCGCGCGGTACTCCGGCAGCACCGCGCGCTGCAACCCGGCCCCGAGACTGGAGAACGTGTATGCCGCGCCGGCCTCGCTCACCGTCACCGTCTCCGGGACCACCGGAGCCGGGGCCGCCGCCTCGCGCCGCGCGCGCGCTGCGGCCGGCTGCGGCCCGGGAGCGGCGCGGCCCGCCGGCACGGCCCG
>JAJYLI010000098.1 GCA_021787855.1 bacterium | reverse complement strand
AGGTCGTGGCGCCGCTCTCGGCGGTGACGATCGGCAGCGACAAGTCGGGCAGCAGCAGCACCATGGTGCTGACCAGCGTGCTGGACTCGGCGCGCGCCAAGTACGGCTCGCTCGCCGCGTGGTCGCACCTGGGCAGGCGGCCGGTGGCCTGCGGGGAGATCCCGGCGCAGTGAGCTGAGGCCGGGGTCAGGTGAGGCGGCGGGGCGTCACCCGCCCGCCGCCTCACAGCCCAGGAGCAGCGTCCCGCCGGGCGACGTCACCAGGAACGATGCGTGGCCGAGCCAGGTGATGGCGATGCGGTGGGCCCCCTAGGCCGGCGGCCCGCACTCCCCCAGCGCGGCGCGCATCTCCTGGGCCGACTGCCAGCGGCCGGCCGGATTCTTGGCGAGGGCCTTCTTGATCACGCCGGCGAGGGGCGCCGGCACGTGGGGGCGGAGCTTGCGCACGTCCGGGACGCCCGCCCTGAGATGCATCCCCAGCACGACGCGGTCGTCCTGGTGCGCGAACGGGGGCTCGCCCGTCAGGCACTCGAACAGGACGCAGCCCAGGGCGTACAGGTCGCTCCGGGGATCCGCCTCCTTCTCCCCCGCGACCTGCTCCGGACTCATGTAGGCGGAGGTCCCCAGCGTGAAGCCGGAGCGCGTGAGGCGCTCGCGGCTCAGCGCCGACGCCGCCACCGCCTTCGCGATCCCGAAGTCCATCAGCACCGCGCCGGTCGGGGAGAGCTTGATGTTCTCCGGCTTGACGTCGCGGTGCACCACGCCGAGCCGGTGCGCGTAGCCGAGCGCGTCCAGCACCTCGCAGGTCTCCCGCAGCGTGGCCTCGACCGACGCCCGCCGCACCCGGTCCAGGAACTCCCGCAGCGTCGGACCCTCGATGAACGGCATGACGTAGTAGACCAGGTACTCGCGCTCGCCGTAGTCCAGCAGCCGGCAGATGCGCGGATGGTCGAGGTGGGAGAGCAGATCAATCTCGCGCAGGAACCGCTCGGCGGTGATCGAGACCGCCAGCTCCGGGCGCAGCACCTTGAGCGCGACCGCCCGCCCCGCCGCGTCGCGCGCGGCGAAGATCCGCGCGGCGGCGCCGTGGGCCACCTCGCGCTCGACGGTGTAGCGGTCGCCGAGCACCCGCTGCACCGCGGGCAACAGATCCCGATGCGCGCCGACGGGTGGACCCATCAAGGGCGGGTAGCCCCCGGGGGCCCCGCCTGTCAAGGCGGAGGCGTCAAGCGGTGCCCGCCGGATCCCGCCGGTAGAAGCGGCACAGCTCCGCGTAGAACTCCGGCAGCTTCTGCCTGAGCGACACCGGCCGCTCGAAGAACTCCTCGGTCACGACGGCGAAGAACTCCGCGCGGCTGGTGGCGCCGTACGGGTGCACGGGCGGCTCCCCGTCGCCGGCGAGCACCGCCGCCACCTCCCGGTCGTAGGCCGACCGCAAGGCCGCGCGCCAGGCGCGCAGGGCGCCGGTGCGCTCCAGCACCGGCACCCCGTCCATGGCGCCGTTCTCGCCGTCCAGCACGTGCGCGAACTCGTGCAGCACCACGTTCCGGCCGTCGTCCGGGTCGAGCGAGCTCACCAGGCAGCTCTCCCACGCCAGGACCACGATGCCGCCGGTCCAGGCCTCGCCCAGCGTGGCGCCCGGCTCGTGGTAGATCTCGCCCACGCCGAGCGACGGCACGCGCCGGGGCTGGAAGACGCCGGGATAGACCAGGATCCGCCGCAGCGTGGGATAGCGCGGGTACTCGAGGTCGAGGAGCGCCAGGCAGGCCAGCGCGG
The DNA here is from genome assembly GCA_021787855.1 of bacterium. Classification (GTDB taxonomy): domain Bacteria; phylum Gemmatimonadota; class Gemmatimonadetes; order Gemmatimonadales; family JACORV01; genus Fen-1245. Next base: position 9,309 of record JAJYLI010000098.1, on the reverse strand, counting down.
CGACGGTGACCCGGATCTCGCCCGTGATCTCGAGGCCCACCCCCTCCATCGGGACTTCGCGGACGAAGACCTGCATGAGCCGGAGCAGGCGCTCGCGATCGGGGCCGCTGAGGCGGGCCGCCAGCGGGACGTTGCGGCCGACGACCTCGCGCCACGCCTCCGGCACGCGGTCCGGCGGCAGCCGCACCCGCGGCCGGCCGGGCAACAGGCGCACGATCGGCGCCAGCCGGGGCACCAAACGATAGGCGGTGGCCGCGATCGCCGCGCCCACCGCCCAGGGGATCAGGGTCTGGAGAAGCTCTAGCAGCCGCTCAGGCGACACATCCTCATTCTACTACGGCTTGGGCACGGCGCGGCGGCCGGTCGGGGTGCCGCCCGATTCGGGGGCGCGCTCCGACGACCCGCCGGAGCTGGGCGGCGGCGATTGCTCCACCCGCCCTCCTCCGCCCCCGCCCCCGCCTCCGCCCCCGCCGCCACGATAGGCCGGCGCGGCGTACTGCCCCGACGGCCGCGCGCCCGAGCCCGTGTAGCCACCCGCCGTGTAGCCCTTCCCGATGACCATGCGGCCGTGGGCGATCTGCCCGCCACCGCCGTTCACGACGACCATGCCGCCGGGCGGATAGTAGCCGTAGCCGCCCCAGTAACCGTACGGCGAGTAGTAGCCGTACGGCGAGCCGACGTAGTACGGCGAGTAGTAGCCCCAGCCGTTCGGGCTATAGCAGTCCCAGGCGAACGGCGAGTAGCAGCCCCAGGGCGAGCCGTAGCCGCCGTACCCCCAGCCGTACGCCGGCCCGCTGGGGCCGTAGTACTGGTTCGAGGCGGTCTGGGGCGGAGCGCGGCGCACCGCCTCGTGCGTCTTCATGTCGAAGGCGAAGACGTCGGGGTACGACACCGCCACCATCACGTCGAGCACCCGCGGCGGCAGGCCCTCGTGCTTCAGGGCCAGCAGCTTCCCGCCCGTGAGGTCGAAGGGCTGCGCCTCCTCCACCAGCCAGGCTTCCACCACCGCCGGATCCACGTACTTCGCCGCCTCGACCACGTCGGAGGTGCTGAGGGGCTGCTCCGCCGCCTCGCGCGCCGTGGCCCTCGCCATCCCGCCGCCCTGGGTGGCCCACGCCAGGTCGCTCGGCACCGCGGCGCCGGAACCGGCTTGCCGGTAGCGCAGCACCCGCACGCCCGCCGGCCGCCCCCGCACGCTCGCGCCGCGCACGTCGAGCCACTCGCCCTGGGGCGTGAGGGCCATCAGCTCGCTGGTGGTGCGCTCGAGGTTCCCCGGACACGTGTAGTCCGCGTTGAGGAAGACGCGGCCGCCCTGCTCCGCGAACCGCGCGCTCTCCCAGCCGGTGCACTGGTCCACCGTGACCTGGCGCCGCTCGCCGCTCGCGTCCACCAGCACGCGGCTGGTGACGCGACCGCCCGCCACCGTCACCACGTCCACCCCGACACTGCCCGCCGCCGGCACCACGCACACCAGCGGCACCGACGCCGTGTCCCCCGCCGGCCGCATCGGACCGGACATGGGCTCCCAGCACCCCAGCCACGGCTGCCAGCGCGGATCGGTCTGCGCCCCCTGCGCCCGGGCGGGCGCGACCGCCACGACGGACAGAACCAGCAGCAATGAGGCCGCCAGCACCGCCTCGCCTCGCGGCATCGCGACCACGGAGTTCCACTGCGCTCTCATAGGCTCTCCTAGAACCTCACTCCGAGCCCCGCGGTGACCGAGAGGCCGGACAGATCAATCTGGTTGGGGCCCACGAAGTCGCTTCCCAGGTGCGACCGGGCCCAGGTGTACTGCGCCCGCGCGGTCAGCACCCACCGCGGGGTCAGCGAGACGTCCACGCCGCCGAACACGTTGCCCGTGCCCGTCCAGTAATGCGAGTCGAACGCGTCGCTCACGACCGCGCTGTCGGTGAAATCAACGAAGTCGCCGTACTGCTGGAAGCGGTACCACATGAACCCGCCGCCCGCGCCGATGAACGGCGCGTACCGCCTGGGCACCCAGGCCAGGCTGCCCGCCATCTCGCCCCGCCCCAGCGGGTACCACTTGAGGCTCGCCACCAGCGGCACGCGCTCCAGCGTCGTGGTCTGCTGGATCGGATTCCCCTGCGTGTCCTGCCAGTGCCGGTACTCCGACCCCGCCTTCGAGCCCGCGTACGCCACGCTGAACACGAGGTCGAGGCCGGGCGCGACGCTCACCCCGAGGTCGCCGCCGATCGTGAACGCGTTGAACGCGCTCCTGGACAGCGAGAACGTGTCGGTGACGAAGCTGAAGATCGGGCTGTCGGCGCGCTCGCCGGCGAAGCCCCCCCACAGCGACAGGCTGCCACCCGGGCGCCGGAACAGGAATCCGTCGCCGGTCCCCTGCGCCACGGCCGGCACCGCGCCACCCAGCCCCACCAGCAGCAGCGCGCCCGAAACCACCACCGCGCGGATCCCGCCCGTGTTCCTCATGTCCCCTCCACCTCCCGCGTAGCACTACCCCGACCCTGAATGTAAGTGCCGATCCTTACACGCGGGTGACAGATTCCGCGGCGGCGCGCGGGGATTTACTGAGAATCGGAATCAGCCAAGGCGCGCCCCATCTCAGTCCTTCTCGTCGAACGGCGCGAGATACACGTCCAGCCCCTCCAGGGTGCCGAAGCCCAGGTGCGCGCCCGCCGGGGTCACCAGCGCGCGCTGGCCGCCGTTCAGGGTGAGGGCCGAGACCACCGCGGCGGGCACCACCGGGTCGTCCTCGGCGTGCACGATCAGCAGCGGGTCGGGCGGCAGGCCGCGCGGCGGATCCGCCGTCAGCAGCTCGGGGATCGTGGCGATCGGCGGCGCGTCGAGCCCCGCCCGCCGGAAGGCGCGCCGGTGGACCTGCGAGTAATGGAAGCGCGCCATCGGATGGCGCGCGAGGTTCTCCGCGGTCGCGCGAATGTCGAGCGCGCCCGACCAGACGGCGATCCGCGCGAACGTGCCGGGCGGCGCGGCGAGCGCGCCCGCGGCGCCGGCCGAGAGGGCGAGGGCATCCGGCCGCTCCGGCAGGGTGGCGACGAGCGCCGCGACTTCGGCGCCGATCCTCGCCACCGAGGGCACCTCGCCGCCGGTGAGCGCGAGCGTGCCGGCGGCCAGGCGGTCCTCCACCAGCCACACCGCGCGCCCGCCGCGCGCCGCCAGCTCGGCCAGATCCAGGAACAGTCCTTCCGACAGCGACGCGTACATCCCCGGCAGGATCACCAGCGGCCGGCGCGCACCATCGGCGCCGGCGTCGCACGCGGCCACGCGGCGCGGGGTGCCCGCCGCATCCACGACCCGCGCGCGGAAGCCGGGCGGCAGCGGCCGCTCGCGGTAGTCGGTGCGCGCCGTGAGCAGCAGCCCGCGGTCCATGGGCGAGCGCCAGCGGCGCGTCGCGAAGCGTCGCTCGACCGGCCGCGCGGCGCGCGCGGCCCAGTCGGACGGCCCGTCGGTCATTCCCGACTCCCTTCCCCTCTTGATGGGCCCCGCGCTCCGTGCGGTGTTGGTCGGTCACGCGCGCCGGGCTCCACACACGAAATCACGGAAGGTCCATGCGCCGCAAGGACGACCTCGGGCACCGCTGGACCGAAGGCGGCGTCGAGCGGGCAGTGATCCGGATCGTGCGCCGGCTGTCCCCGGGCTGGGCGCGGCGCAGGATCACGCGGCGCACGCGGCTCCACACGGAGCTCGGCTGGGACGAGTGGTACGTGCTGCGCGTGGCGAGGCCGGTGCGCGCCGCGTTGCACGAGACGCTGGACGACCGCCTGCTGCTGAACGCCAAGACGGTGGGCGAGATCGTGGTGATGGTCTGGGCCCGGATGGCCGCCGCGTGAAGGCGCGCGCGGTCGCGGCCGCGCTCCTCCTGGCCGCCCTTGCCGCCCCGGCCCACGGCCAGGCTCCGGCACCGGCGCCGCCCGCGCCATCGCCGCCCGCCGCCGAGGCGGCGCGCTGGGAGCTCCGGGTGGGGCACTCCTACTCCTCGCCGCGCGCGCTCACCCAGCCGGCCACGGCGGTGCTGGAACAGGAGAAGGGCGAGCCGCTGTACAGCGTGCTGGACGCGGGCGCGCTGCTGCGCGGATCCCTGGCGCCCCGCGGCTGGGTGGAGCTCGGCCTGCGGGCGCACGCGGGCTCGGCGCGCCCCCCGCGGCGGCGGGTCTATGGCGCGATGGCGCGCGCGTACGGCGAGCTGGACCCGCTGCTCGTGGCCGTGGGGGGCGAGTACCTCGCCGACGGGAACTTCGACGTCCGGCAGCCCGCGGCCACCCTGGAGATCACCGCGCTCGGCGGGGCGCCGGGCCTGGGCACGTGGGTATCGCCGGGCCTGCGGCTGCGCTGGCGGCCGTGGCTCGGCCTCTCCTGGGGGAGCGGCCTGCGCCCGTACGGGCGGCTCGCCGCCGAGCTCGCGTCGGGCCGCGTGGAGGCGGGGCTCGAGGCCACCGGCTGGCTGGTGCAGGGGAGCGCGGTGGCGTTCCTGCAGGGCGACGTCTCCGTGCGGCTGGTGGGCGGCCTGTTCCTGACGGCGAGCGGCGAGGCCGGCCGCGCGGCGCCGCGGTTCGAGCCGGACGGCCGGCTGGGCGTGGGTCTGGGCTTCAGGTTGAACGTGCCATTGTGAGCGGCGCGGCCAGGAGGCGGGCCGGCGGGCGCGCGTCCCGGGGTGCGGGGTCACCGGAGCAGGAGGAGCGACGCATGAGCGAGACGAACGGCCGGCGCGGCATGGGCTGGCTCAAGGACTACCCGGACGTCCGGGACTACACGCCGGCGCACCAGGACGTGGAGCCGGCCCTGGCGAAGGCGAAGCTCGGCCCCGACCTGCCGCGGGCCAGGACGTCCCTGCCGCCCCGCGCCGACCTGCGCGAGTGGTGCGCGCCCGTCGAGGACCAGGGCGCGGTCGGCTCGTGCACGGCGAACGCGGGCGTGGGCCTGGTCGAGTACTGCGAGAAGAAGGCGTTCGGCGCCTACGTGGACGCCTCGCGCCTGTTCCTCTACAAGGCCACCCGCAACCTCATGCGGGCGACGGGCGACAGCGGGGCCTACCTCCGCACGACCATGGGCGCGCTGGCGCTGTTCGGCGTGCCGCCGGAGCGGTACTGGCCCTACGACGCGCAGCGATTCGACGCGGAGCCGCCCGCCTTCTGCTACGGCTTCGCGGACCACTACACGGCGCTGAAGTACTTCCGGCTCGATCCGCCGGGCACCAGGCCCGAGGAGCTGCTGCGGCGCATCAAGTACTACCTGGCCGGCGGCCTGCCGGCGATGTTCGGCTTCACCGTGTACAGCTCCATCGGCCAGGCCGAGCGGACCGGCGCCATCCCCTTCCCGGCGCCGCGCGAGAGCGTCGAGGGCGGGCACGCGATCATGGCGGTGGGCTACGACGACGCGAAGAAGATCCGCAACGCGGCGCGCGGGGCCAGGGACACCGCGGGCGCGCTGCTGATCCGGAATTCCTGGGGCGCGGGGTGGGGGGACCAGGGCTACGGGTGGCTGCCCTACGACTACGTGCTCGAGGGGCTCGCGCAGGACTGGTGGTCGCTGGTCAAGATGGCCTGGATGGAAACCGGGGCGTTCGGGCTGGAGGGGTAGCGGGCGGCGGGCGACCCGCGGGCGCCTTCCCGCATCTAATGCTGGAGGATGAGGTACCGCCCGTCGTCCCGCGACAGGGTGCGCAGGAACGCGATCAGGCCGCTCACCTGGCCGGGAGGCAGGACGCCCCGGGCACCGCGGCCGGTGCGCTCGACGGTGAGGACCCGTCCCTGCTGGGTGTAGGTCGAATGGTACACGCCGTACACGCTCGAGTCGGAGACGCCGGCGGGGAGCTGGGCGTGCCAGCCCGCGGGCAGGGTGATGGCGAACACCTCGCGGAAGGCCACCGGGCCCAGGACCGCGGCGGCGTCAATGGGATAGCGCCGCGGGACGTGCGCGGTCACGTCGGCGACCCTCGCGGTCGAGAACAGCGGCCCCAGGGGCAGGCGGAGCAGGCTGAGGTCGGCGCCGGCGTCGCGCAGCGCCTGCACGCTCTGGATCGCGACGGAGATGCGCGGCACCGCCGTGAGGTCGCGCCCGTCGAACAGCTGCAGGCTGTCGCCCACGGCGCCTTCCACCAGCCCGCTCGCGATCCCGCGGGCGATCTCGCCGCGCTCCTCGGCGGTGAACGGGCGGGCCAGCTCCATGCGCAGGGCGAGGGCGGCCCGTCCGGACCGCAGCCGCGTCAGCCTCCCCGCGAAGGCCCCCGTGGCCGTGAGGTCGCCGACCAGGGAGTCCACCGCCACGTTGGTCCCGATGGAGTCGAGCGGGAGCCGCACCTCCTCGCCGTGCCCGTCCGGGTGGACCACCAGGGCGAACTGCCCGTACTCGCCCGGGGGCAGCTCCCCGTAGGGGACCTCGTCGGCCGTCAGGTCCAGGTAGCGCGGGCCCCCCGGCCGCCGGACGACGGCGATCATGTGGTCGAACTGGGCGATCGAGGGCAGCGTCGAGTCCACGCCGCCTTCGGCGCTCAGCAGCACCGGGTCGGCGCGGAAGCCCATGCGCCGGGCCAGCGCCACGAACAGGGTGGCCTTGTCCTTGCAGTCGCCGTACTTGGTCGCCAGCACCTGGTCGGGCAGCCGCGGCTGGTAGCCGCCCAGGCCCAGCGCCACCGACACGTAGCGGAAATCCTGCGCCACCCATTGATAGACGGCGCGCAGGGAGTCGCGGGCCGTAGCGGCGCCCCGCACGACCGCGGCGAGGCTCTCGGCCAGCGCCGGGCCGACGCTGTCGCGCCCGCGCGCCAGGGAGTCGTACCAGCGCGCGATGGTCTCCCAGCTCTCGGGCGCCGCGACCGTGACGTTCTGGTCCACGCCGTTGGAGTCGGAGGCGAACGGCTCGGCCGGCGGCGGCTTGGGCACGTCGGCCGTGGCCCACTCGTACACCCGCCGGCCATGGGCGACGGTGGTGCGGCGCGCGAACGTCAGGTTGCGCTCCACGAGGCGCGGCGTGAGCGAGGCGGGGACGTCCAGCAGGAACCGCGAGCGGAGCGTCGGCTCGGCGTTGGTGACGCTCCACGTCGTGAAGAAGTCCCCGGGCAGCACCGGGTGCGTGGTGGTGACCGTGTAGCTGTAGTCCACCAGCACGCCGGGCACGACGCCGCCCAGGGTGGCGCGGAGGATGCGCACGTCGGAATAGACCGGCGCGTCGAGCGAGGCCAGCGCGTCGCTCTCCTGCTCGTGGGTGGGCTTGGGGCTGACGACGGTGCCGTCGGGCCGCAGCACCCGGATCCAGTTGACGGTGAGACGCTCGTGCGCCGCGGAGTAGCTGAATTGCTGCTCGCCCCAGCGCTCGGCGCCCTGCTGGCTGAGGATCTGCACCACCTGCCGGTAGGTGCGGGTCGCGCGGCCGTCGGGCTCCAGCCGGATCACGCCGTCGTCGAGCAGGTAGATGTAGGGGTCGTCGGGATAGCGCGCCGGATCCACCGCGAGCCGGTAGATGGTGTCCGCGCGGACCGACGGGTCGCCGGCGGGTGTGATGACGGGAGCCTGGGCCATCGCCGCGGTGGCCAGCACCGGCGCCAGCAGCAGGGGCGCGAGGAACGGCATGCGCATGTGGCAGGTAAGATGGCGGGTGCGCCAACCCCCGGCAACGGATAGTATCCACGACATGCCGTACTGCCCCGAGTGTTCCGCGTTCGTCCCGGCCGACGCCCGGCAGTGTCCGCTGTGCGGCGCGTCGCTGGCCCGGCGCGACTCCGCGGAGGACGTCGCGGAGTCCGCGGGGCGGCCGGCGACCGACACGGCGCGGGTGGCGGAGGACCTGAGCGCGACGCTGCGGGCGGAGTACCAGTACCTGCGGCTGGTGGGGGTGGGCGGGATGGGCGCCGTGTTCCTGTACCGCGAAGTCGCGCTCAAGCGGCTGGTCGCGGTGAAGGTGCTGGCGCCCGACCTGGCGGCGGACGCGGGCGCGCGGGCGCGGTTCACCCGCGAGGCGCGGGCGGCGGCCGCGCTGTCGCATCCCAACGTGGTGCGGGTGTACGCCGTCGGCGAGACCACGGGGCTCAAGCTCCCCTACATCGTCATGCAGTACGTCGCGGGCCCCTCCCTGGCGGAGTGGATGCAGTCGCGGCCGCGGGCCAGCGAGCGCGACGCCCGCCGGATCATCGGCGAGGTCGCCGCGGGGCTGGCGGCGGCCCACGCGCGCGGGCTGCTGCACCGCGACGTGAAGCCCGGCAACGTGCTGCTCGAGGCGGAGACCGGCCGCGCGTACGTGGCGGACTTCGGGGTGAGCGCCGCGGTGGCCGCGGGCGGGGGGAGCGGAGGGGGGGGACCCGGCACGACCAGCGACAGCCTCACGGCGACGGGCCACATCGTCGGCACGCCCATCTACATGAGCCCGGAGCAGGCGGCCGGCGAGACGCTCACACCCAAGAGCGACGTGTACAGCCTCGGGGTGATGGCCTACGAGCTGCTGGTGGGGGAGCTGCCGTTCAAGGCCACCACGGCGATGGGCTGGGCCGCGGCGCACCTCCGGGACATGCCGACGCCGGTGGGCCGGCGGCGCGCCGACCTGGCGCCGGAGGTCAGCCGCCTGGTGGACCGCTGCGTCGCGAAGGACCCCATGGACCGGCCCACCGCGGCCGACGTGGAACGCGGGATGATGCCCTCGCTGGCCTCCGAGATCGAGTGGCCGCCGCCGGGACTGCACTGGCTGCACGGCCGCGCCCGGATGCTGAGCCGGCTCGCGGTGGCGAGCTTCGCGGGCGCCCTGCTCACGTTGAGCGCGCTGGCCTTCACGCCGTCGTCGCTCCAGGCCGGCGGCAACTGGCTGTGGCAGTTCCAGAACCCCTCGGGGCGGGATCCCGCCTCGGTGACGCTGCTCGTGTGGCAGGGACAGCTGATCCTGGGCGTGAGCCTGCTGGCGCTGAGCCTGGCGGCGTTCCTGGCGCTGGGGGCGGGCGCGGCGCGCGGCCTGGTGCGGCTGCGCGGCGAGGGGTGGCGCTGGCGCACCCTGCTGGACCTCGCCGCCGACCACGACGGCCGCGCCGGGCTGGTGCTCAGCGGCACGCGGGAATTCGCGTCCCTCGAGCCGCGCCGCCGCCAGGCCATCCTCGCGGTGCGGCGGTGGCGGGTGGAGGTCCTGCTGGCGGCGATGCTGTGGACGCTCGCCGCGGTCGGCGTCTGGGGCGTGCTGCTGCTGCTGGGGGCGTTCCGGGCGCGCGCCGCCGTGCCGGTCGTCACCCCGGCGCTGTGGCTGGTGGCGCTCGGGCCGCCGCTGCTGGGCGCGGCGGCGGTCGCCGCCGGGCGGCTGGTGGAGCGCCGGTTGCTGGGCCCGCTGGCGCGCGCGCGC
>JAJYLI010000002.1 GCA_021787855.1 bacterium | reverse complement strand
TGGGCGACCCCGTGGCGGCGGTGGTCGCGACGAGCGAGCGACAGGCCGCCGACGCCCTCGCCCTCATCGGTGTCGAGTACGAGCCGCTGGCCACGATCGCCACGCCGGAGCAGGCGCTGGCCACGCCGGAGCCCCGCATCCACGACTACGGCGAGGGCGGCAACCTCCACCGCCTCGCGCACTTCGCCTTCGGCGACGTCGAGCCCGTTCTGGCCGGCGGGGCCGGCGCGCACCGCGTCTTCGACGACGTGTTCTTCTACCAGGGCAACACCCACCTGCCCCTGGAGCAGCACGCGGCCGTGGCCGCGCTGGATGCCGACGGCCGGCTCACGCTGTGGTCCTCGACCCAGACGCCGCACTACGTGCATCGCGAGCTGGCCCGCGCGCTGGACCTGCCCGCGCGCCGGCTGCGCGTCATCGCGACGCCCAACGGCGGCGGCTTCGGCGGGAAGTCGGACCCGTTCCATCACGAGATCGTCGTGGCGAAGGCGGCGCTGGTGCTGGGCCGCCCGGTCAAGATCACGCTGACCCGGGAGGAGGTCTTCTACGCGCACCGCGGCCGGCACCCGGTGCTGATGCGGCTGCGGACCGCCGTTCGCGCGGACGGCGGCATCGAGGCGATGGACCTGGAGACGCTGCTGGACGGCGGGGCCTACGGCAGCTACGGCGCGGCCTCGACGCTCTACACGGGCCAGCTCCAGACCGTCACCTACCACGTGCCGCGCTACCGGTTCCGCGCCTGCCGCGCCTTCACCAACAAGCCGCCCTGCGGGCCCAAGCGCGGCCACGGCACGCCGCAGCCGCGGTTCGCGCAGGAGGTGCAGCTCGACAAGATCGCGGTGGCGCTGGGCAAGGACCCGGCGGACCTGCGGCTCCAGCAGCTCGCGCCCGCCGGCTCGCTGACGGCGAACTGGCTCAGGATCGGCTCGATGGGCCTCGGCCCCTGCATCGAGCGCGTGGTTGCGGGCTCCGCCTGGCGCGAGCGCCGCGGACGCCTGGGTACGGGCCGCGGGCTCGGCCTCGCCTGCTCGTCGTACCTGACGGGCGCGGGCCTGCCGATCTACTGGAACGAGATGCCGCACTCGGGCGTGCAGCTCCAGCTCGACCGCTCGGGCCGGGTGACGGCCTTCTGCGGCGCGACCGAGATCGGCCAGGGCTCCGACGACGTGCTCGCGGCGATCGTGGCCGAGGTGCTGGGGCTCGAGGCGGGAGACGTGCGGCTGGTCACGGGCGACACCGATCTCACGCCGGTGGACCTGGGCTCCTACTCGAGCCGCGTCACGCTGATGATGGGCCAGGCGGCGATCCAGGCGGCTGAGCGCGCGCGGGCGCTGCTGGCGGACGCCGCCGCCCGGAAGCTCGGCGTACCGGCCGCGCGCCTGGGCTTCGCGGACCGCCGCGTGTTCGACGTCGAGGCGCCCGGGACGGGCCTGACCTTCCAGGAGGCGGTGGTGGCGGCGGAGGTCGAGCACGGCACCCTGGGCACCACCGGCTCCTACCGCCCGCCGCGGAGCGCGGCGCGCTACCGCGGGGGCGGCGTGGGCCCGTCGCCCGCCTATTCCTATACGGCCTCGGTGGTGGAAGTGGACGTGGACTCCGCGACCGGGCTGGTGCGCGTGCCCAGAGTCTGGATCGCGCACGACATCGGCCGCGTCTTGAACCCCGTGCTGGCGCGCGGGCAGGTCGAGGGCGGCGTCTATATGGGCCTGGGCGAGGCGCTGATGGAGGAACAGGCGTTCCGGCGGCTGCCGGCGCGCCTCTCGGGCGCGCTGGTGCACCGGATCCCCTCGATCCTGGAGTACAAGAGCCCGACCACGCTGGAGATGCCGGAGGTCGAGACCTACTTCGTCGAGTCGCCCGATCCCAACGGCCCGTTCGGCGCCAAGGAAGTCGGGCAGGGCCCGCTGCTCCCGATCGCGCCGGCCGTGGCCAATGCCGTGTTCGACGCGGTGGGCGTGCGGGTGGACCGCGTGCCGATCACGCCGGAGCTGGTGCTGGCCGGTCTCGAGGCGAAGGCGAAGGGCAAGGAGCCGCGGGTGGGGCCGGCCGCGTTCCCCGACGTCCCGTGGCCGGAGCCGCTGGTGGTGCCGCCGCCCTGGGAGGGCGGCGACGGCGACGCGGTCAACCGGCCGGAGGGCGCGACGGGAGGGAGCGGCGCGCTGCCCACGCACCGCTCGGGCACGGCGGGGGTGCGGGTATGATGCGCGCGCCGGATTTCCGGTACTACGCGGCGCGCAGCGTCCGCGACGCGGCGGCGGCCCTGGAGGACGGCGGCAACGCCGCGATGCTGCTGGCCGGCGGCACCGACCTGGTGCCCAACATGAAGCGCCGCACCCAGACGCCGGCGCTGGTCATCGGCCTCCGGGGGATCGGCGAGCTGCGCGGCGTCCGCGCGGGCGGGGGTGGGGGCGGGGGTGGAGGCGGCCGCAGGGCGGGCGGCCTCACGCTGGGCGCCTGCACGACGCTGGCCGAGGTGGCCGCGGCCCCCGCCGTCGGCCGCCGGTACCGCGCGCTGGCGCTCGCGGCGGGCCAGGTGGCGACGCCGCAGCTCCGCAACATGGGCACGCTCGGTGGCAACCTGTGCCTCGACACGCGCTGCACCTACTACGACCAGTCGGAGGAGTGGCGCCGCGCGATCAACTGGTGCATGAAGGCGCCCGGCTCCAACGGCGGCCATGCCTGTGGGACTCCGGACGGCGCGAGCCTCTGCTGGGTCGCCACCAGCAGCCCGCGCTGCTGGGCCGTGAGCAGCACCGACACCGCGCCCGCCCTGATCGCGCTGGGCGCCACGGTCACGCTGGCGCGGGTCGCCGGCCGGCGCCGCCTGCCGTTGGAGAAGCTGTATCGCGACGACGGCATGGCGTATCTCACCAGGGAGCCGGGCGAGATCCTCACCGCCGTCCACCTGCCGGCGGCGGCGGGGTGGCGCTCGACCTACTGGAAGCTGCGGCGCCGCGGGTCGTTCGATTTCCCGGTGCTGGGGGTCGCGGCGGCGGTGCGGTTCGCCACGGGCGGTGCGGTCGCCGACGCGCGCGTGGTGCTTGGCGCCGTCGCCTCGCGGCCCCTGGTGGTGCCCGAAGCGGCGACGCTGGCGGGATCCCGCCTCACGGACGAGGCGATCGAGCCGGTGGCCGAAGCGGCCGCCGCGCTGGCGACCCCGCTCGACAACACCGACTTCGCGCTGGCCTGGCGCAAGAAGATGGTGCGCCACTACGTGGCCGGCGCGCTCCGCGAGCTGCGCGACACCCCGTCCTGACCGCGCGATTCGCCGTGGCGCCGCCGCGACACGCCGCGCCGGCGTGCCCCGGTGGAGCCCCGGAGGCCGGCGCAGTCCGACGCAGCCGCCGAATCGGCACCCGCACACTCGGCTTGGTGCCGCCGCGCGTTCGCGGACGCTGGCGTGAAACGCCCGGCACCGGTTATTTGCTTACCGCATATGAGACGGTCTCAGGTGGCGACGCCGTACCTTCCCGAGCGCATTGACGGGCTGTTCGAGATCGCGACCAACCTCGCGTGGAGCTGGGATCGCGAGGCCCGCGCCCTGTTCCGGCTGCTGGACCGGCCGCTGTGGCACCTGACGCGCCACAACCCGCTGGCGCAGCTCCGGACCGTGGATCCCGGCCGGCTGGCGGCCTGCGCGCGCGACCCCAAGTTCCTGCAGCTCTACGACCACGTGCTGGCCAACCTGCGCGCGACCGGCTCGAACGCGTTCACCTGGTGGGCGCGCACGCAGCCCGGCCTCGACGGCCGGCCCATCGCGTATTTCTGCGCGGAGTTCGGCCTGCACAACTCGGTGCCGATCTACTCCGGCGGCCTCGGCGTGCTGGCCGGGGACCACTGCAAGGCGTGCTCGGACCTCGGCGTGCCGCTGGTCGCGGTGGGGCTGCTGTACACGCAGGGCTACTTCGACCAGCGGATCCGGCTCGACGGCTGGCAGGAGGATACCGACGAGCGGTTCGATCCGGTGCAGGCGCCGCTGGAGCCGCTGCTGGGGTCGGGGGGCGAGCCCTATCTGGCCGTGGTGCGCACCGCCGGCCGGCCGATCCACATCGGCGTGTGGCGCATGCGCGTCGGCCGCGTGCCGATCTACCTGCTCGACACCAACCTCGAGGAGAACGATCCGGCCGACCGCGCGCTGGCGAGCCGGCTGTACGCCGGCGGCCCGGAGATGCGGCTCAGGCAGGAGTGGGTGCTGGGCGTGGGCGGGGTCCGGGTGCTGCGCGCGGTGAAGCTCGACCCCGGGGCGTGGCACGCCAACGAGGGCCACGCCTCCTTCATGCTGGTGGAGCGGGTGCGCGAGCTGGTGGCGGCGGGCGTGCCGTACGACGAGGCCTGCCGGCGGGTGCGGGGAACCAGCCTGTTCACCACGCACACGCCGGTGCCCGCCGGCCACGACGCCTTCTCGCTGGAGCAGGTGGAGGCGTGCACGGGGCCGGTGTGGGAGGAGATGGGGATTGACCGGGCCGCGTTCATGCGCCTGGGCTACATCCCCACCCGCGACCACGGGCAGTTCCACATGCCGGCGCTCGCGATGCGGCTCTCGGGACACGCGAACGGCGTCTCCAAGCCGCACGGCGCCGAGTCGCGGCGCATCTGGCGCGACCTGTGGCCGGGCCGCCGCACGGCCGAGATCCCGATCGGGCACGTGACCAACGGGGTGCACCTGGCCACCTGGATGTCGCACCGCATGATGGCCCTGCTCGACAACCACCTCGGGGCCGACTGGGGCAACCTGCTCGAGGACCCGGCGGCCTGGGCCAAGGTGCTCACCCTGGACGACGAAGTGCTGTGGTTCGTCCACAAGGAGCTGAAGGCCATCCTGATCCACTTCGTGCGCGAGCAGGCGCGGCGCCGCTGGGCCGACGAGTGGAAGGAAGCCGCCCACGTGGTGGGCGCCGGCACGCTGCTGGATCCGGACGTGCTCACCATCGGGTTCGGCCGCCGCTTCGCCACCTACAAGCGCTCGACCCTGATCTTCCGCGACCTGGACCGGCTGCGGAAGCTGCTGGTGGATCCGTGGCGCCCGGTCCAGATCATCTTTTCGGGCAAGGCGCACCCGGAGGACGAGCCGGGCAAGAAGATGCTCCAGGAGGTGTACCAGTTCTCGCGGGACCCGCAGCTCGAGGGCCGGGTCGCCTTCCTCGAGGACTACGAGCTGCACCTGGCGCACCGCATGGTCCAGGGCGTGGACCTGTGGCTCAACCTGCCGCGCCCGCCGATGGAGGCCTGCGGCACCAGCGGCATGAAGGCGGCGCTGAACGCGGTGCCGCAGCTCAGCACGCTGGACGGCTGGTGGTTCGAGGGCTACGACGGGCTCAATGGCTGGGCCATCAAGGCCGGGACCGAGGGCGTGGACGAGGACGCGTGGGACGCGGGCGAGCTGTACCGGCTGCTGGAGGACGAGGTGGTGCCGCTGTTCTACGAGCGCGACGCCCAGGGCGTGCCGCTGGGCTGGGTGGCGAAGATGAAGCACGCGCTGAAGTCCGTCGGCGAGCGGTTCACCGCCCACCGGATGATCCAGGAGTACGTGCGCGGCTACTACCTGCCGGCGCTGCGGTCCGAGGGCGCGGGCGACGATCCTCCGACCGCGTAGGACGGAGCCGGTGGCCGACGACGATGCTGGAGCGACGCCGGAACGACCCTAGCGACCCGGAGCGGCCGGTGACCGTGCCTTCTCCCTCCTCGCCGTCTCCCTCGCCGCCGGAGCATCCGGGAGGCGGAGCCGGGCCGGGGAGCCGGTGGCGCGCGCCGGCGCCGGCGCCGCCGCTGCTGCTCGGGACCAGCGGCGACGGTCCCGTCGGGGTCGTGCACGTGTGCGCCGAGTACACGCCCTACGCGCACAGCGGCGGCCTGGCCGACGCCGTGGCCGGCCTCTCCCGCCTCCAGGCCCGGGCGGGCGTGCCGACCGCGGTGATCCTGCCGCTGCACCGCTCGGTGCGCCACGCGGCGAAGGAGCTGCTGCCGGTGGGGCGGCGGTTCACCGTGCAGGTGGGGCCGCGCCTGGAGTCCGCGCGGCTGTTCCGCGTCCCCCCCACGGCCGGCGAGCCGCGGCTGTTCTTCATCGAGCACGACGGCTACTTCGACCGCCCGGGGCTGTACGGCGTCGCCGGCGGGGACTTCGGCGACAACGCGCTGCGGTTCGCCTTCTTCGCGCGCGCGGCCCTGGAGGCCCTGCCGCGGGTGTGCGGCGCCCCCGTGGTGGTGCACGTGCACGACTGGCACACGGCGCTGCTGCCCGTGTACCTGCGGGTCGGCGCGCCGGCGCGCGAGGCGTTCTACGACCGGGTCCGCGTGGTGCTCACCATCCACAACGCCGCGTTCCAGGGGCACTTCCCGCCGGAGACCCTGGAGGCGATCGGCCTGCCGGGGTGGCTGTACGACTGGCGGCTGATGGAGTGGTACGGCCGCGCGAACTTCCTCAAGGGCGGGATGGCCTTCGCCGACTGGGTGACCACGGTGAGCCCGACGCACGCCCGCGAGCTGGTGACGCCGGAGGGCGGGTTCGGGCTGCACCAGGCGTTCGAGGCGCTGGGCGAGCGGCTCACGGGCATCGTCAACGGGATTGACGCCGACTCGTGGGATCCGGCCACCGACCCCAGCCTCACGGCGAACTTCTCGGCCAACGACCTCTCGGGCAAGCGGCGCTGCAAGGCGGCGCTGCAGCGGCAGTTCGGCCTGCCGCAGCGCCTCAGCGTGCCGCTGGTCGCGATGACCGCGCGGCTGGTGGCGCAGAAGGGCCTGGACCTGCTCATCGGCGACCCGTCGGTGTTCCGCAACGGCGCGCAGTTCGTGTTCGAGGGCCGCGGCGAGGCGCGCTACGAGACGGCCCTGATGGGTGTCGCGGCGAGCTCGCACCAGCGGGTCGCGGTGCGGCTGGGCTGGAGCGACCGGGTGGCGCGGCGCATCATGGCCGGCGCCGACATCTTCCTGGTGCCGTCGCTGTACGAGCCGTGCGGCCTCACCCAGATGACCGCGCAGCGCTACGGGACGCTGCCGGTGGCGCGCCGCGTGGGCGGCCTGGCGGATACCATCGAGAACGGCGGCACCGGCTTCCTGTTCGACGCCTACACGCCCGCGGCCCTCCGGCAGGCGCTGGAGCTGGCCGTGGACACCTACCACACGCCGCACTGGGCGTGGATGGTCGAGCACGCCGTCGAGCGCGACTTCGGCTGGGCGCGCTCCGCCGTGGAGTACGCCGGCGTGTATCGCCGCGCGCTGACCGCCGCCCCGGTGGCAGGCGGGGGGGGGCGGTAGCCGCCGGATGGAGTTCGTCCTCGGCCTCCACAGCCACCTGCCGTACGTCCTCCGCCACGGGCGCTGGCCGCACGGCAGCGACTGGGTGTGCGAGGCGGCGCTGGATTCCTACCTGCCGCTGGTCGAGACGGTGGGGGAGCTGGCCGGCCGCGGGGTGCGCGCTCCGCTCACCATCGGCTTCTCGCCGGTGCTGGCCAATCAGCTCGCGGACCCCTTCTTCGGCGCCGAGTTCGACTTTTTTCTCGGGCAGCGCCTGGCCTCGTGCGAGGAGGCCCGGCGGACGCTGCCCGCGAACGGCGAGCGCGCGCTGCTGCCGCTGGTGGACTTCTGGCAGGCGCGGCTCGAGCGGCTCAAGGCGCGGTTCGAGGCGGAGGGCCGCGACATCGTGGGCGCGTTCGCGCGGCTGGCGGCGGCCGGCCACATCGAGCTGATGACCTGCGCGGCCACCCACGGCTACCTGCCCCTGCTGGGGCGGGACGCCTCGATCCGGTTGCAGCTCGCGGTGGCGCGCGCGGAGCACCGCCGCCTGTTCCATCGCGACGCGACCGGCTGCTGGCTGCCCGAGTGCGCCTACCGGCCCCGCGGCTGGTGGGGCCCCGCGGGCGCGCCGCATCCCGGACCGCGCGCCGGGATCGAGGAGCATCTCGCGGCGGCCGGGTTCCGCTACACCTTCACCGACGCGCACCTGGCGGAAGCCGGCAGCGCGCTCGGCGGCTACGCCGAGGTGCCGGGCGTCCCAGGCGGGGGGCTCGGCGCGGCGAGCGGCGACGCGCCCCGCGCGGGCGGCGGCGCGCGGCGCTCCCCCTACCGCGCCTACCTGGCGGGGTCGCTGGCCGCCGGCGCGGGCGCGGAGCGCCGCGTCGGCGCGCTGGTGCGCGACCCCCGCACCTCGATGCAGGTGTGGAGCCGCCAGCTCGGCTACCCGGGCGACGAGTGGTACCTGGAGTTCCACAAGATCCGCTGGCCGGGCGGGCTCAAGCTGTGGCGCGTGAGCGCGCCCCACACCGACCTCGGCGCCAAGCGCCCCTACGATCCCTCGGCCGCGCTGGCGCAGGCGGCGCTGCACGCCTCGCACTTCACCTCGCTGCTGGCGGGCGCGCAGGCCACCGCCGCGGTGGGCAGCGACGGCGTGGTCGCCGCCCCGTTCGACACGGAGCTGTTCGGCCACTGGTGGTTCGAGGGCGTGGACTTCCTGGCGGCCGTCTATCGGAACCTGGCCGACGGCGGCGCCGTGCGCCCGGTGACGGCGTCGGAACACCTCGACGCGCACCCGCCGCGCATCGCGATCCAGCTCGGCTCGGGCTCGTGGGGCACGGGCGGCGACGACCGGATGTGGATGAACGACGCGACGGCGTGGACCTGGCAGCGGCTGTGGCGGCTCGAGGACCGGTTCTGGGAGGTGGCGCCGCGACTCCTGGGCGCTCTCGACGCGCGGCCCGTGCTGGCGCAGGCCGCGCGCGAGCTGCTGCTCGCGCAGGCGTCGGACTGGCAGTTCCTGATCTCCACCGGCGCGGTGAAGGACTACGCGCAGCGGCGCTTCACCCTCCACGCGGACGACCTGGAACGGCTGCTGGGGCCGCTGGAGGAGGCGGCCTCGAGCGGCGCGCTGCCGGACGGGGCGGTGCGCCTGGCGGAAGAGCTTCAGGGGCGGGACCCCGTGTTCCCCGACGTGCTGGCCCAGATCGCGGCCGCGGTCCCGGGGGGGAAGGGGGCGCGGGGCGCCCTGGCGCGCGTATGACGCCCGCGGCGTCGGTGGTGCTGCACGGTCACTTCTACCAGCCGCCGCGCGAGAACCCGTGGCTGGACATGGTCGAGACCGAGCCTTCGGCGGCGCCGTACCACGACTGGAACCGCCGGGTGGAGCAGGAATGCTACCGCGCGGTGGCGGCGGCCAGGGTCCCCGGCGCCGGCGGGCGCATCGCGCGGATCGTGAACACCCTGGCGTGGATCAGCTTCGATTTCGGCCCGACGCTGCTGGAGTGGCTGGAGCGCGAGGCGCCCCGCACCTACGGCGCGGTGCTGGAGGCGGACGCCGAGAGCAGGCGGCGCACGGGCCACGGCAACGCGATCGCCGCGCCGTACCATCACATCATCCTTCCCCTCGCCACCCGGCGCGACAAGGTCACGGAGGTGCGCTGGGGGATCGCGGACTTCCGCCGCCGCTTCCGCCGCGAGCCCGAGGGCCTGTGGCTGCCCGAGACGGCGGTGGACGACGAGACCCTGGACGTGCTGGCGCAGGAGGGCATCGCGTTCACCGTGCTGGGCCCGCACCAGGTCACGCGCCCGTCGCCGGCCGGGCTGCCGCTCCGATACCGGACCCGCGGCGGCCGCGACATCGCGCTGTGCGTGTACGACGGGCCGCTGTCGCACGACGTGGCCTTCGGCGAGCTGCTCGAAGACGCGTTCGTGTGGGCGCGCCGGCTGCTCGGGACCGGCGACCGCGCGGCCCCCGTGCGGCTCGCGTCGCTGGCCGTGGACGGGGAGACCTTCGGGCACCACCACCGTTTCGGGGAGATGGCGCTGGCCCGGGTGCTGGAGATCCTGCGCGAGCCGGCCGCCGGCGCGGAGCCCGCCGCGGTGACGAACTACGCCGCGTTTCTGGCCGCCCACCCGCCCGGGCAGGCGGCCGGGCTGGTGGCGCCGACCTCGTGGAGCTGCGCGCACGGCGTGGAGCGCTGGCGGAGCGACTGCGGCTGCAAGGCGGCGCCGGAGCGCGGCTGGCAGCAGCGGTGGCGCGCCCCGCTCCGCGCGGCCATGGACTGGCTCGCGGGGGAGCTGCACGCCGTGTACGAGCGGGAGGCCGGGGCGCTGCTGGACGATCCCTGGGCGGTGCGCGACGCGTACGGCGGCGCGCTCGGCCCGGACCCCGCGGCGCCGGCCGCGCTGGTCGCCGCGCACGCGAAGCGGCCGTTGAGCCCGGCGGCGTCGGTGCGCGCGCGCGAGCTGCTGCTCATGGAGTTCGACGCGCTGGCGCTGTTCACCTCGTGCGCCTGGTTCTTCGACGACATCGGCGGCCTGGAGGCGCTGCAGGTGCTGCGCTACGCCGCGCACGCCATCGAGCTGTCCGGCGACCGGGACCGGCTGGAGCCCGGGTTCTCCGGGCGCCTGGCCGCCGCGCCGAGCAACGAGGCGGCGGTGGGCGACGGCCAGCGGGCCTACCTGGAGCGGGCACGGCCGGCGGCGCCGCCGGCCGCGCGCGTGGCCGCGAGCTGGGCCGCGCGACGCGCCTTCGCGCCGGGCGCGCCGGACGGCCCCGTGTGCGGCTACGACGCCACCGGCGACGCCGGCCGGGTGCGCCTGGTGCACCGGCGCACCGGCGGCGCGTCCGACTTCGAGACCGGCGTGGAGGGGAAGGACGGCTGGCGGTTCACCGCCTGGGCGCGCGCACCCGGGGATGGCCCGGGCGCGGCGGCGCGGTTCGCCTCCGACGCGTTGACCGAGCGCGAGCGCGACGCGGTGCGCGAGGCGCTGCTCGCGGGGATCGCCGAGCGCGCGCTCTCGCCCGAGGACCGGCGCGCGCTGTGCGAGGGGGAGACCACCCTGGGCGACGCGGCGGAGCGAAGCCTGGTGGCGCGCGTGGCCGCGCTGGCCGCGGACCGCTCCGACGCCGCGTGCGCGGCCGCCCTCGACCTCCTCGACGTGCTCGAGCTCGCGGGGCGGACCGTTCCGTTCGACGCGCAGACGCTGTTCCACGAGGTCCGCGCGGGATTGCCGGAGGCGGAGGCGCGGCGGCTCGCCCCGCTCGGCGAGCGGCTGGGGTTCGTGATCGAGGCGTGAGCGGGCCGGCGCCGCGCCGCGGATGGCGCCCGGAAGGCAGGCGGTGTAATGTGCGGAGAGTCACCGCGCGGCCTCCCGGCGGCGCGGTACCCTTCGCAGGACCTGGTCGAGCGACGGAGGCAGGGCGATGGCGGCGATGAGACGGCTGGTTCCGGGCGCCCTGGCGGCGGCGCTGCTGGTCGGGGCGTGCGAGAAGAGCACCGCCCCCACGACGACGGACCCCACGACGATGGCGACCGCGGTGTCGGGGATGTCCTCGACCCTGATGCAGAACTCCGCCCTCATCAGCCTGAACGCGCTGCTGTACACGCCGGGCTTCGCCGGGGCGGCGATGGTCGCGGCCACCGCGCCCGCGGCCCAGCCCGGTACCGCGGGGGGCGGGGGCGGGGCCACGGCCGCGCTGCGGACGGCGAGCCTCATGCGGAGCATGGCGCTGGCCCGGCCCGCGGCGCTCCAGGCCCTGTTCCCGGCCAACATCCTGGGCAAGACGTTCCAGTGGGACGCCACCACCGTGCCGCCCGGGTACCGGATCAAGGATTCCACCTATACCCTGCCCGGCGCGCCGGCGGTGCCCTCGAACGGCGTGCGCTTCATCCTCTACCAGGTGGACACGGCGAGCGGGATGCCCAACCCGGGCCTCCAGACCACCGGCTACGTGGATCTGGCGGATGTGAGCACCGCGGCCGCCAACGCGCTGCACATCGTGGTGCACGTCGCCTCCGGGACCGCGGCCGACTACACGATCTCCGAAGTCCGGACCACGACGACCTTGACGCTCTCCACGACGGGGTACGTCCAGGATGTGCTGATCGGCGGGCCTCAGATCAACTTCGACCTGAACCACGCGTTCACGCTGGCGGACAGCAGCCTCGCCGACACGTTCGACCTCAGCGGCAACGGCGCCACCGTGACGATGATGACGACCGTGTCCGCCTCCGGCGCGGAGGTGTTCGACTGGACCTTCAGCAAGAACGGCACCGTGGAGCTGGTGGGCAGCGGGACCGACACGACGTTCGACGCCCAGGTCAAGCTCAACGGCACTCTGTTCGCGAAGATCTCGGGCACACCCAACGCGCCCACGATCACCGACGCCAACGGCAACGCGCTCACCGCCACGGAGACGCTCGCGTTGTACCAGATCGTGGTCGGGTTCTATTCCGTGTACTGGGCGGGGACCTATCTCGTGTTCGCGCCGGGGATCCTGCTCTTTGGCTGAGCGCGCGCACGGCCCGGTTCGCGCGACGGGCGGCCACCGGCCGCCCGTCGCGTATCGGGGGGTGGCCCACCGCGCCAGGAACGGCGCCCGGCTCGCGTGGGTGGGGGGCCTCGGCGCGGCGCTGCTGGTGAGTTGCTCGCGTCCCGCGCCGCCCCCGGCCCCGGTGTCGAATCCCGCCGCGCCCGTGATCGGGCCGCGGCACGCGGTGGGCGCGTACACGCTGACGACCACGCTGGCCGTGCGCGGCTCGCCGCGCTTCCGGCGCCCCGCGCGGCCCGCGCCGGGGATGCTGCGCCTGGGCTACCAGCAGCTCGCCTTGCCGTTCTCCAGCGCCGCCTCGGGCACCCAGCTCGACGCCACGGTGAGCGTCCCCGGCTACACCCGGGCCCCGCGGGGGCGCGTGGGGGAGGCGGCCGCCTGGTGGCCGGTGCCCGGCGAGAGCCTGGTGGTGCACTTCCCGACGCCGCGCTCCGGCGGCTTCATGGAGCTCAAGGGCGTGTTCCAGGCCGACACGATCACCGGCGAGGTGTGGTATACCAGCCCGAGCTCCGGTTCATCGTACCAGGTGGGCGCGTTCCGGGCCGTGAAGCGCAAGAGGTGAGGGGTTCTCAGAAGAACATCCCCACGAACCCGTTGACCTGCGTGGCGGACATTACCTCGGCGGGATAGGTGGTCCGCAGGCCTCGCACCTCGGCGCCCAGCAGCAGCCCGGCGCCCGGGAAGAGGTGCAGGTGGCCCTCCCAGGTCTCGTTGCGGAGCCGGGCCCCGGGCGGGAACGCGCCCGCGGCGGTGGCGAGATCCGCGTCGTCGGGGTCGTCCACGCCGTACCCGCCGCCGAATTCCCACGAGCGCGCGGGGCGGATGTCGAGCTGAGCCCAGCCGCCCGTGGTCCGGACCAGCTGTCCCTGCGGTCCGATGTCCTGCCCGATCCCGCCGTCGCCGAGCCCCGCCAGTGCCTGGCCGGTGAAGCCCTCGCCCGTGAGCGCCACCGGGCCCAGGACGATGTGGAAGTCCGCGGTGAGCGCTTCGCTCGACAGGGTCGCCGCCGTGGCGGTCGCGAGCCAGCCGCGGTGCGCGCCGAAACCGATGCTGCTGGCGTGGTCGCCCGGACCCCACGCGACGTACAGCCGGCCCTCCGCGCTGGGCCGGCCGCTCTTCTCCCCCAGGCCGCTCTGGGCCGGCGACGCGAGGTCGGCCGCGGAATCCTGCAGCGGGTCGAGCGCCGCGGCCTGCACGCCCATCCTCAGGGCGCTCCCCACCTCGAGCGTCAGCCGCGCCTGCGGAATCCAGGCCCGCAGGTTGCCGGAGCCCGCGAACTCGGCGCGCCCCACGGCCGCGAACGAGACGGGCGACTGGGGCGAGACGAGCGGCTTCTCCTGCCCCACCAGCAGCCGGACATGGCTCCACGCCAGGCGGACGTGCGCGGTCCGGACGCGGGGCGTGAGGAGCCGGGACGGGCTCGTGCCGGGCGCGGCGCCGAAGAAGTCCAGCTGCGCCTGCGCCTCGAGATCGGCGCCCAGGACCCGGCCCGGCCGCGCGGTGATGCCCACCAGGGTCTGCCGCAGCAGGCCGCCGATGCGGCTGTTGGGCAGGCCGCTGGTATCCTGCGTGGCGGCGAGCCACCGCGGCACGTCGGGGTCGTCGAACGTCGCGCCGTCGTAGAAGCCGTTGACCAGGATCAGCCCGTGGATCTCCACCCGGCGGGGCGGCTCCGCGGACGGCTGGCCGCCGGGTGCCGCCGGCCGACGGCGCGCCCAGGTGGCGTGCGGGGCCGGGACGACGCGCGGCGCCAGCGTGTCCCGCGTGGACTGGGCCGGCAGCCGCGGCGCGGCGGCGCCCAGCGCCGCCGCCAGAGCCCAAGCGACCCGGATCTGCACGAGCACCTCCTTGCGCGCGGCGCGGCCTGCTTGACGCCCCGGGGGTTCGGGGCCACACTCGTCCGATGCCAAGGATACGAAGACGGGGGCCGATCCGCATCATCGCGGCGGCGCCGTGCCGCGCGGCGCGCGGCGCTCCGGCGGCCTGACGGCGATGCCCCGCGATCCGTTCCCCATCCGGACCAGCGCCCTGGGCAAGCGCTACGGGCGGGTCGCCGCCCTGGTGGACCTCGATCTGGAGGTGGGCCAGGGGGAGACCTTCGGGTTCCTGGGCCCCAACGGCGCGGGCAAGACGACGACCATCCGCCTGCTCCTGGGGCTCCTGCGCCCCAGCGCGGGATCGGCCGTCGTCCTGGGCCGGCGGGTGTCGCGCGCCGTGGCGTGGCGGGGCGAGGTCGGCTACCTGCCGGGCGACCTGGCCTTCTGGCCGCAGCTCAGCGGCCAGGAGACGCTGGACTTCCTGGCGGCCTTGAGCGGCCGGGCCGCGCTGGCGCGCACCGGGCTGCTGAAGCGCCTGGACCTGGACGCCGCGGCGCTGGCGCGGCCGGTGCGCACCTACTCCGACGGCATGAAGCAGAAGCTCGGCATCGTGCAGGCGCTGCAGTGCACGCCGCAGCTCGCGCTCCTGGACGAGCCGACCAAGGGGCTCGATCCGCTGGTGCAGCAGGCGTTCTACAGAGGTGCTCGCCGACATGAAGCGCCACGGCGCCACCGTGTTCCTCTCCTCCCACGTCGTCTCGGAGGTGGAGCGGGTGTGCGACCGGGTCGCGATCCTCAAGGCCGGACGGCTGGCGACGGTGGGCACCGTCGTGGGGCTGCGCCAGGCGGAGCGGCGGCGCGTGACGGTGGACTTCCGGGAGCCGGTGAGCGCGACGTCGCTGGCGCCGTTCGGCGCAGTCGTCGCCAGCACCGAGCGGCATGTGGAGATGCTGGTGCCGCAGGCCGAACTGGCCGCGCTGGTCGCGCGCCTCGGCATGCTCCCGGTGCTCGACCTGCTGGTCGAGCGCCCCACCCTGGAGGAGGCGTTCCTGGAGTACTACCGGTGAGCGTGCGCGTGCTGCTCGGACACCACACGCGAGTGCATCGCGTGCCGCTGGTGCCGCTGGCGCTGGGGCTGGCCCTGTTCGAGTGGGTCATGACGTTCGTGGCGCGGCAGCCCGTTGTGTCGCACTTCCTCGCGACCGCTCTGGCGGCGGCGCCGCCCGAGCTGCTCGCCCTGGTGAACCCGGACCTGGCGGGCAGCGTGAGCGCGCGCGGGATCCTGGGCATCGGGTACACCCACCCCTTCGTGCTGCTGATGATGGCCGTTTGGGCGGTGCGCGTGCCGTGCGCGGCGCTGGCGGGCGAGATCGGGCGGGGCACCATGGACCTGATCGCCGCGCGGCCGGTCTCGCGGCCGGCGCAGGTGACGGCGGCCCTGGTGGCGCTCCTGGGGGGCCTGGCGGTCCTCGGCCTGGCGGCGTGGGCCGGCACCCTCGTGGGGCTGCTCTTCGGCCCGGTGGCCGGCGCGTCCGCGCTGGCCTATCTCCCCGTCGCGGGCGCCATGTGGCTGCTGTTCGCGGCCTGGGGCGCGGTCGCGATCGCCGCCTCCGCCCTCGCCCGCGAAGCCGGGCACGCGATCGCGTGGACGGCCGGACTGATGGCCGGCTCCTACGTGCTGGACTACGCGGCGCGGGTGTGGCCCGCGATCGCCTCGCTCCGTCCCGTCTCGCTGTTCCGGTATTACGATCCGCAGCAGGTGATCCGCGCCGGGCTCGACGGGCGCGACGCCGCGGTGTTCGGCGCGGTGGCCGCCGCGGCGCTGCTCGTCGCCTTCGCCGCTTTCGCCCGGCGCGACCTGTAGCGCGCCCCGCCCCTCGCCGCGGCGGGCGCGGGGCGCTAGCGCGCCGGGCGGGCGAGGCTCCGCAGGTAGAAGGCCAGGTCGCGCATCTCGTTCCCCTCGAACCGCGGCCACGCGACGGCGTGGCCCTGCATCGCCGAGAACATGGCCGGGGCGTGGTTCCACATCGCGGCCACGAGCCCCAGCGGCGTCGTGACGGCCGCGGAGCGCGCCAGGTCCGGGCCGACGGGCGGGCCGTGCGCCGGACGGTGGCATCCGGCGCACCCCTTGTCCCGGAAGATCCGCGCGCCGTTGGCGCGGTCGCCGTCCGGGTCGTTGAACCGCAGGAAGTAGAGGTACGCGATGAGATCGGCCATGTCGTTTCCCGCGAACTGGGGGAATCCGACGCCGTGCTGGCGCATGCGCGCCACCATCTGGAACGAGTGGTTCCACAGCACGCCGGCGATCTGGGAGACGCTCAGGTTCAGGGTGGCGGCCCGGAGGTCGGGGCCCGCGGCGGTGCCGCGCCCCTCGGGGCCGTGGCACCGCGGGCACCCCTTGGCGGCGAACAGGCGCCGGCCGCGCTCCGGCTGCGGCGGCTCCAGCAGCACCGCCTGGCGCGGGCTTTGCGCGGACGCGCGGCGGATGTAGGCCTGGATGTCGGCCATCTCCCGGCCCTCGAACGCCGGGATGGGGACCCCCCGGGCCTGTTGCGCGGCCTGCATCGCCGGCCCGTGGTCCCACATCCCCTGGGCCAGCATGATCGGCGCCACGTACCGCGCGTAACCGTCCAGCGGCGCGCCGACGCGCCCGCCGGCGTCGCCCACCTGGTGGCACTCGACGCAGCGCTTGTCGCGGAACCACTGCCGGCCCGCGTCCGGGTCGCCCGGCTCGCCGAACAGCTTCACGTAGTAGATGTAGCTGATGACGTCGGCCAGCTCCGGCTCGGAGAGCGCCGGCCACGCGTAGCCGCGCTGGCGCATCGCGACCATCATGCGCGGCGTGTGATTCCACAGCAGCCCGGCGAGCTGCTGCATGCTCGCGCCGGAGCCGGCGGTCGCGAGGTCGGGCCCGAGGGTGCCGCCGTTGCCCCAGATGGCGTGGCAGCGGACGCAGCCGCGCTCGACGAAGATGCCGCGTCCGGCGGCCGGGTCGCCGCTCGCGCCGGCGACCTGGCCCCGCGCCGGGACGGGCGCCAGGGCCGCGGCGCACAGCAGCGCGAGGAGCCCCGCGCGGCCGGGCATCAGGCCGCCTCCGCGGACTCGGTCGGCAGGTAGTCGGCCACGCGCTCGGCCACCTCGCGCACCGACACCTCCCGCCCCTCGCGGATCTCCCAGATGGAGATGATCGGGAAGAACTTCGTGGCGACCATGTACAGCAGGATGAACCCGCTGAACGTGGCGGCCAGGATGGACAGCTCCACCCCCGAGGGGAAGTAGTGGGCCACCGGCTCGAGGTCGAACCGCGGGTTCACCGAGGTCGGCACCACGATGTTGAACCGCTCCAGCCACATGCCGATCACCACCGCGATCCCCGCGATCAGGGTGCCGGTGGGCGCGCGCATCGCCTTCCGGCACATCAGGGCGAAGGGCAGGACGAAGCAGCAGAAGGCCATCAGCCAGAACGGCACGGCGAACGGCCCCGAGATGCGCGCCCAGAACGTGCGCATCTCGGCGGGCTCGCTGCCGTAGAAGGCCGTGAGGTACTCGGCGAACGTGAAGTACAGCCACAGCAGGCTGAACAGCAGCAGCAGCCGGCCCATGTAGTCGAAGTGCACCGGCTTGAAGTAGCGCTCGAGGTGATAGACGCGGCGCAGGATGACCATGGCCACCAGCAGCGCCGCGATGCCGGAGTAGATGGCGCCGACCACGAAGTACGGGCCGAAGATGGTCGAGTGCCACATCGGTCGCAGGGTCATCGCGAAGATCCACCCGATCACCGTGTGCACCGAGACGGCGATGGGGATCACCACGATGGCCAGGACGCCGATCACCTTCTCCAGCCGCCGCCGCTGCTCCGGCGTGTCGCGGTAGCCGGCCGCCAGGAAGCGGTAGAACCGCGGCGCCTTGATCTCGGCGTCCCGGATGATGGCCAGGTCGGGCAGCATCGGCAGGTAGAGGTAGATCGTGCTGGCGGTCAGGTAGAAGCAGATGCTCATGACGTCCCACAGCAGCGGCGAGCGCAGGTGCGCGTGGGCGAAGATGTTCAGCAGCCGGTCGGGGCGCCCGAGGTCCACGATGGGCTGGATGGCCCCGAAGCCGATCACCAGCACGGTGATGAACTCGGCGGAGCGGGTGATCGCGCGGCGCCACTCCGCCTTGCTGATCCTGAGGATGGCGCTGATCAGCGTCCCGGCGTGGCTGATGCCGATGAAGAAGACGAAATCAATGATGTAGATGCCCCAGTACTCCGGCCGGTTGAGGCCGGTCTCGCCCAGGCCGTGGCGGAACTGCAGGACGTAGGCGCCGATGCCCCACAGGGTCACGGCGCCCAGCAGGCTGGCGGCGAGATAGAACCGCCAGGTCGTGTGGATCAGCGGCCGCAGCAGGGTGCGGGCGTCCTCGGGGAGCGCGCGGAGCTTGGTTTCGGCGTCGTCCACGTCAGGCCTTCTGGGTGAGGTAGTAGACCTTGGGCTCGGTACCCAGCGATTCCATGAGGCGCGTCGCGCGCGGGTCGTTCTTGAGCGTGCTCACCCGGTGCGCCGGGTTGTCCAGGTCCCCGAACACGATGGCGCGCGTGGGGCACGCGTCCGCGCAGGCCGGCTGGAAGTCCGATTCGCGCAGGGGCCGGCCCGCGGCGCGCGCGTTCTCCTTCGCCTGCTGGAGCCGGTGGTCGCAGAACGTGCACTTCTCCATGACACCCCTGGGCCGGACGGAGACATCGGGGTCCAGGTGCGCGCGCTCGCTGTCGGGCCACGCGGGGGCGAACCAGTTGAAGTACTTGGCGGTGTAGGGGCAGGCGTTGGCGCAGTACCGGCAGCCGATGCAGCGCGGGTAGATCTGGCCGACGATGCCCTCCGGGCTCAGGTAGGTCGCCGACACGGGGCAGACCTTCACGCACGGGGGGTTGTCGCACTGCATGCACGGCCGGGGCGCGAAGCTGAGGCGGGTGTCGGGGAAGTCGCCCTCGATCTTCGTCTCCACCTTCATCCAGCTCATGGCGCGCCCCATGTCGGCCTGATCGGGCCGCACCGTGGCGATGTTGTTCTCGCTCTTGCAGGCGACCTCGCACGCGGCGCAGCCGGTGCAGCGGTCGAGGTCAATCACCATCCCCCAGCGTGGCATCGGCGGCTTTCCTCCCCGGGCTCAGGCCCGCTCGAGGTGGACGAACGTGGTGGCCCACGAGGACAGCCCCGTGAGCGGATCGGCCGCCCCGTCGAGGAGCTGGAGCGGATTGGCCAGCTCGCCGTCCGGGTGCCGCAGGCCGTACGGCGCGTTCACCACGTCGCGGGCGGCGCCGGGGAAGTGCTTGACCCGGGCCCGGTAGCGGCCGTGGGCCGAAGTCACCCAGGCCGGCGCGCCGTCCTCGAGGCCGAGGGAGCGGGCCGTGGCGGGGTTCACCTCCACCCACGGTACCCAGTACACGTCGGGGAACAGCGCCGGCCGCTCGGCGAGCCACGGCTCGAGCCCGATGGTGCCCGACGCGAGCGTGGAGACGCGGTACGGCTGAAGGCGCAGCGGGTATCCGGCCGGCGCGGGCGGCTCGGCGCGCGCGATGAAGTCGTACGGGCCGGCGTCCGGCTGGAGGCGGCGCCGCACGTCGGCGGGCATCAGCTCGATCCTGCCGCTCGGCGTGCGGCGCATCCGGCCGCCGTCCGTGTAGTCGTAGAACGGGTCCGCCCAGCCGCCGCTTTCGACCACGCGGGTCCAGAAGGCGTCGAAGCCGCCCCCGCCCCCGGCCGGCGCGCCGCCGCCCAGCCACCAGCCGCGCTCCTCCATCTGGCGCTGGTACTCGGTGGCGAAGGCGTCGCCGAACGGCATCCCGCGCCGCGCCGCGAACAGGCCGCGGGCGCGGGCCTTGAGCAGCGCGTGCATGTCGGGATGAGGCAGGCTCGCGGCCACGGTGCCGCCCAGGCGGTTGGCCACCGCGAGCAGCACGTCCGCGGTGCCGAGCGCGCCGGTGGGCGGCGCCACCAGCGGGCGCACGACGGCCCACGCCGGGTAGGGGTACGAGGCCGGCGCCGGCGCGTCCTGCCAGCGCTCGTACGGCAGGAGGTCCGGGATGATCAGGTCCGCCTGGCGCGTGGTCTCGTCGTGGAACGGCGAGAAGCTCACCACCAGCGGCACGCGCGCGAGCGCGGCGGCCCAGCGCTCCGGGCGGGTGGCGGAGGCGAGCGGGTTGGCGTAGTAGAGCAGCAGCGCCTGTACGCTCCCCGGGCTCCGCGCGGCGATGGCCTCGGCGAGCGCGGCGCCTCGCTCGGCCCCGGTTTCCCCCCCTCCCTCCCCGAACGGCGCGCCCGCCGCCAGGGGCCCGTGGGCCAGGCCGCGCCGCGCGACGTCGTCCAGCGTGACCGCGGCGATCGGCGCGAGCGGCGGATCCTCGCCCACCAGCACGCCGCCCGGGCGGCTGACGCTCCCCACCAGCACATTGAGACTGTGCACGGCCAGCCCCGCGAGCAGGCCGTCGGGGGCCAGCGTGACATCGGGGCCGCAGATGGCCAGCGACCGCGGGCCCGCCGCGAAGGCCCGCGCCAGCCCGACGATCCGCTCCACGCTGACGCCGGTGGCGGCGGAGACTTCCTCGGTGCGATAGCGGCGCAGCACGGCCGTGCGGTAGCCCTCGTGACCGCCCGCGGCGTCGCTCCAGTCCTCGTAGCCGGACACGTGCGCCGCGAGGAAATCGGCGTCCACCAGCGCCTCGCGGATCAGCACGTAGGCGATGCCCAGCGCCAGGATCGCGTGGGTCCGCGGCCGCACGCCGATCCACTCGGACGACCGCGCCGCGGTGCGGGAGAACCGGGTATCCACCTGGACGAAGCGCGGGCGCGGTGCCCCCTCCCGGATGCGCTCGGTGCGTCCGTACGCGACCGCCGCCTGCACCGGGGACCACCACGCCTCGAACAGCGGCGCGCCGAACGACAGGACCAGCGTGGCGCGGTCGAGGTCGTAGGCCGGGCGCCGCGCGACGCCGTGCATGGCGGCCATGACCGCGTCGCCGCCGTCCGCGTACGCGTCCGCGGCGTAGTTCGCCGAGCCGTAGGCCCGGAGGAACTGCCGCCACAGGTCCTCCATCGAGCCGGCGCAGTAGCCGGCGAGCACCGCCGCCGCCTGCGGCCCGCCCGCCGCGCGCAGCCGCCCCAGCCGCTCCACCAGCAGGCTCACCGCGCCATCCCACGACAGCGGGCGCCACCGGCCCGCGCCCCGCGGCCCCGCCCGCAGCAGCGGCGCCGTCAGCCGGCCGGGGGAGTACTGCATCTGGACCCCCGCGGCGCCCCGCGGGCAGAGGCCCCCCTGGCTCAGGGGGTGCAGCGGGTTGCCGTCAATCCGGACCAGGCGCCCGTCCACGATCCGGCCGCGGATGCCGCAGCGCGACGGGCAGACGAGGCACGCGGAAGCGACGCGCTGCTCCACCCCCGGGGCCCAGGCCGGATGCGGCACGGGCACGGGACCGAGCAGGCCGGTGGGCGCGGCCAGGCCGGCCGCGATCTCGGACAGACCGGCCCCGGCTACGACGCCGCCGCCGAGGGCGAACAGGAACTGGCGACGATCGAAGCTCACGCGCGGCCTCAGCGGTGGCAGGCGATGCAGTCGGTGCTCTGATGCATCTTGAGGTGACAGTGGAGACAGAAGTTCATCGTGATCGTGACCAGAGGGCGGCGCGGCGGCGTGGTGGTCAGGGCGATGTCGCCGTGGCAGTCGGCGCACGGCAGCTTCGCGATCGCCACGTGCCGGCGGTGCGTGAAGAACACGTACGGCGGCAGGCCGAACAGCTTGCGGAAGACCAGCGGCCGCCCGCTCGTGACGTACCCGGTCACCTGTGCCGACGCGCTGGACGTCCCCAGCCTGGTCTGGTGGCACATCGCGCAGATCTCCACCGACGGCAGCCCGGGATGCTGCCCGACCGCGACGTTCGGGTGACACAGCGCGCAGTCGAGCTTCAGATCCTGGGTGTGCTTCCGGTGGTCGAAGGCGACGGGCTGCGTCACCGCGCCCGCCCACCGCGCCGCGGTGACCGCCACGGCGATCCCGATCGCGATTCCCGCCGCGCCACCCGTCAACCACGCCCTCACGCGCCCGCCCTCCGTCCGTCCGGAGATGGCCTTGGCGGAGCTGGGTTCCTCATCCGGGCACTATGCCCCACCCGTCCGCTCGGTCCTGGCCAGGATCACCACCGCATCTGCCCGCCGCGACGGCCCCTTGGCAGGTTGGGTGCCAGCGTTCTGCACATCACGAACCCGTTGCGGCGTCGGTGATTAGGCGAGCCGAGGCCGGACGTGATGCCGGATCCTGGTGGGGGAAAACCCCCGGTGTGGGCGGGAATCCAAACCCGACTGTTTTAATGGCCCATGTGATGCGGGGGAATTCACCGGCCGCACAGGGAGCGGTGGCATGGGGCGTGGCGGTTCCGGCTGGCGGATGCTGTGGCGTGAGAACCCGCTGTTGAGCGCGCTGGGCCAGCGGATGCTGGCCTGGCTGCTGCTGCTCTCGCTCGTTCCGCTGTTCGCTTCCAACACCATCGGGTACCTGGCGAGCAGCCGGATCATCCACCGGCTGGCGGAGCGCGACCTGGACGCGCTCGCGGCGGTGCAGGCGCATCACGTGCGCGACGAGATCGAGCGATTGCTGTTGGGGCTCACGTCGGCGGCGCGGAACGACCGGCTGCTGATCGCGAGCGCGTCCGCGCTCCGGGATTCGACGATTCGGCCGCTGGCGCTGAGCGGGGCCAGCGCGCTCGCCGCCGAGGAGCTGGAAGTGCTGCGCCGGCAGCTTCAGGTGTTCACGGCCCTGGAACTGGTGGATCCCGCGCGGATCGTCGTCGCCGCCTCGCCGCGGTTCGCCTCGGGGGTGCGGTGGCGGGACGCCGAGGTCCTGGCGCGCGCGGCCGGCGGGCAGGCGTTCGCCGTGGAGCGTGTCGGCGCGCCGCCGGCACCGCGGCTGCTCTTCGCGGCCGACCTGTTCGCGCCGGACGCGACGCGGCCGGTGGTGGTGGTGGGCGTGGTGGCCACGGCGGCCATCGGCCCCGCGCTCCAGATCCCGGCGCTGCTCGCGGGGGCCGTGGAGGGGTCCATCGTGGATTCGTCGGGCCTGCCGGTCCTGGTGTCGTCGCCCGGGGGGCCGGTGGACTACGGCCAGGCGCTGCCGTCGTACCGCGCGCTGGCGGCGGGGATCGTGCGCTACCGCAGCGGCGACGGAACGGAGGTCATCGGCGGCGAGCACGCCGTGCCGGGCTACCCGCTGCGGTTTGTCGCCGAGATCCCGGTGCAGGCGGCCGTCGGGGGGCTGCGGGGGCTGCGGCGGCTGTCGGTGCTGCTGGGCGCGGTCTTCGTGCTGGTGGTGATCGCGGCGGCCTGGATCGTCTCGCGCGGTCTGGTGCGGCCGGTCTACGCGCTGGTCGGCGCGACGGAGCGGATCGCGAGCGGCGATCTTGAGGCGTCGGTGGCGGTCGCGCAGCACGACGAGCTGGGGCTCCTGGCCGGGCGCTTCAACGCCATGGCGGCGCAGCTGCGGGAATCGGCCGCCCGCCTCCGGGACCTGCACCGGGAGCACATGCGCCGGGCGGAGCAGCTGGCGACGGTCGGCGAGCTGGCGGCGGGGGTGGCGCACGAGCTGAAGTCCCCGCTGCTGGGGATCGCCGGCGGCGTCGAGCTGCTGGGCAGCCACGTCGGGGCCGCCGACGCGGAGGGCCGCCGGTTGCTGCACGAGCTGCGGGAGCGGGTCGGGCGGATGGAGGCGGCGGTGCAGGGGCTGCTGAGCTACGCCCGCCCGTCGCCGGCGCGGCCGTCGCGCCTCGACCTCAACGCCATCGTGGAGCGCGCCCTCGCGCTCGCCGCTCCGCGGGCGGAACGGTCGGCGGTGCGGGTGCGGCGCGCGCTGGCGGACGCGCTGCCACCGGTGCTCGCCGATCCGGACCAGATGGGCCAGGTGGTCGTCAACCTGGTTCTCAACGCCGTCGAGGCGATGCGGAACGGCGGCGAGCTGGTGGTCGCGACCCGGCGCGCGGAGGGCGGCGTGGAGCTGTCGGTGCGCGACACGGGGCCGGGCGTGGCGGCCGAGGAGCGCGAGCGGATTTTCCGGCCGTTCTACACCACGAAGCACGCGGGGACCGGCCTGGGGCTGGCCATCGTGCGCCAGATCGTGGACCTGCACGGCGGGCGCGTGGCGCTGGCCGACGGGCCGGGCGCGACCGGGGCGGAGTTCGTGGTGTTCCTGCCGGTGGCCGCGGCCCCCGGGGGCAACGGAGGTGAGGCGTGAAGATGCGGCGGGCGAAGATCCTGGTCGTGGACGACGAGGAGCTGCTGCGCCTGTGGCTGGGGGAGCAGCTCCGGGGGGCGGGCTTCGAGGTGTGCGTCGCGGGCTCCCGCGCGGAAGCGCTGCGGCTGGCCGCCGCGGAGGCGCCCTCGCTGGTGCTGCTCGACCTCCGGCTTCCCGACACCAACGGCCTCGACGCGCTGGAGCAGCTGCACCGATTCGACCGCGAGATGCCGGTCATCATCATGACGGCCTACGGCGAGATCGAGACCGCCGTCGCCGCGGTCAAGGCGGGCGCCTACCAGTTCCTGCAGAAGCCACTGTCGTTCGAGCAGCTGCTCGTCATCCTGGACAAGGCGCTGGAAGCCTGGCGGCTGCGCCACCAGGTGGACGGCCTGCGCGAGATGCATCGCTGGGACTCGGCGTCGGCGACCGTGGTCGCGCGGTCGGCGGCGATGCGCGCCGTGTTGGACTGGGTCGAGAAGGTCGCCGGCGCCGATCCGGCGACGGTGCTGCTGCAGGGGGAGAGCGGCACCGGCAAGGACGTGATCGCCCGGACCATCCACGACCGCAGCCCGCGGCGCGATGCGCCGTTCCTGCGCGTGACCTGCACGGCGATCCCCGAGAACCTCTACGAGTCGGAGCTGTTCGGCCACGAACGGGGCGCCTTCTCCGACGCCCGCGAGAAGAAGCGCGGTCTCCTGGAGCTGGCCGACGGCGGGACGGTCCTGCTGGACGAGATCGGCGACATCCCCCTGGGCGTCCAGGCCAAGCTGCTGAGCTTCCTGGAGACGCGCACCTTCCGGCGCGTCGGCGGGCTGGCGGATCTCGAGGTGGACGTGCGGATCATCGCCGCGACCAACCGCGACCTGGCGCTCGCCGCGCGCCAGAACGCCTTCCGGCCCGACCTGTACTACCGGATCAACGTGCTCCCGCAGGTCCTGCCGCCGCTCCGGGAGCGTCCCGAGGACGTCGCGCCCCTCGCCCTGCACTTCCTCGACGAGCTGAGCCGTGAATTCCACCGCGCGCCGCCGCGCCTGGCGGCCGAGACGCTCGCCTGCCTGGAGGCGTACCGCTGGCCGGGCAATGCGCGCGAGCTGCGGAACGTGGTCGAGCGGCTGCTGCTGCTGGAGGAGGGCGGGGAAATCACCGTCGAGCAGCTGCCCCTCGAGGTCCGGCTCCTCGGCGCGGCCGACCCCGCGGCCCCGTGTGGCGACGGTGCCGGCTTCGCGCTGCCCGCCGGGGGCGTGGATCTGGAGCAGGTCGAGCGGACGCTCATCGCTCAGGCACTCGACGCGGCGCGCGGCAACAAGACGCGCGCGGCGAGGCTGCTGCGCCTGACCCGGGACACGCTGCGCTACCGGCTCGAGAAGTACGGCCTGGACGCGGGGTAGGCCGGGGCGGGGGAAATCCCCCGCCGGCGTGCGGCATCCCACCCGGCCCGCCGGAAGCGGCGCGGGCCCCGATCCCCGAAGCCCGCGAGGCGGAAGGATTTCGCCGCTCGCGCGGCGCTGGCCCGGCTACTGCCAAGAGCGGAAAGAGCACCGGCGCGCCACGGGCCGAAGGGCCCGGGGAGGGGGAGCGCGGCGGCTCACGATCCCAAGGCGGGAGGAACAGGATGCGGACAGGACTGTGGTGCTGCGCCGCCGTGGCGGTGCTCGCGGTCGGAGCCCCGGGCGTCGTCAGAGCGCAGGAGGTCACCGGGGCGGCGGTCTTCCACGTCCGGTGCGCCATGTGCCACGGGGCGGAGGGGCGCGGCAACGGCCCGATGGCCATGGCCTTGAACCCGCGGCCGATTGATTTCACCAACCCGGCCAAGCGGCTGGCGACGACCGACTCCGCCGTGCGCCAGGTGATCCGCCACGGCCGCCGGAGCATGCCCGCCTTCAGTGGACAGCTCTCGCCGGCGCAGGTGGACTCCGTCGCGGCCTACATCAAGACGCTGCATCGCTGAGCGGGGGCGCGCCGGCGTGAGCGGCTCGCGCGGACTCGCGGCGGCCTGGCGCCTCGCGCTGTGGAGCGCCGCGCTGGGGTTGGGGGCGTGTGCCGCCGAGGCACCGCCTTCGGCCGCGGGCGGCGGGGAGAACGCCGCGGCGGCCGTTCGCCCTGAGGCGCCGCTTGCGGCCGAGGACTCCCTGCCGCCGGTGGCGGCCCCGCAGCTCACGGCCGGCGAGCGGCGCGGGCGGGAGGTATACGACACCTACTGCTGGAGCTGCCACGGGTGGTACGGCCACGGCGACGGCCCGCTCGCCCGGGGCTTCCGCGAGGACCTGCCGGACCTGGCGCGGGCGGTGGGGGGCAGTTCGGTCGGGGCCCTGGTGCGGCGGGTGCGGCGCGCGCCGCCGGCCGCCGGTGCGACCGCGGTGGAGGGGGCCGCCTGGCACGGCCTGCGCGAGCCCGAGCTTCGCGCCGCCATCGCCTACATCGCGACCTTCGCCGAGCCCGGCGCGCGCGGCAACCCGGCGGCGGGCCGTCTCATTTACGGCACATACTGCGTGCACTGCCACGGCCTGCGGGGCGCCGGAGACGGCGCGCTCGCGGCGGAGCAGTCGCCCCCGCCTGCGGACCTGCGGGCGCTCGACCTGCCGCGGCAGGCCGAGCAGGTGTTCGCCTTGCTCAAGACGCGTGGACCCACCCGGCACCGCGGTCTCATGCCTGAATGGGGCCGGCTGTTCGGGGACCAGCAGCTCTGGGATGTGATCGCCTACTTGCCGGTCCTGACCGCCGGCCGATAGTCGTCGCGGGGAGGATGCCATGAGCGTGCGGGCGCTGCTGACGGCGGTCGTCGTGCTGGTTGGCTGCGGAACACCCACCCCCACCGGGCGGGCGCCGGCATCGCCCGGCACGGCCGAGGCCGCTACGCTCCCCCCGCCCGCACCCCCCGCCTCCCCTTCCCCTTCCGCCCCGCTGGCGGTGCGACGGCAGCGGCTGCTCGAAGCGGCCACCATCGCCCTGCCGCCCGGCATCGCGGCGGAGAGCCTGCCCGATCCGGCTGCGCCCGGAGCCAGGGTGCTGCAGCAGTACTGTACGCAGTGCCACGCCCTGCCGTCGCCGGCGATGCACGGAGCGATGGACTGGCCGGCGGTGACCCGCCGCATGTGGGTACGGATTGACATGATGGCCGGAGACCTGGGGCTGCGTGTTCCGAGCACGGCGGAACGGGCCGAGCTCCTCGCCTACCTGCAAGGCCACGCGCTGCCGGTCGCCGGCTCGCTGCCGCCCGGCGTGGGCCGCGATCTGTTCGCCACCGCGTGCTCGCGCTGCCACGTGCTGCCCGATCCCCGGATGCACTCGCCCCCCGACTGGCCGGTGGTGGTGCTGCGGATGACGGAGAACATGCAGCGCATGAAGATGCAGCAGATCAGCCGGGCCGACGCGTCGCAGATCCTCGGCTACCTGCAGACCGTCTCCGCGGTGGTGCGGCGCTGATGCGCCCGCGGCTGTCTCCCTGGCTGCTCGCCGCCGCCGTGGCGGCGGGGAGCGGTTGCGCGCGCGCACATCCGGATGCCGCAGACGCCGAGCGCGTGCTCGGCCGCGAAGTGGGACAGGAGGGCCACGGTCTCGTGCGGCTGGTGCGGTTCCGCGCGACGGGACGCCAGCGCTCGACCCTGCTCGGCGCCACGCTCGTCACGCTGCGCTACGACGCCGAGATCCAGTTCCTCGGGGACGCCTGCTACGGAGGTGGGCTGTCGGCCCACGCCTATCGCCCGCCGCGGTACGACGCGGCCGGCCTTCCGGCGGCCGGGAGCTCCCTCGACGATTGCACCCGGGTGCACGTGATGCGGGGAGACCAGCGGGACGTCGTGGGGGTGCTGGTCTTCGAGAGCCTCGGCCGCGGACGGTGGCGGGGGCCCGACGGGCAGCTCTACTGAGTGCTGGGCGCCTAGTTGGTCGGCGCCGCCCCGGCGAGTTCCTGGGTCCGGACGCACCACCTGTGGCACTGGATGCGCCCCTTGCCGAACCGCTCGCAGCGCCGCACGTCCTCGAACCCGCTCGGCTCACCCACGAACGCCGCCGGAGGCCCCAGCACTTCCATGGTTCGCTGGAGCAGCGGACACCACACCGAGCCCGTGACGCCGCGCCGATCCAGCAGCATGCGGATGGTGCCGACGCCGATCGTCGCCACGATCGCGACGAGCACCAGCAGCGCGATGCCCACCCACACCGCCAGGATGATCCACAACGCGAGATGCAGCATGGCCGCCCCGCCTTCTGATCCCGCCCGAACGTAGCGCATATCCCGCGCCTCGGGCACCCGCCGCGCGCGCGAATACCGACCACCCTTGTCTGGTTTGTGTTGCCTGCGCCGATCGCCGCCGGCCGCAGTCTTCGCGGTCATGAACGGCGCCGCGACCTCAGCGGCCGAGGGATGTCGTCCCCGAACCCGGTCCCGTGCCGGAGGGCACGTGATCGCTCGCTCGACGCGGAGGGCCGGTCTCCGGCGGTGTGACCCGGCGGAACCTGCCGGGGTCTGTGGCTGTAGACCTCCATGATGCGCCTCGCACGGCTTCCCCTGCTCGCGCTGGTCGCTGGTTGCGCGTCCGCCACGGCTCCCGCACCCGTCGTCGTCGGGAGCTGGGGCGGCACGCAGGCGAGCCTCGTGCTCGCCGACTCCGGCGGCGCGCTCCAGCTCCCGTGCGCCGGCGGGAAGATTGACTCGGCCTGGACGCTGACCTCCGAGGGCCGGTTCGCCGCGGGCGGGACGTACTTCATCGAGGCCGGTCCCGTGCCCGCGGGCGGGCCCGCGCCGCACCCCGCGCACTACGTGGGCGAGGTCGCCGGCGACCACTTGACGCTGACCATCACCGTCCCCGACCTCGGCGAGACGGTCGGGCCGCTCGACCTGGTGCGCAACGGGCCCCCGGTCCGCCTCCTCTGCCTGTGAACCCCCGGAGCGCGATTCCCGCGATGCTGGCGATCGCCGCGCTTCCCGGTGGCCCTCTGCCCTGACGCCGCCACGCCCGGCCCCTTCCGCGTAGCGCATCCCGCGGCGTAGCGCTTCCCCGGCGCCGCGGCGGCGGCTAGACTCCGACCCGTGATGACGCTCCGCCGGCGCGCAGGGAGCGCGGTTCCGGCGCTGGCCGCGGCCGCCCTCCTGGCCACGGCGTGCGCGCCCCATCCGGAACGCCTGGCGCCCGCGCCGGAAGCGGCCGGCGTGGTCGTGCTCCCGCCCGACTACGATTCGCGCCGCGCGTATCCCGTGGTCGAGCTGCTGCCGCCCACGGGCAGCACGGCCGAGGCCATCCTGCAGATCTATCTGGCCCAGGCCGGGCTCGGCGCGCTGTACCGCGAGCCGCCGCAGCGCCAGCTCGAGGCGCTGTGGCCTTACCTGTTTCCGCGCGAAGGATCGGGTCCCGGCTTCCTCCTGATCCTCGCCCGCGGCCGCGGCCGCGCGTCGGATTACCGCACCGAGGCGGCGTGGACCGGCACCATCGAGCGCTACGAGCGCCGGGTGCTCGCGGATCTCGCCGCCGCCGCCGACCACTATCGCATTGATCGCTCGCGTCTGGTCCTGGCCGGCTTCTCCCTAGGCGGCGACCTCGCATGGGCCATCACCCTGCGCAACCCGGACCGGCTGCACGGCGCCATCGTCATGGCCAGCCGCGCGAGCTACCGCCCGACGCCCGACGGCGCCGGCGACCTCGATCGCCGCGGCACGCGCTTCTTCCTCACCATGGGCAGCCGCGACATCGGCACGCGCCGCCGCATGGCCACGGCCGCCGCGGACGAGCTCCAGCGCTGGGGCGTGCCGCACCGCTTCGAGGTGATCCCGCGCCTGGGCCACGGCCCCGCCCCGCTTCGGGTCTTCGCCCAGGCGCTCCGGTTCGTGCTCGAGCGCTGAGCCGCCGCGCCGCACCCGGCCGCCCGCGAATGGCGAGCGGGGTGCCGAAAGCCGAGTGTCTGCGCCGGAAATCCGGGTCTCTCCAACGTTGCGGGGCGCGCCGCCCGGGCCTATTGTCGAGCAACCACTCGGGAGGCTCCATGTCGTCGCGTCGCGTGCTCCGCCGCTCCACGGTCCTCTGTTCGGCCGCCCTCGTGGCGGTACTCGTGCCGGCGTGCCAGCGTGGGCCGAGCGCGAAGGTGGATCAGGCGTCGCTGGCGGCCTTTTCGCCCCTGGCGGCGGCGCTGGAGTCGCCGGCCAATCCGCTGACCGACGCGAAGGTGAATCTCGGCCGGACGCTGTACTACGACACCCGGCTCTCGCTCAACAACAACGAATCGTGCAACACCTGCCACAACCTCGCGGCGTACGGCGTGGACGGCCGCCGGTTCAGCGTGGGCACCAAGGGGCAGCTCGGCGGGCGCAACTCGCCCACCGTGTACAACGCGGCGGGCCAGATCGCGCAATTCTGGGACGGGCGCGCCGCCACGGTCGAGGAGCAGGCCAAGGGTCCGGTGCTGAACCCGGTCGAGATGGGGATGCCCAGCGCCGCGGCCGTGATCGCGCGGCTCAAGGCGGTCCCGGCCTACCGTGCGGCGTTCCGCGCGGCGTTCCCCGACGCGAGGGACCCCATGACGTACGACAACGTGGGGCTGGCGATCGGCGCGTTCGAGCGCAAGCTCGTGACCCCGGGTGCGTGGGACCGGTTCCTGGACGGTGACACCACGGCGCTCACCCCCGAGGAGCGGATAGGCTTCAACACCTTCGTCGCGACCGGCTGCCAGGCCTGCCACAACGGGATGCTGGTGGGCGGCGGGATGTACCAGAAGCTCGGCGCGGTGGAGCCGTGGCCCGACAAGTCGGACATCGGCCGCGCGGCCATCACGCACGAGGCGTCCGACACGCTGGTGTTCAAGGTCCCGATGCTGCGCAACGTCGCGCGCACGGCGCCGTACTTCCACAACGGCTCGGTGGCGACGCTGCCACAGGCCGTCGCCCTGATGGCGAAGCACCAGCTCGGCAAGACGCTGTCGCCCGAGGACGTGAACCGGATCGTGGCGTACCTGAACGCGCTGACCGGCGAGGTGCCGGCGAGCTACATCGCCGCTCCGGCCGCGGGACAGACCGCCGGCTCCTGACCGCTCCGGCCGGCCGCTCGAGGCCGCGTTCCGGCAAGGCGCCGTCTCCGCGTCGCGCGGGGACGGCGCCTCGTCGTTCGGGGACAGGCCGGCCCGTGACCCGTCAGATGGCGCCGGGCGGCGCGATCGCCGGACCCAACTGGTCCGCGGTGGGCTCCGCTCAGCAGAACCACGGCTCGGTGAGCCGGGGCGGCACCGGCCGCCGCTCGGAGAGCGTGGCGGCCGCCTCGGGCGGCCGTACGGCGTCTCCGCGCGCCTCGCGGGCCGCCCGGCGCACGGCGGCGTGCACCTCCGCCGCCGGCGTGCCGGCGTGGCTGGCGCGGTGTACGATGTCGCTCACCTGCGCGTGCAGCCGCTCCATCCGCGGATCCGGATGCTCCCAGCGCCACGTGAACGCGGCGGCGTCCAGGCCCCTCAGGTAAGGCGTCAGGTCCCCGGACTCCAGCAGGCCCGAGCCCGGCGGCACGAGCAGCCGGATGGCCAGCTGCACGGGCTCCACGCAGGGAACGAGGTCCGCCGCCTCGAGCCAGTCCACCAGCTCGATGTAGTCGCCCAGGGTGGTCCAGGGCGTGAACGGCACGAACGAGGGGCGCAACGTCATGCCCGCCCCGCGGACGGCGTCCAGGGCGCCCATCGCATCCGCGCGGCTGTGGCCCTTGTCGAGCTTCCGCAGGACTTCGTCGCTCAGCGACTCGACGGCGGTGACGATGAACGCGCAGCCGGCGCGGGCGAATCGCGGCAGGAGCCCGCGGTGGCGGAGCAGGTGTTCCACCTTGGCCGTGAAGTCGAAGGTCAGATCCGGAAGCTCCGCGTGCAGGGCCTCCACGATCCGGAGCGCGTGGGTCGGGCCGTTCAGGAAGTCCGGGTCGGCGAAGGTGATGTGGCGCGCGCCCGCCGCCGCCTGGCGGCGCACGTCCTCCAGCACGACCGCCGCCGGGACGACGAAGAAGCGGCCGCCGTACACGGGCGGGATGGG
The DNA here is from genome assembly GCA_021787855.1 of bacterium. Taxonomy (GTDB): domain Bacteria; phylum Gemmatimonadota; class Gemmatimonadetes; order Gemmatimonadales; family JACORV01; genus Fen-1245. The sequence goes on along the minus strand of JAJYLI010000002.1, from coordinate 17,614 downwards.
GCAGTGGCGGCAGAGGTGCAGGCATCCCCGGCTGGCCTCGGTGACCCCGGCGACCCGGCGCTCGCCGTCCCGATCCAGGGCGGCGTAGCGGCCCAGGACGGGGAGCGCGCCGCGGCTGGGCACGGGGAAGTCCTGGCGCGCGAGGCGCGTCACCGCGCGGGCGTCCGCGGCCGGCGCGTCCTCCGCCGGGCGCGTTCCCGGCGCCCGCCCGCCCGCCGCGTCCTCCCCGCGATCCAGCCGCTCAGCCAGGGCCACCAGCGGCTCCTCGATCTCTCCCGCCAGCACGACGTCGGCGGTCCCGCGCCCGCCCCCGCCCTCCCCCCCGCCCCCCCCCGCTGCGCCCGCGAGCAGGTACGCGCGGTTGAGCGCGGCGTAGAGGCCGTAGAAGCAGATGGTGCAGCCGGAGTTGAGGCGCCGGATCTCCGCGGCGGCTTCCACGCCGATGCGGAGCGCCGTGTGCATCGGAACCGAGATCGCGACCAGCCGGGCCCGCCGCACGGCTTCGGCGTCCAGCCGGCTCACCGCCAGGTCCACGGTGGACGGCCGGAAGCCGGCCCGCTCCAGGAACGCCAGCGGGAAGGCCAGGCCCAGGGGCTGGTGGCCCAGCTCGTAGCAGGAGACGAGCAGGATCGCCCCGGGGGCGCGGAGCGCCCGGGCGCCGGGCGGGGAGGTGCGTGACATGGGCGTCCTAGGCAAATTAGCCTCCACACCAGACAACGGGGACTGCATGCTCGTGGTGACGGGCGGGGCCGGGTTCGTGGGGAGCAATCTCGTCGCGGCGCTCAACCGGGAGGGCTTCACCGACATCCTGGTCGTGGACCACCTGGGCGGCGGCGACAAGTGGGCCAACCTGAGGACGGCCGGGATCGCCGACTACCTCGAGCGGGACGCGTTCCTGGCCGCCCTCGAGGCCGGGAAGGTGGACGGGATCAGCGGCATCCTCCACCAGGGCGCGTGCACCGATACCACGGCCACCGACGGCGCGTACGTCATGCAGGTCAACTACGCCTACTCCAAGGCGCTGCTGCGCTTCGCCCTGGAGCGCGGCATCCCCTTCGTGTACGCCTCCAGCGCCTCGGTGTACGGGAACCGCGGCCGGTGCACCGAGGCTCCGGCCAACGAGGAGCCGCTCAACCTGTACGCCTTCTCGAAGGCGCTGTTCGACCGCTACGTCCGCCGCGTGGCGGCCGCGGCCACGAGCACGGTCGTGGGGTTGCGCTACTACAACGTGTACGGCGCGGGCGAGGCGCACAAAGGGCGGATGGCCTCGATGGTCTGGCAGCTCGCGGGTCAGCTCGCGTCGCGGGGCGAGATGCGGCTGTTCGAGGGCTCGGGCGGCTACGGCGCCGGCGAGCAGCGCCGCGACTTCGTGTGGGTGGAGGACGTCGCCGCCGTCAACCTGCACTTCCTCCGCGCGCCGGCCCGCGTCGGCATCTACAACGTCGGCACCGGCAAGAGCCGGAGCTTCAACGACATCGCGCGGATCCTGGGCGGGATGAAGAGCGGCGGCCGGGTGACCTACATCCCCTTCCCGCCCGGCCTGGCGGCCAGGTACCAGAGCTTCACGGAGGCGGACCTCACGGCGCTCCGGGCTGCGGGCTACACGCGGCCCATGGCCGAGCTGGAGGACGGCGTCGCGCGGACCTGGCCGGCGGCCGGCGCGGCCGCGGCTCAGGTCCCGAACAAGTAGGAGATCTTGGCGAAGAAGCCGTCGGCGGTGCGGCCCTGCTGCCGGCCCACGGCGCACGCCACGTCGAACGCGGAGCACGAGGCGCCGTAGCCCAGGTACAGCAGCGTGCCCGGGCTGGGCCGGTAGGAGAACAGCCAGTCCACCCGGAAGTCCTCGCTGCTGGAAGGCGCCGCCACCGCCGAGCCGATGACGATCGGCAGGCCGGTCGCGGGGTCCCGGAGCGCGTCGCTCCGCAGGCTGGTGTACTGGCCCACGACCCGGAAGAAGATCGAGCGGCTGGCCTGGTACTCGACCTTGAGCCGCGGGATGTCCTCGCTGGAGAACCAGCTCCGGTTCTGGCGGTAGATCACCAGCCGCGAGTACTGCGCCGTGACCCGGACCGCGCGGGTGGGCCGGAGGTCCACTTCGGCCGCGAGCGACGTGCTGGTGGCGCGCGCGGCCTCGGCGAAGTTGGCCGTGGCGCCGTACTGGATGGTGGCCGACGCGGTGAGCTGCTGCCACGCGGGCGTGGTGAGGCTCGCGCCCACCTCGAAGAGGTTGTCGAGCAGCGCCGGCACGGTGAACGCGACGGTGTCCCCCGGCGCCCGCAGCACGCGGTACGCGCCGTACGGCGTGCCGAGGTACCCGGGCGAGGTGGCGTCGAAGCGGTAGAAGTTCCGGCTCACGCTCAGGCTGGGCTGCCACCAGCCGCGCAGCGTGCCCTGCAGGTTGACGCGCTCGCCGCCCTCGATGGCCTGCTTCCCGATGCTGTCGTACGACCAGATGCGGTTGATGTCCTGGAAGCTGGAGACCGTCTCCAGCCACGCCCCGGGCTTGCCGTAGGCGGTGAGGCGGTTGAAGTAGCTGGCCTGCGCGATGCCGGTCCGGTTCACGAAGCCCGCCGCGGCCTCGAAGTCCGGCGCGATGGCGTGCATGTCCAGGTGAAAGCCCCACGCGCGCCCGGTGCGGTCCCAGGTGGCCTGGCTCAGCGTGCCGCGGTGGAATCCCGTCGAGTCGTGGGTCCAGGAGCCCACTTCCTGCAGCTCCACGTAGTAGAGCCGGTTGTGGACGATGTGCACGTCGGCGCCGAACAGGCGCGAGAACTGTCCGCCGTCCTCGCGGGTGGTGGCCACGAGCCCGGCGTTGGAGGTCGGGCCGAGATCGTAGCGGAGGCGGGTGACGCCGAACAGCGGGTGGCTGCCGGTGGCGGACTCGGAGCGCGAATCGGAGGTGACGATGGACGCGATGGTCCAGGGGCCCACCTTGCCGGCGAGCTTGGCGCCGGCGCGCAGGCTCGCCATGCGCCGCGTGTAGATGAGCTGGTTGGGCGTGTCGAACAGCTCCAGCCCGTCGAGGAAGAAGGGCCGCTTCTCCGGGTAGAACAGCGCGAACCGCTGGTTCAGCGTCACCTGGGCGACGTCGGCCTCGACCTGGGAGAAGTCGGGGTTGATCGTGCCGTCGAGCGAGAGGTTCGGCGTGACGCCGTAATGCACGTCCGCGCCCAGCTCCTCGTCGTGCCCGTAGTGATAGCCCGTGCCGCCGCTGTCCGGCGCGCCGTTCACGCGCTCGGTCGCTTCGGGGGTGACGTTCAGGACCAGGCCGCGGTGGAGGCCGGTGAGCCCCTCCAGCCATCCCGACTGGTTGAGGAAACTGGCGCTGGCCCGGACGACCGGGGCCCAGGAGTCCTGGTAGCCCGAGTACTGCACCCGCCGCAGGATGTTGATGCCCCAGGTCTGCACCTTGCCGCCGGCGTAGCGCAGGCTCTTGAACGGAATGCGGACCTCGACCTCGTAGCCGGTGCCGCCCGGCAGCAGCCGCCCGCGCGACTGCCAGATGTAGTCGGGGTTCAGGTCCACGTTGCCGTTGAGGATGTCCATCGCGCCGAGCCCGCCGCCCAGCCCCGAGGCGCCGCCCGCGCCGCCGGCGTAGGCGTCGCTGCGGACGCCGTCCTGCTGCACGCCGAACGGGTTCACGCCGAACAGGAAGGCGCGCCGCCGGTCGTCGTAGGTGTCGAGCAGGATCTGGACGTAGTCGTCGGCGTCAATGTTGTCGCGCTCGGCGTGGGTGGCGTGGACCGGGCCGTGGAGCGAGCGCGCGATGATGCCGAAGTAGATGGCGGTGGGCGAATACCACACCAGGACCTCGGTGGGCTCCACGGCGGGCACGCCGTCCTGCGGCTGGTACTGGGAGAAGCCCACCAGGCGCGCGGCCCGCCGCCACACCGGCTCGTCGAGGACGCCATCAATGGTGATGGTGGTGTCCACGCGGGGAATCTCGACATGGAGCTGGTGCTCGCGGCCGTCGTAGCGCGGGCCCGAGTTGGCGGGGACGCGCGGCGCGGCGGGAGCCTGTACGGCGAGGGCCAGCGCGAGGGCAACGAGCATGGGCGGGAGAATTTAGCGCCTGCCGGCCCGCGGCGCCTCACTCCGCCAGCGCGTGTCCCACCAGCGCCTCGAGCTGCGCCCGGGCGATGAGATAGCTGTAGCGCGACTGGACCAGGCTCACCTGGGCCTGGTTCAAGGCCGTCTCCGCGGTGAGCAGGTCCACGATGGTCGCGGCGCCGAGGCGGTAGCGCTCCTGCTGCATCCGCAGCGCCTCCTCGGCGGCGGCGACCGACGTGCGGGACACGTCAATCTGCGCGCCCGCGGCCTGCAGCGCGGTCAGGTCCTGCGTGAGACTCGCGTCCAGCGCCAGCTGCGCGTCGCGCAGCCTGGCCTCGGACGTGCGCACGTTGGCGTCCGCCACGACCATGCCGGCCTCGCGCTGGAACCCGTTGAACAGGGGGTAGGAGACGCTCAGGCCGACGTTCCAGGACCCGAGATACTTCTGCGTGGGCAGGCCGGTCGTCGTGTTGATGGGCGCCGCGCTCCACGGAAACAGCAGCTGGCCGCTCCACCGGTCGCTCGCCGACAGCGAGATCGTCGGCCACAGGGAGGACCGGCTCGCCGACTGCGAGGCGCGGGCCGCGGCCACGCTCGCCGTGGCCTGGAGCACCGAGGGGGCGTTGGCTTCGGCCTCCCGCCGCAGCGCGGCGGTATCCAGGCTCACCAGCCGGATCTCCAGCGTGGGGTCCCGCACGGGGGCGGCCAGGCCCGCCGCCCCGATGGCGCGCGCCAGGTTGGCCTGGGCCGTGAGCGCGTTGGCGCGCGCCTGGATGAGCTGCACCTCCGCGGTGCCGTAGGCCACGCTCGCCGTGAGCGAATCGGAGCGCGTGGTCGCGCCCAGCCGCAGCTTCTCCGCGGTCAGCTTGAGTTGCTGCTCGGTCTGCGCCACGTTGGCCTGGGACACGCCCACCAGCTCCTGCGTGGCCAGCGCGTTGAAGAACGCCTGCTTGGTCGCCAGGTCGGTCGCGTAGGTCTGCCCCACCAGGGCCGCCCGGTCGAGGTCGGCCGTCGCGTTCGCCAGCCGGCGCTGCGCCCCCCGCTGGAAGCCCGTGAACAGGTTGAGATTGGCGCTGATGCCGAGCGACGAGACGTCGGACGGCGCGCTGACAATGGCGCCCGTGTAGTCCGGCCGCTGGCTGCTGCTCTTCGACGAGCTGGCGTTGGCATTGATCGTCGGCAGGTAGGAGCCGATGGCCTGCAGCCGCCCCATGTTGGCGACGCGCACGTTCTCCTGGGCCTGCACCTGCAGCGGGTTGTTCGCCCGCGCCATCTCGAGCGCCTGGGCCAGCGTGACCCGCTGCGCGTTCCAGCCCTCGGACGAGAGCACGCCGCTGTCGGCCGCGGCCGCGGCCGCGGGGGTGGGCTGGGCGGGAGCCGGCGCCGCCGGCTGCGTGGGCTGCTGCGCGAGTGCGGGCGCCGCCAGGCCGGCGGCCAGCGCGCAGGTCGTCATCCAGGTGCGAACACTCATCATGGCTTCAGGTTCTCGTGCGCTTGCGCGGCCGCCACGCTGTCGGCCCGGGCGCGCTCCGCCCGGTCGCGATCCAGCAGCCGCTGGTACGTCTCCCGCTGCGCGGGAGTCAGGATGAGGCGGATCTCGTCGGCGACCCTGGCGCGGGCCGTGTCGAGCGCCGGGCGAATGGTCAGGAACAGCGCCCGGATCTCCGGCCGGTGGCGGCGCAGGATGGCCACCACCGAGTCGTGCTGCGCCGGGCTCAGCCCCAGCTTGCGGGCGAGGTAGCCCGAGTACGTCTCGTGGGCGTCGTGGTGGCGGTGCCGGCCGGCCGCCCAGCCCTCCAGCGCGGCCCCGGCCACCAGGCCCGCCAGGGCCACCGCCACCAGCAGCGTGATCGCCCAGACCTTCGACCGGTTGAACATCGGCGCGCCCTAGTTCCCCAGCGTTTCGGCGAGCACGTACGACGTGGCGGGGCCGGCGCCCACCAGATCCGCCGTCAGGCTCGGCTCGGCCGAGGGCTGGCTCCACGCGCGCTCGAGCGCGGGCAGCGCGACGGCCAGCGCCAGCCCCACGATCGCGGCGATGAGCCACGGCCGCGCCCACGCCTCCAGCCAGGTCCACGCCGGGCGATCCGCCCGCCGCGTCGCGGCCGCCCGCCGCCGGTGCAGCGCCCCGGCCGCCCGGAGCAGCACGGCGTCGGTGAACGCGCGACCGTCGTCCTCCGGGGAGAGCATCCGCTTGAGCTGCTCGTTCATCGCTCCTCCACCTGTCGCCCGGGATCGAAGACCTCGAGCGCAACCCGCAGCGCCCGCCGGGCATGGAACACGTCGGACCGCACCGTCCCCTCCGGGATCTCCAGGACGGCCGCGATCTCCGCGTGCGAGTAGCCTTCCGCGTCGAACAGCGTCACCGCCACACGCTGCCGCTCCGGCAGGGCCGCCAGCGCCGCCGTGAGCCGCGCGCGGATCTCGGCCGACTCCGCGTCCCCCGCCGGCGAGGGGCCCCGCGCCGGCGCCTGCTCGTCCAGCGCCGCCGCCCGGCGGACCGCCCGCCGCCGCACCAGGTCAATCGCGGCGTTGGTCGCGATCCGCATCAGCCAGGGCCCGAACGGCCGGGACGGATCATACGTCTCGATCCGGTCCAGCGCCGAGAGGAACGCGTCCTGCGCCGCGTCGTCCGCGTCCGCCGCGTCCCCCGTCACCGAGCGAGTCAGTCGGCGAACCGCCGCCTGGTGCCGCTCGACCAGCGCGCCGAAGGCCTCCCGGTCGCCCGCGACCGCCCGGAGCGCCAGCGCGCCGTCCGGTTCCACTGTATTACGCAGAGGACGGAGGGGGCGTTGGTGGGGCCGCCACCCCGCCGCCGCCCCCCAGCCCGAGGGTCTGCTCCACCGGCCGCAGCGCGCTGATCACAAAGCTGATGTGCTCCTCCAGCGGGACGCCGAGCTCCTGGGCGCCCTCGCGGATCTCCTCCCGGTTGACGTTCCGCGCGAACGCCTTGTCCTTGAGCTTCTTCTTCACCGACGGCACCTCCAGGTCGCTCAGGCTGCGGCTCGGCCGCACCAGGGCGCAGGCGACCAGGAACCCGCACAGCTCGTCCACGGCGTACAGGGTCCTGGCGACCGGCGTGTCGCGGGGCACTCCCGTATAGGATGCGTGGGCCAGGATCGCCCGTCGCAGCGGCTCCGGGTACCCGCGCGCCGCGAGGATCTTCGCGCCCTCGGAGGGATGCTCCTCGGTGGGGCTGCGGTTCGCGTTGGGCCAGCGCTCGTAGTCGAAGTCGTGCAGCAGCCCGACCACGCCCCAGGTCTCCTCGTCCTCACCGACCTTCCGGGCGTACGCCCGCATGGCGGCCTCGACCGCGTACATGTGCTTCCGCAGCGCGTCGGAGGGGGTGTACTCGTGCATCAAGGCGAGGGCTTCGGTGCGGTCCATGGGGCGTCCGAACGAGGAGGTGATGAGGGGATGAGGGGATGACGTGAGCCATAAGCTAATGCGGGGACGGTGATCGGGAAAAGCGACAGGGACGTGAGGAGGTGATGACGCGATGAGGTGATGAAGGCCCCCGGGTCGCTAGTTGATGAGCGGGGGGGTCGGGGGAAGGGGAGGCTGGGGGGGGGCCGGGTGGGCCGGCGCCGGCATCTGGGTGACGCTGATCGGCACCGAGGCCGCGTGCGCGCCGTCCACCGCGATCTCGAACGTGTAGACGCCCGGCCGCTCCAGCGGCACGTCGAAGGCCAGCACCGCCGCCGCCTCGATGTCCACCACCCCGGCCGGCGGCTCGCCGATGGCCACATTGCCCTCGCCGCGCAGGATCTCCTGCAGCTGCGCATCCACCAACTGGATCAGGACGGTGTGGTTGCCGATCTCGGTCCGGCGGCCCTTGAGCCGCAGCACCAGGTGCAGGCGGGGGTGGATGGCCGGGAACCGCTCCACCCAGATGCGGTCGAAGATGCCCAGCACGGAGAGCTTCCCGTGCTGGTCAATGATCGCGTGGTCGCACACCAGCGCGAGGTGGACGTTCACGCGTCCAGCACGCGGATGCTGTTCACCACGTCGCCCTGCCGGATCTTCAGGACCGTGTCCATCCCCGTCTCCACCTTCCCGAACACGGTGTGCACGCCGTCCAGGTGCTTGAGCGTGCCGTGGCAGATGAAGAACTGCGAGCCGCCGGTGTCCTTGCCCGCGTGCGCCATCGAGAGGGAGCCCGCCTCGTGCTGGTGCGGGTTGCCCCGCGTCTCGCACTTGATCGTGTAGCCCGGGCCGCCCGTCCCGACCCGCGGGTTGGCCGGATCCTTCGACAGCGGGTCGCCGCCCTGCGCCACGAAGTTCTCGATCACCCGGTGGAACCGCGTCCCGTCGTAGAACCCGCTGTTGGCCAGCTTCTCGAAGTTGGCCACCGTGCCCGGCGCCTCCTTCGGGAACAGGTCGGCCACGATCCGCCCGCGCACCGTCTCGAACACGGCCTGCTTCTTCACTCCGCCACCCCTCTCGAGTCGGCGAGCTGCTGGTGGAAAGTGGTGAGCTCCACGATCTTCAGCTTGCGCGGCCCGCTGGGGAGCTGGATCACGACCACCTCGCCCACCTTGTGGTCCAGCAACCCCCGCCCCAGAGGCGAGGCCACCGAGATCTGCGTCCCGCCGCCGTCGCTGTCGAAATCCATCGCGTCGGGCACCACCAGCTCGTACAGCACCTTCTCGCGGGTGGCCTGGTCCTCTACCACCACGCGGGAGCCCAGCCCCACCTTGTCCGCCGGGAGCTTCGTCAGATCAATCTGCGAGAGCTTGGCCAGCCGCGACCGCAGATGGCTCAGCCGCGCCTGGATGAACTGCTGCCGCTCCAGCGCCGCGTGATAATCCCCGTTCTCGCGCAGGTCGCCCATCTGCAGCGCGCGCTTCAGCGTCTCGGGCAGCGTCACCGACAGCTCGTGGTTGAGCCGCTGCACCTCGTCGGAAAGCTTCTGCCGGATCGCGTCGAGCATCACACTATCCTAACCCTGGCCGGTCGCCGCCCGAAAGCCTGGATCGTACCGAGCAGCGCGGCCGCGTCCCGCACCGGCGCCGCGCACGCCGTCCCGGCGCACACCAGCGCCACCGGTGGTGCTACCCCGCCCACGGGAGAGGTTGCGGACGGCACCACCACCTTCCGCGGGCGGTAGGCGGCCAGGGCGGTGGCCCGCAGCGTGGGCGACGTAGTAGCATCAGCTACTACTATCCGGCATGCCCCGTTGAGCAGCCAGTCCACCGCGCGCAGGTAGGTCGCCGTGAAGAGTCCGCTCTGCTCGGCCGAGCCCGCGAAAACCTGGAGCAGCCGCCCCGCGCGCTCGGTCCAGCTCGGGTCCTCGGTGATGGCGGCGTGCCGCAGGAGCACCAGCGCGGCCACGGCATTGGCCGCCGGCGTGGGCGCGTCCTGGATCGGCAGGGCGGGCTGGTCCAGGAGGCCACGCGGGGCGCCCGCGACGGCGTCCACCAGACCGCCGCCGTCGGCGGCGAAGCGCTCCAGGGTGCGCGCCATGAGGTCGCGGGAGCGCTCGAGCCAGCGGGCGTCGCCCGTGTGCTCCGAAGCCGCGAGCGCGGCGGAGGCGGCCTGCACCTGGTCGTCGAGGAAGAACGGGCCGGCCTGGTCCTCCGCGGCCGCGGCGGCGCCGCCCGTCGCGACGGCCGGGGCGTCCGCGCGGTGGCGCAGGAGCCCGCCGCTCCCCGGCGCGTCCCGCCACAGCCGCTCGAGCGTCCGGAGCGCGAACGCGCTCAAGTCCGGGCGTGCGAGCACCGCGCCGGCCTCGAGGAAGGCCTCCGCGAGCATGGCGTTCCAGCCGGTGTACACGGCGCGATCCACCGCGGGCGGGGCCCGCCGGTCCCGCGCCGCCTTGAGCTTCGCCCTGGCCCCGCGCAGCAGCTCCTCGACCCGCGGCGGGTCCAGGCCCAGCTCCGCCGCGATCGCCGCCGCGTCCCGCGCGACCCACAGCACGTTCCTCGCGGGGTCGTGGCGCATCTCGCCCGCCTCGCCGATGTCCCAGCGGCGGCGTGCCACCTCCCATTCGTCGCCGGTGAGCGCCGCCCGCGCCTCGGCCTGCGTCCAGGTGAAGTAGTCGCCGTCGTCCTCGAGCCCGACGTCGGCGTCCTGGGACGCGCCGAAGCCGCCGCGGCCCGGGTCCGCCAGGATCTCGAGGCACCAGGCCGCGATGCCCTCCGCCGCCTCGCGCCACAGCGGGATCCGCAGCGCGGCGTACGCGTGGACGTAGGCCTTCAGCAGCTCGGCGTTGTCGTACGACATCTTCTCGAAGTGCGGCACGATCCAGCGCTCGTCGGTGGCGTAGCGGTGGAAGCCGCCGCCGAGCTGGTCCCGGACGCCGCCGTCGGCCATGCCGGTGAGCGTGCGCTCGACCATCTCGCGGAGCCGGGCGTCGCCCGTGTCCCACCAGCGGGCCAGGAGAAACTCGATCGCGGCCGGGTGCGGGAACTTGGGGCTCGCGCCGAACCCGCCGTGCCGCTCGTCGAACAGGCGATCCATCTGCCGCGCGCCGCGCTCGAGGAGCTCCGGCGCCGGCTCGCCGGCGGCCGCCCCGGCCAGGAGCCGCGCGACGTGGGCCTTGAGCTCGCCGCCGCTCGCCGCCACCTGCTCCCGCCGGGCGCGGAACACCTCGTCCACCCGCCGGAGGATGGTGCCGAACGACTCGCGGCCGAACCGGTCGTCCGGCGGGAAGTAGGTGCCGCCGAAGAACACGTCGCCCTCCGGCGTCAGGAACGCGGTGAGCGGCCAGCCGCCCTGGCCGGTCAGCGCCTGCACCGCGCCCTGGTAGCGGGCGTCCACGTCGGGCCGCTCGTCGCGGTCCACCTTGACGCACACGAACCGCCGGTTGAGGGTTGCCGCCAGCTCGGGGTTCTCGTACGACTCCCGGTCCATCACGTGGCACCAGTGGCACCACACCGCGCCCACGTCCAGCAGGATGGGCTTGTCCTCCTCGCGGGCGCGGCGGAACGCCTCCTCGCCCCAGGGCAGCCAGTCCACCGGCTGGTGGGCGGCGGAGGTCAGGTAGGCGGAGCGTTGGCCGGCCAGGCGGTTCAGCGCAGAGACTCCCTCGCGACGCGCTCCAGCAGGTCCACGCCGATGGGCAGCGCGTCCTCGTCAATGTCGAAGCGGGGACTGTGGTGTGGTGCGTCGTACCCCCTGGCGGGGTTGGCGGATCCCACCCAGGCGAAGCAGCCCGGCACCTTCTGGAGGAAGAAGGCGAAGTCCTCGCCGCCGAGCATGCGCTGGCCGGCCAGGACCCGTTCCGCGCCCACCAGAGCGGCGGCGGCCCGGGCGACCAGCGCCGTCATGGCCTCGTCGTTGATCGTGGCCGGCGTCTGGCGGACGTAGTCCACCGTGGCGCCGCACCCCAGAGCGCCCGCCACGCCGGTCGCCACGGCCCGGAGCCGCTCGGGCGCTTCGGCGTAGGGCCGCCCGCCCATGCTGCGCACCGTGCCCATGAGCACGGCCTCCTCCGGGATGACGTTGAACGCCTCGCCGGCCCGGATCCGCGTCACGCTCACCACCAGCTGGTCGAACGGGTCGGTGGCGCGGCTCACCAGCGACTGCAGCGCCGTGACCACGTGCGCGGCGGCGACCACGGGATCCACCGTCTGGTGGGGCATCGCCGCGTGGCCACCCTTGCCCGTGATCCGGATCGTGAACAGGTCCACCGCGCCCATGATCGGGCCGGGCGTCGCCGCGATGGTGCCCACGGGCAGGGTGTTCATGAGATGCAGCCCGAAGACGGCGTCCACGCGCGGGGCCTCCAGCACGCCGTCGGCGATCATGGCCTCGGCGCCGTTGCCGCCCTCCTCGGCGGGCTGAAAGGCGAACCGCACCGTGCCGCGCCACTCGCGGCGGCTCGCCGCGAGTCGCCGCGCCGCCGCGAGGGCGATGGCGACGTGCCCGTCGTGGCCGCACGCGTGCATCACGCCCGGCGCGGTGGAGCGGTACGGCGTCTCGCCGGCCTCCTGGATGGGGAGCGCGTCCATGTCGGCGCGCAGCAGCACCGTGCGGCCGGCGCCCGCGTGGCCGGCCAGCGTGCCGACCACGCCGGTGCGCCCCACGCCGGTCCGCACCTCGCAGCCCATCTGCTTCAGCCGCTCCGCCACCAGCGCGGCGGTGCGGTGCTCCTGGTAGCCCAGCTCCGGGTGGGCGTGGAGGTCGCGGCGCGTGGCGACCAGCTCGGCCAGCTCGGCGGGATCGCGCGGGGGTGGGCTCATGGGCTCACACCTGCGCCGACGGGCAGAGCGCGGCGACGGGGCAGATCTCGCACCGGGGCCGCCGCGCGATGCAGATCTGGCGGCCGTGATGGATCAGCAGGTGCGGGAACAGCGTCCAGCGCGGCCGCGGCACCACGCGCATCAGGTCCTGCTCGATCCTGACCGGGTCGCTCTGACGGGTGAGCCCCAGGAGTTGCGCGATGCGCGTCACGTGGGTGTCCACCACGATCCCCTCGTCCTTGCCGAAGGCGTTGCCGAGGACCACGTTCGCGGTCTTGCGCCCCACCCCGGGGAGCGTCGTGAGTTGCTCCATCGAGTCGGGGACCCGGCCGCCGAACCGCTCGACCAGCGCCTGCGCCATGCCGATGACGCTCTTGGTCTTGTTGCGGAAGAAGCCGGTGCTGCGGATCTCCTGCTCGAAGACCGCGGGGTTCGCGGCGGCGTAGTCGCCGGCGCTGCGGTACTTCCTGAACAGGTCCTTCGTCACCAGGTTGACCCGCGCGTCGGTGCACTGGGCCGACAGGATGGTCGCCACCAGCAGCTCCAGCGGGTCGGTGTGGTCCAGCGAGCAGCGCGCCTCGGGGTAGCGGCCCTCCAGCAGGCGGATGATCGCCGCGATGCGCGCTTCGGCCGGCGCAAACTTGCGGCCGCCGACCGCCTGGCCGCCGCGCGCGGGCTTCCGAGCCGGCGCGACGGCCTCGCGCCCGACCCCTCTCTTCTTTCTCCCTTGCCGTCCTGCACCTGAGCGCTTGCCAGCCGTAACGCCTCCTTGTCGTCAGGTCTGCCGCCGGGAGCGCGCGAAAGCCAGAAAGCCCTCCCGGTTCCGCGTGTTGAGCACGTCCGTCTTCTCCAGCCAGCCCTTGCGCGCCACGGCGACACCGAGATCCATGTTGTCCAGACCCGGGAGGCTGTGGGCGTCGGCGCCGATGCTGAGCATGACGCCCGCGTCGCGCGCCCCGCGGCAGCGGCGCCAGTCCAGATCGAGCCGCTGCGGGTCGCCGTTGATCTCGATCGCCACCCCGCGCTCCACCGCCTTCGCGAGGACGGCATCGAGGTCCAGCGCGATGGGATCGCGCGTGAGCAGCAGCCGCCCCGTGGGGTGGCCGAGGATCGTGAGGTGCGGGTCGTCCATGGCGCGCAGCACCCGCGCGGTCATCGTTGCCCGGTCCATGTCCATGCGCGAGTGGATGGACCCGATCACGAAGTCGAACCGGGCGAGCGTCTCCGCGCCGTAGTCCAGCGTGCCGTCGGCCAGGATGTCGGCCTCGATCCCCTTGAGGATGCGGAAGTCCGGCCACCCGCGGTTCAGCTCCTCGATCTCCGCGTGCTGCCGGAGCACCGCGTCCTCCCTGAGGCCGCCGGCGTAGGCCGCCGCCGCGGAGTGGTCCGTCAGGCCGAGGTACCCGTACCCGGCCGCCCGCGCCACGGCCGCCAGCTCCGCGATGGGGTTGGCGCCGTCGCTGTACACGCTGTGGCAGTGCACCAGGCCTCCGCCGGCGAGGTCGTCGCGCTCGATGAGCCGGGGCAGCGTGCCCGCGGCGGCGCGGGCGACCTCGTCCCCGCCCTCGCGCAGCTCGGGCGGGACGAACGGCAGGCCCAGCGCCGCGTACAACGCCGCCTCGTCCCGGCAGCGTACGCCCTCGCCGTCCTGCTCGAGGCCGCCGGGCCCGAGCGTGAGCCCCCGGTCCGCGGCGTGCGCCGCCAGCCGCTCCAGATGCGCGGCGCTCCCGGTGGCCCAAAGGAGTGCGGCGGCGAAGCGATCGGGCGCGACCGCGTACAGGTCGGCGGACGCGCCGTCCTCGCGCGTGAGCTTGAGGCCGCCGGGCGCCTCCGCGACGCCGAGCGCCGGAACGGCGGCCTGGAGGCGCCGCCCCAGCTCCGCCGGCGCCAGCGCCGTGCCGGCCACCAGGTCCGCGTCGTGCGCCACCTCCGCCCGGCGGCGGACGCTCCCGGCCACCTCCACCCCCGCCACGCCCGGCAGCGCCGCGACGGCGAGCCGGATCTCCTCGCCCCAGCGTGCCGCGTGGTGCGCCAGCGCGAGGCCGCTGGTGCGGCGCAGGAACTCGATCCCGCGGAGGATCTTCTGCGCCGACTTCTCGCCGAAGCCGGACAGCGCGGCCAGGCGGCCGTCGCGGGCCGCGGCCTCCAGCTCGGCCAGGGTCGTGATCCGGAGCTGCGCGTGCAGGGTGCGGACCTTGGCCGCCCCGAGGCCGCTGATCCGGCGCATCTCGAGCAGGCCGGGGGGGACCTCGCGGCGCAGCTCCTCCAGCGCGGTGGCCCGGCCGGTCCCGGCGTACTCGCGCACCACCTCCAGCGTGGCGGGGCCGATGCCCCGGGCTTCGGCCAGCGCGCCCGACGCGAGCGCCTCCTCGAGCGTGCCGGGCAGGGTCTCCACGGCGCGCGCGGCGTTGGCGAACGCCCGGACCTTGAAGGGGTTCTCGCCCTTCAGCTCCAGGTAGGTCGCGATGGTGTCGAGGAGGTGCGCGGCGGCGCGCTTGTCCATCCGCCCGGATTCTAACCCGCCGCGGCGGCCGCGGCGAGCAGGGCCAGCCAGATCAGCTCGGCCTGGCTGGTGACGGAAAAGAACCCCATCCGCTCGCCGGCGGGCAGCACCGTCGCGAAGGGCCGCCGGCCGTCGGGGCGGGGCGGCGGCGCCGGCAGGGGCACGGGCCGCGCCGAGGCCTCGATGGTCGTGAAGCCGTCGCGCTCCGGGCGGAAGCCGAGCACGGCCAGCACGCGCACGCCGCCGGACCAGGTGGTAAGGAACACGCCGTCCAGCGGCTCGTGCGCCGCCCCGGTCCGGAGCGGGCCGGGTTCCGGGACGATCGTCGCGGCCACCGGTTCCTCGCCCGGCCCGGGTGCCAAAGCGCCGGGCGCGGGTTCCGCCCAGACCATGCGCTCGGGAAGCTGCACGTAGCGGATCGCCGGGGCGGGGCCGGCCGGCTCCGCGGCCGTCCGCCCGGCCGCGAGGCCTGGCGGGGCGGGCTCGGTGAGCAGCTCGCGCAGCCGCTCCCGGTCCGCGGCCAGGACCGGCCGGCCGCGGGAGCGATGCAGCACCAGGGCCTGCAGCAACGCCGCGTACGCCGTCACGGCGTCGGCGGGCGCGTCGGGCGGCACCAGCTCGCGCAGCACGCGTCCCACCGCGCCGTCGAGCACGAACGCGTCGCGGTCGAACGGGTCGGTCTTCGCTGCGGCCAGCGCGGCTTCGATCTCGGCGAGCCGCGCGTCGCCCAGCGCGTCCACCAGCGCCGCCCAGGGGTACGGCCGCGCGGCGCTCATCCGCCTCGCGGCAGGAACGGGTCCAGGACCTCGACGAAGCGGGCGGTCTCTTCCGCGTAGAGCGCGTGCCCTGAATCCTCGAACACGGCCAGCCGGGCCCGCGGCAGGAGGCGCACCAGCTCCTCGGCGCTGGCCAGCGGGATGGGGTCGAAGCGCCCGTGGAGCACGAGCGTGTCCGCGGTGACTCCCGGCAGCCGCGGCCGCAGGTCCATCCCGGCCAGGCTCTCCCACACCGCGTGTTGCGCGCGGGAGTTCACGCGGAAGGGGGTGAGGCTCGTGGCGCGCGCGGGGTCCTTGAAGTAGCCGGCCACCGACAGCTCGAACGCGCGGCGCCAGAAGGCGTCCGGGTCGCGCTCCCGGAGGCCGGACCGCGACAGCGCTGCCCTGGCCGCGGCGACCGCGGGCGCCGCCTGCCGCGCGGCGAACTCGCGCTCGAACGCGGCCCGGACGCCGGCATGGGTGCCGGCCGGCGCGACCAGCGCCAGGCGCTCCACCAGCTCCGGGTGCTCGATGGCGAACAGCAGGGCCAGCAGGCCGCCCCACGAGAAGCCCAGCAGGGTGGCGGGGGCCAGCCGCTGGCCGGAGACGAGCGCGGCGAGGTCGGCCACGTGCGCGCGCCAGCCCAGCGGCGCGACGCGCGGCGCGGGCGACTGCCCGCCGCCGCGCTGGTCGTAGTAGAGCAGGGTCCGGTCGCGGGCCAGGAGATCGAACTGCGGCCGCAGGTAGTCGTGCGAGGCGCCGGGCCCGCCATGGATCGCGACGACCGTGGAGCCCCCTCCGCCGTCGCCCACCCAGCGGGCGAACAGCTCGACTCCCGCGCCCTCGATCCGTCCGGTGCGCTCCCCGGCGCCGGGCGCCGTCATGGGATCGCCTCCCGCCGGCGGCGCGGAACGGCCGCGGCTACCGCCGCCCCAGCGTGACCGGGATCGCGAGCGTCCGGTCGCCGCGCCGCACGCGGATCTCGACCCGCTCGCCCGGGTGATGCTTGACCAGCGCGTTCTGGAAGTCCACGAGGTTCGCCACCGTGTCGGCGTCGATACCGACCAGCACGTCGCCCGCCACGATGCCCGCCTGCTCGGCCGGACTGCCGGCCGTGACGCCGGTGAGCCGCACGCCGCCCGGCTCGCCGGTCATGTCGGGGATGGTGCCGAGCCAGGCCCGCTCCCCCGACGCCACGACCGGCGGCGCGGCGTTGACGAAGGTCAGGGGGCCGGGGCGGACCTCGAGCCGCCGCGCCAGGTCGGCGACGAACCGGGCGATCGTCTCGATGCCGTCCGCGTTGATCCGGTCCCAGGTGTCGGCGGGCGTGTGATAGTCCGCGTGCAGGTCGGTGAAGAAGTGCAGCACGGGGCGCCGCTTGGCGAAGAACGAGTTCTGGTCCGAGGGGCCCCAGCCGTCGCCCGAAGCGTGGAGCGCCAGATGATAGTCGCCGTTCACCGAGTCGAGGAGCGCCCGCCACTCCCGCGCCGAGAGGACGCCGAGCGCCAGCAGGCGCCGTTCCCGCATGCGGCCCACCATGTCGAGGTTCAGCATGGCGAGGGTCGAGTCCATCGGCAGGACCGGGTGGTCGGCGTACCACGCCGAGCCCAGCGTGCCCTCCTCCTCGCCGCTGAACAGGACGAACACCACGGTGCGCGCGTCGGGCGCGCGGCGCCCGGCGAGCAGGCGCGCGATCTCCAGCACCGCGGCGTCGCCGGACGCGTTGTCGTCCGCCCCGTGATGGATCATGTGCGCCGAGTCCCCATGCGCCATGGAGCCGAACGGCCCGCGCCCCAGGTGGTCGAAGTGGGCGCCGATCACGACGTCCTGGCCCGCGAGCCGGCCGCGGCCGGGCAGGATGGCCACCACGTTCTCGGTGGCGACGTCGGCCACACCCGCCTCGCGCGTGGCGCTGGTCGAGCCGACGGTCCAGTGCTGCAGGAACGTGCCCGAGTCGCCGCCGGGCGCCAGGCCGAGCCGGTCGAACTGGCGGGCCAGGTACGCGGCCGCCGAGTCGTTGCCCGGCGAGCCGGTGAGCCGGCCGTCGAGCGAGTCGGAGGCGAGGTGGCGGATCTCGCCCAGGATCACCGCGGCCGGCTTCGAGTGCGTGGCGGGAGCGG
>JAJYLI010000097.1 GCA_021787855.1 bacterium | reverse complement strand
CCTCGCCCTGGCCCAGGCGCCACGCGTCGAACAGCAGCCGGGTCGTCAGATCGTAGGGCCGCACCCTGGCGCCCGCCACCTCCACAGGCTCCAGGGAGAGGAAGCCGGCCTCCCGCAGCATCCGCATCTTCTCGGCGTGGCCCGGCCAGCGGAGCGTCTTCTCCTTCATGAACGGCGCGTGCAACGTCGTCGCGAGGCTCCGCAGGCCGTCGGTGTTGAACGCCTCGACCGTGCCCACGCGCGGCAGATCCACCAGCTCGACGTCGGTAAGCGCAGGCCGGGTGACCAGCCGGCCGTGCTCGACCCAGCGCGCGGGCCGGGTGTACTCCTCGATCACGTCCACCGCGGAGAAGACCACCCGGTACTCGAACGGCCAGACGCGGCGCTTGGGGAGGCCGCCCACCAGGATCAGCATCCGCTCCACCTGGTCGAATTCGTGTTCCGCCCGGCCGCAGAGCAGGTTCGAGAGGCCGGGCGCGACGCCGCAGTCCACCACCGCCGTCACGCCCCGCTCGCGGGCGAGGCCGTCCAGCTCCAGCGCGTCCTCCGGCATGAAGGCGATGTCGGCGTAGGGCTTGCCGGCTTCGATCACCAGCCGCAGCAACCGGAAGCCCATGTGGCCCGGGGCGGCGCCCACCACGACGTCCGCCCCCGCCACGGCCCGGCGCACCGCGGCGCCGTCCGTGAGGTCCAGCGCGGCGGTGGCCAGGCCCTCCGCTTCGAGGCGCGCCCGCGTCGCCGGGGCGGCGTCGGCCACCGTGACGTGAAAGTCCTGCTCGCGGGCGAGGTCGCGCGCGATCACGCGGCCGACCAGTCCGCCTCCCAAGACGAGGATCTCCGGCACCGGGACTCCCTCCGACGCAGTGGCCGCTCCCTCGACCGGCGAGCGACGGGTGCACCAAGGTGCCTGCCCCGCCTCCGCGTGGCCAGGGGAGGGCGCCACCGTGACAGCGACCGGCCGGGGCGTTATCCTGCCCCCTCCCGTGCGCGCCACCCTGATCGTCCTCCTGGCCTCGGCCGGCGTCGCGGCCCAGGCGCGCGCCCAGGCCCCCGGCGCCGCCGCGCGGCCGGGCTCTCCGGCGTGGACCGCCGACAGCGTGATTGCGCGCTACGTCGTGGCGCGAGGAGGCGAAGCGAAGATCCACGCGGTCCGGACCGAGCGCATGATCGGCCACATCACCCTCGCCAGCGGCCGGTCCGGCAGCGACACGGTCGAGCTGGCCCGCCCGCTCCGGATCCGCACCACCATCCACCTCGGCCACGTGCTGATCGTCCAGGGCTACGACGGCGCCACCGCCTGGACGATCAACCCGTTCGCGGGCGACACCGCCCCGCGGCCGCTCGATCCGGGCACCGCGAAGAACGTGATCGCCGGCGCCGACATGGACGGCCCGCTGGTGAACCACGCCGCCAAGGGGGAACGGGTGTCGCTGGCCGGCGTGGATACGGCCGCCGGCCGGCCGGCCTGGGCGCTCACGGTGACCTCGCGCGACGGCACCACCGACACCTGGTTCGTGGACACGGCGTCGTACATGATCACGAAGTGGCAAGGCCGGCGCGTGATCAACGGCACCCCGCTGACGTTCGACACCTGGTTCCGCGCCTACCGCCGGGTGGACGGCCTGATGTTCCCGTTCCGGATGGAGTCCGATACCCGGGGGCGGCCCGGCAGCCAGCGGATCGCGTTCGACACGATCCAGGTGGACCCGCCGATCGCCGACGCCCGCTTCCGCTTGCCACCGCCGGCCACACCCTGAGCGCCCCCGGACCCGGCGCCGCGCGAGCCACGCCCGTCGCTCCGCCTTCCTCAAACGGCACGGCCGTCGCACTATTATCGTCCCATGCCGACCTTCCCGAACCTCACGCTGCTCGGCCACCCGCTCATCAAGCACAAGCTCTCACTGCTGCGGGACCGGCGCACGCCGGTCAAGGACTTCCGCGACCTGGTGGGCGAGATCGCCATGCTGATGGCCTACGAGGTGACCAAGGACCTGCCGACCGAGCCGGTGAACCTGGACACGCCGCTCGAGCACATGACGGGCGAGAAGGTTGCGGGCAAGAAGCTGGCGCTGGTGCCCGTGCTGCGCGCGGGCCTCGGCATGGTGGAGGGCATCCTCCGCCTCATCCCCTCGGCCCGGGTCGGCCACATCGGCCTGTACCGCAACCACGAAACGCTCCAGCCGGTGGACTACTACTTCAAGGTGCCCAGCGCGCGGGAGGAGCGGGACTTCTTCCTCCTGGACCCGATGCTCGCCACCGGCGGCTCGGCCGCCGCCGCCTGCACCACGCTGAAGCAGGCCGGCGCGCGCTCCATCCGGCTGCTGTGCATCGTCGCCGCCCCCGAGGGCGTGCGGAAGATGCTGGAGACCCACCCCGACGTCCCGGTCTATGCCGCCGCGCTCGACCGCCAGCTCAACGAGTACGGCTACATCCTCCCGGGCCTGGGCGACGCGGGCGACCGGCTGTTCGGAACCCGCTGACGGTGGCCCGGAACCAGGCGCCGGCCGGGAGCGGCCCGTGCGGCTGACCTGCTGGGGCGCGGCCGGCGAGGTCACCGGCTCGATGCACCTCCTGGAGATCGGCCCCAGGCGCCTGCTCCTGGACGCCGGCCTGTTCCAGGGCCGCCGCGAGGAAGCCCGCCGCAAGAACGAGCACTTCCCGCTCGACGTGCACGATCTCGACGCCGTGGTCGTGTCCCACGCCCACATTGACCACACCGGCCGGCTGCCGCTGCTGGTGAAGCTCGGCTTTGCCGGGCCGATCTTCTGCACCCCGGCCACGCGCGACCTGGCCAGCGTGATGCTGCCCGACTCGGGCTTCATCCAGGAGAAGGACTTCGAGTTCCTGAAGAAGCGCGGGCACAACCACCTCGCCGAACCGCTGTACACCGCGCACGACGCCACGCTGGTCGCCGACCACATGGTGAGCCTGCCGTACGAGCGCCCGCTCGACGTGGTGCCCGGCGTGCGCCTCACCTACACGGACGCCGGCCACATGCTCGGCTCGGCCTCGGTGGCGCTCGACGTGGCCGACGGGGGCGCGGGCGGTCGCGCCACGCGGCGGGTGGTCTTCTCCGGCGACATCGGACGCTGGGGGCTGCCGATCATCCGGGACCCCAAGCCGCCCCGAGGGAGCGGGCCCGCGGACGTGCTCATCGTGGAGAGCACCTACGCCAACCGCGTGCACGAGTCGCCGGTCGAGGCGCAGGCCATGCTGGCGGAGCACGTCAACCGGGTCGCCAAGCGCGGCGGCAAGATCTTCATCCCCGCCTTCGCCATCGAGCGGGCGCAGGAGCTGATCTACGAGCTGCACTCGCTGGAGCGCGACCACGCGATCCCGCGGATCCCGATCTACGTGGACTCACCGCTCGCGGTGAACGCCACCGACGTCTTCCGCCTGCACCCCGAGGCGTTCGACCGGTCCGAGCGGCTGGTGCGCGAGACCGACGACCTGTTCCGCTTCCCGCTGGTCAAGTACGTGCGCAGCGTGGAGGAATCCAAGGCCCTGAACGGCCTCCGGGGCCCGGCGATCATCATCGCGGCCTCCGGCATGGCGGAGTCCGGACGCATCCTGCACCACCTCCGCAACGGCGTCGGCGACTCCAGGAACCTCGTCCTCATCGTGGGCTTCCAGGCCAGCTACACCCTGGGCCACAAGCTCCAGGAGGGCGACAAGGAAGTGCGGATCTACGGCGAGATGGTGCCGGTCCGGGCCGGCGTGGCCACCATCGGCGGGTACTCCGGCCACGCGGACCGCAACGAGCTCAAGCGGTGGGTCGAGGGGCTGGGCGAGCCGCCCCGGCGCGCGTTCGTGGTCCACGGCGAGACCGAGCAGCTCCAGGCCATGGCCGCGCTGCTCACGAGCCTCGGCGTCCCCCGCGTGGACATCCCCAAGCCGGGCGAGCCGTTCGACCTCTAGCCAACCCGTCAACTCGGACAGGGAGTCGTAGAATGAGCCCGAGCGGTGCGGACCCGGCCGCGTATCGAGGGGGCACGCCGGGCTGGCGAACGGCTTGGGCGCCCGGCCGTCGGCGCCGCGGCGACGTCACGATCCGGCGCGACGCAACGCCTCATCGAGGTCATTCGTATCCGTAGGCGTCACCCTCTGCGGAGCTGTGCCATGATGCCGAACCACGACTCGCGCCTCGCGCGCGCGGCCCGTACGGTCGCCGCTGCCCTTGCCGCCCTCGCCGTCGCCGTTACCCTGTACGCCCAAGCTCCCGCCGCCTCGCCTACCGACTCCCTGAACGATCTCCAGTTCAGGAATCTCGGCCCGTCGGTGGCCGGTGGGCGCGTGGCGGCGGTCGCCGGGGTTCCGGGTGATCCCCAGACCTACTACGTGGGCGCCGCCGGAGGCGGCGTCTGGAAGACGACCGACGGCGGGGCGACGTGGAAGGACATCTTCGCCGACGAGCCGGTCGCCTCGATCGGCGCGATCACGCTGGCACCCTCCGATCCGAGCCTCGTGTGGGTGGGTACCGGCGAGGCGAACGTGCGGAACGACGCGCTCAACGGGCACGGGATCTACTTTTCGCCCGACGCGGGCCGGACTTGGCAGCCGCTGGGGCTCACCGACGTCGGGCAGATCGCCAGGATCGTGGTTGACCCGACGCATCCGGATATCGTATTCGTGGCGGCGCTCGGGCACGCCTGGACGCCCAATCCCGATCGCGGCATCTACAAGACCACCGACGGTGGCAAGACGTGGCAGAAGGTGCTCTTCGTCAACGACTCCACCGGCGCGATCGATCTGGCGATGCAGCCCGGCAATCCGCGGGTGCTGCTCGCCGCGATGTGGCAGGTGCAGCGGCTTCCCTGGGAGCTGGACGACGGCGGCCCCGGGAGCGGGATCTACCGCTCGACCGACGGAGGCGCCACCTGGGCCAGGCTCACGACCGACATGCCCAGGGGCCCCCTCGGACGGATCGCGCTCGCCTTCGCGCCCACGGCTCCGTCCCGCGTCTACGCGCTGATCGAGGCGAAGACCGGGATGCTCTGGGAGTCGGACGACCTGGGCGACCACTGGACGTCGGTGAGCGACAACCACGCGCTCGACGTTCGGCCGTTCTACTTCTCGCAGGTGACCGTGGCGCCCGACAACGCTCAGAAGCTCTACTTCTCCTCCTATCAGCTGCTGGAATCGGACGACGGCGGGCATACGGCGCGCGCGATCGACCGCTCCGTGCACGTCGACCACCACGCGCTCTGGATTGACCCGACCAACCCGAAGCGAATGATCCAAGGGAACGACGGCGGCGTCTGGGTGACGCAGAACGGCGGCGCCACCTGGGACGGCCTCAACAACCTCCCGATCGAGCAGTTCTACATGGTGGCGCTCGACAACAACCACCCGTTCACCGTCTGCGGCGGGCTGCAGGACAACAACGGCTGGTGCGGCCCGTCGGACGCGGGGGGCGAGACCGGCACCGACTGGTTCACCGTGGCCGGAGGCGACGGCCAATACGTCGTTCCGGCGCCGAGCGACTCCACCATCATCTACGCCGAGTCGCAGAACGGCGATATCGCGCGGATAGACACGCGCACGGGGGTTCGGCGCGGGGTGCGCCCGACCGGCGACGACGTGGGTGACGCGGCGCCCTCGCAGCTCAAGTATCGCTACAACTG
Source organism: bacterium (assembly GCA_021787855.1). Taxonomy (GTDB): domain Bacteria; phylum Gemmatimonadota; class Gemmatimonadetes; order Gemmatimonadales; family JACORV01; genus Fen-1245. The sequence goes on along the minus strand of JAJYLI010000097.1, from coordinate 5,593 downwards.
GACGACGCCGATCGCCGTCTCATACACCGACCCGAACGAGGTCTTGCTCGGCGCCAACGTGGTCTTCAAGACCACGGACGGCGGGACCACGTGGACGCCGATCAGCCCGGATCTCACCCGGCATGATCCGGCGCACGAGCGGACGAGCGGCGGGCCGGTCCAGTATGACATCAGCGGCGCCGAGACCTACAACACGATCCTCAGCATCACGATCGCGCCGTCCGACAGCAACGTGATCTGGGTGGGCACGGACGACGGCTACATCTGGGTCACGCGGGACGGCGGCGCCCACTGGACCAACACCACGAGCCACCTGCCGAGGCTCCCGCAGCCGGAGGGCGGGCGCATCTCGCAGGTGGGCGTGTCGCCGTTCGATCCGGGGACGGCGTACATCGCGATCGACTACCACGAGTACGACGACAATCACCCCTACGTCTTCAAGACGGCGAACTACGGGCGGTCGTGGACGGACATCTCGAAGGGCCTCCCCGACTTCGGTGCCGCCCACGTGGTGCGCGAAGATCCCAATCAGCGGGGCTTCCTGGTGCTCGGCACCGACAACGCGCTGTACTACTCGCCGGATGCGGGGGCGAACTGGACCAGGTTCGGGGGCGGGTTCCCGACGGCTCCGGTCTACGACCTGAAATTCGCGCAGCAGGAGCACGATCTGGTGGTCGCCACGCACGGTCGCGGCCTCTTCGTGCTCGACAACATCACGCCTCTCGAGGAGACCACGCCCGAGGTGGCGGCCGCGCCGTTCCACCTGTTCAGCCTGCTGCCCGTGACGATCCAGGCGGGGGGGCGGCGGCGCGGCCCCGCGGCGTCGGACCTCGCCGTGCCGCCGGCGCCCTCGGGGGCGATGGTGGACTATTTCATCAAGAGCGCGGCGGACACCTCGCACCATGCGGGGGGCGAAGCGGGCGGGGAAGAGGTGGGCGCGGCGGGACGGAGTGGTGGCCGCTCCGGCGGCCGCCATGCGCCGCGCGGCAGCCACCCCATCGTGGTGACCGTGACGGACGCCGCGGGCGACACCGTCTCGACCGACACGACGGCCGGCAAGATGGGCTACAATCGCTACGACTGGAACCTGCGCTACAACGGCGCGACGAGGCTTGATGTCGGGCGCGGTGGCAGCGGCGGGTTCTTCCGCGGCGGCTTCGGCCCGCGCGCGGTGCCGGGAGCCTACACCATCACCGTGGCGATGGGCCACGATCACCAGTCGCAGCAGGTGCGCGTGCTGGCCGATCCCCACGTGCCGGCCGATTCGGCCGCGTTCGCCGCGCAGCTCGCCGCGTCGCTGGACGTCCGCGCCAAGCTCTCGGCGCTCAACACCATGCTGAACCGGATCTCGAGCCTCCAGAGCCAGCTCGAGAACGTCCACGCGGCGCTGAAGAACGCGGACCACGCCGACGCCCAACCCGTGCTCGCCTCGGCCGACGCGCTCGGCAAGAAGCTGGGCACCCTCAAGGACTCGCTCTACAACTCGGACGTCCAGCGCGGCGCGCCGGAAGACGACATTCACTACCTGGCGCGGTTCCAGAACCGCTTCACCGGCATCGTGTTCGGTGTGATGGGGGGCTATGCGGAGCCCCCGCGGCCGGCCGTGCGGGAGGAGCTGGCCACGCTCACCACGCAACTCAACGCGTACCTCGACCGGTTCAACGCGATCCTGCGGGACGACGTGGCGGCCTATAATCGCCTGGCCGACGAGCATCACGCCCCCGAGCTCGTGGGCGGGGGTGCGGTCACGATCACATCCAAGTAGCGCCGACGGCGGCGGTGAAGCCCCGGGGAACCGGGATGCGAGCGGGCGGCACCGCCGCCAGGACACGAAACCCATGAGCGACCCCCTGCGCGACCGGACCGCCACGCGGCGCCTCTATACCGGCCGCGTCCTCAACCTCGACCTCGACACGGTCCGCTTCCCCAATGGGCGGACCGGGGAGCTGGAGATCATCCGGCACCCGGGCGCCGCCGCCGTGCTGCCCATCCTCTCTCCCGACGACGCCCAGGATCCGCAACTCCTGCTGATCCGCCAGTACCGCTACGCCGCCGGTGGAACCATCTGGGAAGTCCCGGCCGGAAAGCTCGAGCCCGGTGAGGCCCCCGACGCGTGCGCCCGGCGCGAGCTGCTCGAGGAGACCGGGGCCACCGCCGCGCGATGGGAGCGCCTCACCACCATCTTCACCACCCCGGGCTTCACCGACGAGCGCATCCACGTCTTCGCCGCGCGCGACCTCACGGTGGACCCCCAGGCCACCCGCCACGAGCCGGACGAGTTCGTGGCGCCAACGCCCGTTCCCGTCAGCCGGGTGCTCAGCATGATCCGGGACGGCGAGATGGTGGACGGCAAGAGCATTGTCGCTGTTCTATTTTTCGCAGGGTTTCGTCTCGGATTGTAGCCTGCAGTGGACAGTGGGCCGTGAGCCAGGTGAACCGGAATGACGCCAAGCCGTGGCGCAACCACTTCCCCACCAACGTCTTGACGATCATGCCAGCGAGGCATGCTCACCCGGTACGCTAAATGCTGTTGTTGAGAAGCGTTCTCTTCTACAGCGGGTGGGACGTGACCCTGGTGCTAAAGGAAGGCGTCCGCAGGCTCCACCAGACCCCGCCGAGCCCCTTCGCGGAGCTGGACGACGCGCAGGTCGTTCAGGCGTACCTCGACGGACGCGACCGCGCCTTCGACGAGCTAGTCTCCCGCTACCAGCTCCGGCTGCTGAACTTCATCTACCGCACGGTCGGTGACCGCGAGCGGGCCGAGGATCTGGTGCAGGAGGTGTTCATCCGCATCTACCGGCACCTGCACCGGTTCGACCAGACGAAGAAGTTCTCGACCTGGGCGTACACCATCGCGTCGAACCTGGCGAAGAACGAGCTGCGGAACCGCAGCCGCAATCCGCTGGTGCTCTTCCAGACGATCAAGCGCCACTGGGAGGCGGACCATCGGCCGCTGCAGTTCGAAGACTCCAGCTCGCGACCGGACGATCTGTACCACCAGCGCCATCTGCGCGAGCTGGTGGAGCAGTCGGTGTCGCGGCTGCCCGAGCACCACCGTGTGGTGTTCGTGCTCCGCGAGCTGGAAGGCAAGACCTACGAGGAGATCGCGGAGATCACGAGCTGCAACCTGGGCACGGTGAAGAGCCGCCTCAACCGGGCCCGGAACAACTTCGCCGCCATCATCGCCCCCCATCTCGACTGACGGGCGGCCGGCGGGCGCGGGGAACAGCCCGGGCCCGCCGCGGTAGAACAGCGGTCCTGAGCTGGGGCCCGCATGAACTGCCGCGAATTCCGAGAGACGTATTCCGACTACGCCGATGGCTTCCTGGACCCCCAGCGGGAGGCCGAAGCGCGCCTCCACCTCGAGGCGTGCTCGGCGTGCGGGCACTTCGACGCGGCGTTCCGCGCGGGGGTCCGGGCGCTGCGCGCGCTGCCGGAGATGGCCCTTTCCCGGGGCTTCGCTCCCCGCCTCAAGCGGCGGTTGGGGCACGAATTCGCGGTGCGTCTCCCCGTGGTGGCGCACTGGTCCGGGGCGGCGGGCACGCTGCTGCTGATCGCGATGGTGGGGTTCGTGGCGTGGGAGGTGAAGAGTCCGGTGCGAGCGGCCGCGCCCGCCGCGCGCTGGTGGTCTCACCGGGCCGCGAAGGTGGCCCTGGCGACGGGGCCCCTGGCGGCCCCGGTCGTCGTGAGCGCGAGGCTGGACACGGACGCGGCGGAGCCCGGCGCCTTCCACCCGCTCGAGTCCGTCATGCTCGCGGCCGACACGTTCGCGGAGGTCGCGGCCAGCCGGCAGCCCCGCTACAACCTGCCGGCGGCGTGGGGAGGGCGGTAGCGCCACCGAGGCTTTTGCGGCACCCCCTTTCGGGCTAAGTTGGGCCCGATGCCCGGCCGGTCTTTCGATGCATTGCAGCGCGCTCTCGCCAAGGGCGCCGTGCAGCCCATCTACTACTTCCACGGGGACGAGGAACTCCTCAAGGACGACGCTACGCGCCGCATTCTGGCGCTCGCGATCGAGCCGTCCACGCGCGAGTTCAACGTGGACCGGCGCCGGGCGTCGGACCTCGGGGCCGACGAGTTCCGCTCCCTGGTCGAGACGCCGCCCATGCTGGCCGCGCGCCGGGCCGTCGTGGTGACCGAGGTCGAGAGCCTGCTGCAGCGCCGCGCCCGCCAGCAGGCGCTCCGCGCGGCGGTGGTGGAGTACGCGCAGCGGCCGGCGCCGGAGACGGTCCTGATCCTGATCCAGTCCGCCGGCGTGAAGGCCGATCCGGAACTGGAGCGGGGCACCGAGGCCGTGGAGTTCGCGGCGCTGGAGCCGGCGCGGGTGGTGCGCTGGATTCACCACCACGCCCGCGCCGCGGGCCTGACGCTGGAGGAGGACGCGGCGCAGCACTTGAGGGAGGCCGTCGGGGACGACCTCCAGCAGTTGGCGGCGGAGATCGCGAAGCTGGCGGCGGCCACGCCCGGCCGCCCGGTCACCGTGGCCGACGTCACCGACCTGGTGGGCGTGCGGCACGGCGAGACCGTCGGGGACTTCGTGGGCGCCGTGACCGCGCGCCGGTTTACCGCGGCCGCGGCCCTGGTGCCGCAACTGCTGACCAGCCCCGGCAACACGGCCGTGCGCCTGGTGGCGGCGCTGGGCACCACGCTCGTGGGGCTCGCGCTGGCGCGGGCGCACCTGGACGCGGGGGAGTCCCGCTCCAGCGCGACGGAGCGGGTGTTCCACGCCATCCAGGAGGCGCGGCCGCAGGGTCTGGGAAACTGGCGGGACGAAGCCGCCCGCTGGGCGGCCGACGCGGCGCAATGGACGGCCGCGGAGGTGGACCAGGCGCTGGCCGCCGTGCTCCGGGCGGACGCCCGACTCAAGGACACCAAGCTGACCGGCGAGACCGAAATCGTGACGGAGGTGGTCTTGTCCCTGGGCGTGCCGGAGCGGGTGGGCGCGTGAGACTGCTCGCCGCGGCGCTGATCGTCGCCCTGGGCGGTGTCACGCTCGTGCCGCCCCCGCTCCGCGCGCAGGAGAGCCCCACCATCCAGGCAGCCGTCCGGCTGGCGGCGAGCGGGCAGGGGGATTCGGCCCGCAGCCTCGTGGCCCGGCAGCTCGAGAGGTCCCGGCGCGGCGATTCCGCCTACGTGGAGGCGCTGTACTGGAGCGGCCGCCTCGCGGTGACCGGCGCGGATGCCGAGAACGCCTTCCGCCGGGTGGCCATCGAGTACTCCAACTCGCGCTGGGCCGACCGGGCGCTGCTGCAGCTCGCCGAGCTTGCGCTGGCGGCCGGCAACGGCGCCGGCGCGCTCCAGCTGGGCGAGCGGCTGCGCAACGACTACCCGACCAGCAATCTGCGCCCGCAAGCCGCCCTGTGGGCCGGGCGCGCCGCCTTCGACGTGGGGAACCCCGTCACCGCGTGCGCGCTGCTCGATTCGGCGCGTGCCGAGGCGCCGGGCGACATCGAGTTCCTCAACCAGGTCGCCTTCTACCAGCAGCGCTGCGCGTCCGTGGCCATGCCGCGGCCGGCCGACAGCTCGCGGGCGGCGGCCCCGGGCGCGGGCGGCGGCGCGGCCACGCCGGCTCCCGCCCCCTCCCCGGACACCGGCC
>JAJYLI010000096.1 GCA_021787855.1 bacterium | reverse complement strand
GGCAGCGGCGTGGATCGCGGCATGCTGGAGCTGTGCCTGGAGTGCGTGGGCCCCGCGCGGCTGCTGTGGGGGACCGACGTCACGATGGAGACGGGATGGGCGAAGCTGCGCGCGCTGGAGGCGATGGAGCTGCCGGCCGGCGCGCTGGAGGCGATCCGATGGCAGACCGCGGCGCGGCTGTTCCGCCTGAAGCCGTAGATCACAACGCGCTGGTGGGGCCGTACCCGTTCCGCGCGCTGCCGGACGCGACGCCGGAGCGGCTTGTGGCCGACCTCACGCGCCTGGGCCTGGCCGGCGCGTGGGTCGGGCATGTGCCCAGCGTGTTCTACCGCGACGTGGCGGCCGGCAACGACGAGCTGCTCCGCCTGCTGGAGCCCCACCGCCCGCGGCTCGCGCCGGTGCTGGCGGTGAACCCGGCGTACCCCGGGTGGGAGCGGGAAGTCCAGCGGGCCGTGGCCGCCCGCTGCCCGGCCGTGCGTACCTACCCGGCGCACTACGGCTTCGCGACGTCCGGGCCCGAGTTCAGGGCCCTGGCCGCGGCGTGCGCCGCCCGGGGGCTCGAGCTGGTGCTCACGGTGCGCCTGGAGGACGCGCGGCAGCGGCACCGGCTCGACGTGGCGCCGGACCTGATCGGCGCCGACGTGCGGGCCGCCGTCCGCGCCGACCCCGCCGTCCGGCTGCTGGTGACCAACGCCGACCGCGCGCTGGTCGAAGAGGTGCACTTCGGCTCGACGCCGGACGAGGCCGCGCGGGTGCGCTGGGACATTGCCTGGCTGTGGGGCCCGCCCGACGACCAGCTCGCGCGGCTGTTCCGGACGGTGGGCCGCGATCGCTTCGTGCTGGGGACCCACTTCCCCTTCCGCCTCCCGGAAGCGGCGCTGGCCCGGCTGGCGCTGGCCGGGTAGCGTCGGGGGCGGCACCGGCATAGCTTGCCATCCCGCGCTCCGATCCCCGGGGCGCGCGTCATTCACGGGGTATCCTGAGTGCCGCTCTTCGCCGAGATCACGTTCCCCGGCTGGAATCCGGTCGCGCTTCACCTGGGCCCGCTGGCCATCCGCTGGTACGGGCTCGCCTACCTCGCGGGCTTCCTGATCGCCGGATGGCTGCTGGACCGCATGGTGAAGGACGGCTACCTGCCCTTCAGCACCGCCGCGGTGAGCGACCTGATCGGCTACCTGGTGCTGGGCGTGCTCCTGGGCGGCCGGCTGGGGTACGCCGTCTTCTACGACCCCTCGATGCTGATCCACCCGCTCGCGCTGGTGGCCGTGTGGGATGGCGGGCTCTCCTTCCACGGCGGCCTGACGGGCGTGCTGATCGCCTCGGTCTGGTTCGCCCGGCGCCGCCAGGTGAGCTGGCGGCGGGTGACCGACGGCCTGGCCCTGGCGGCGCCGGCGGGCATCTTCCTGGTGCGCATCGCCAACTTCGTCAACGGGGAGCTGTTCGGGCGCGTCGCGCCCGCGTGGCTGCCGTGGGCGATGCGCTTCCCGACCGACCCCAAGGCCGAGGCCCTCCTGCCGGCTCTGGACAGCGCGGGGCCGATGCACTGGCACGCCGCCTACCTCGCCGCGCGCGCCAGCGGCGCCTGGGCCCGGATCGCGCCCCAGGTGCCGCTGCGCCACCCCTCCCAGCTCTACGAGGCGCTGTGCGAGGGTCTGGTGACCGGCCTGGTGCTGTGGTGGGTGTATCGCCGCCGCCACGCCACGCTGCGCAGCGGCACCCTCGCGGCGCTGTTCCTCTTCCTCTACTCGGCCGCGCGGTTCCTCATCGAGTTCACCCGCCAGCCGGACCCGCAGTTCGTCACGCCGGCCCACCCGCTGGGCACGGTCCTCGGGCCGTTCGACATGGGCCAGGTGCTGACCGTGTTCCTCGTCCTGGGCGGGGTGGTGATGCTCAAGTGGCCGGCCCGGGCGGTTGATCGTTCGGCCCCCAACCAATCACCCTTGTAATCGGGGAAGCATCGGGGTACAATTTTCTCCACCGATTCCAGTTCGACGTCAGTAGCGCGGTTGTCCCCTTCAACCAGGGTCTGGATGAAGCGTACGACCATCATGATCGCCGGCGGTGTGCTGCTCGGGGTGGCGGCGGCACTCGTCGGCGTTTCGTTGGTGGAGGGGCAGGGGACGCCGCGGCGCCCGGTCACGGACCACGGGCCGCCGGGGCGGTGGCTGCCGCCGGGCGCCCACCCCAATCCGGCCGGCGGGCCGGCGATCCAGATGGACACCGGGCTCGGGCCGCTGCCGCCCTCGACGGGCGCGGGCTACTCCAGCCTGACGGACGTCAAGCCGGGCGGGGCCTGGCCGGCGCTGCCGCGCAGCCTCAAGGGCCCGGTGCAGCCGGTCTTCTACCGCCACGACATCCACGCGGGGCAGTACCGCATTCCCTGCCTGTACTGCCACAACAACGCGGCCAATTCGTACAGCATCAACCTGCCGAGCGAGAGCACCTGCATGGGGTGCCATATCGTGACGTCGGCGCCCGACACGGCGGGGAACCCGAACCCGGACATCGCCAAGCTGCGGGACTACTACGCGCGCGGCGTCTCGATTCCCTGGGTGCGCATCAACCGGTTGCCCGACTACGTGCACTTCCCGCACATGCGCCACGTGGCGGCGGGGCTGGCCTGCCAGACCTGCCACGGCAACATCCAGCAGATGCCGCGGGTGTTCGCGGTGCGCAACGTGGCCAGCATGGGCTGGTGCACCTCCTGTCACATGGAGCGCGGCGTGACGCGCGACTGCACGGCATGTCACTTCTAGGGTCGGAGCGCCGCGCGTGATGGAGCGGCGCCGCTTCCTCCAGGTCGCCGGGGCCGCGGGCCTCGGTGTCGCGGCCGGCTGCGCGCCGGAGCGCCACCACCTGCGCCCCTACGTGAACGAGTCGGACGATCTGATTCCGGGCATCCCGGAGTACTACGCGACCACCTGTCGCGAGTGCCCGGCCGGCTGCGGCCTGTACGTCAAGACGCGCGAGGCGCGCGCCATCAAGGTGGAAGGCAACCCGTTCCACCCGGTGGGGCACGGCAAGGTGTGCGCGCGCGGCCAGGCGGCGCTGCAGGGGCTGTACGATCCCGACCGGGTGCGCGAGCCGTACCGCCGCACCGCGCGCGGGATGCAGCCGGTGACCTGGGACGACGCGGTGGCCCGGATCGCGGCCGCCCTCGGCACCGCGGCGGCCTCGGGGCCCGACCGCGTCGCGCTGGTGACGGGCGCGGAGACGGGCGCGCTGGACGCCTTCTACGACGGCTGGCTGGCGGCCTTCCGCTCGCACCGCCGGCTCCGCTACGAGGCCTACGCCTACGAGCCGCTGCGCGAGGCCGGCCGGTTGACGTTCGGCACCGCCTCGATTCCGGAGTACGCCTTCGCCGAGGCGCGGTACATCCTGTCCTTCGGCGCCGACTTCCTCGAGACCTGGCTGTCGCCGGTCGAGTACGCGCACCAGTTCGCGCAGGCGCACCACTACGAGAGCGGCCGGATGGCGCGGTTCGTGGCCGTCGAGCCGCGCCGCGGCCTCACCGGCTACAGCGCGGACGAGTGGATCGCGCCCAGGCCCGGCACCGAGGGCCTGCTGGCCCTGGGGATCGCCGCCAGCGTGGTCCGCCAGGGGCACGCGCGCCTCGCGGCGGGCGCGGATGCGGACCGGGCGCGCGGCTTTCTGGCGCGGTTCACCGGCGCCTCCGTCGCCCGGGCGACCGGGGTGGAGGAGGCGGTGATTGACCGGGTGGCCCGCGAGTTCGCCGCCGCCGAGCCCAGCCTGGCGGTGGCGGGCGGGGTCGCCTGCCAGCACCGCGCCGCGACCCAGACCGCCGTCGCCGTGAACCTGCTCAACTACGTGGCCGGCAACGTCGGGCGGACGGTGCGCTACCACGCCACCTCGCCGTGGGACCGGGTGTCCGGCTACCGCGACGCGCGAGACCTGATCGGCGCGATGGGCCGGGGCGAGGTGGATGTCGCCCTCATCCAGGGGACCAATCCGGCGTTCACGCTCCCGGCCTCCGCGGGGTTCGCCGCCGCCCTGGCCAAGGTGCGCCTCAAGGTGGCGTTCGCCACGCAGCTCGACGAGACGGCCGAGCTGTGCGACCTGGTCCTGCCCGACGTCACGCCGCTGGAGCAGTGGGCGGAGCTGGAGCCGCTGGCCGGGGTCCGCAGCTACGTGCAGCCCACCATGACGCCGGTGTTCGAGGGCACGAGGCAGGCGGCCGACGCGCTGCTGGCGGTCGCCGCCAAGGCCGGCAAGCAGGTCGGCCCGGCGGGCGCGACGACCGCGCGCGAGCTGGTGGCCGCGGGCACGACGCCCGATGCGCTGGACGACCTGCTCCAGCATGGCGGCCAGTTCGCGGTCGCGCCCGCCCGGCCGGTGCGGCTGGCGCCGGACTTCGCGCGGCTCGCGTTCCAGCCGCCGGCGTTCGACGGGGCGGACGACGGCCTGGTGCTGATCGCGTATCCCTCGATGGCCTTGTTCGACGGGCGCGGCGCCAACAAGGGCTGGCTCCAGGAGCTGCCCGACGCCGCCGTCAAGATCGCCTGGCAGAGCTGGGTGGAGGTGCACCCCGCCACCGCCGCGCGCCTGGGGATCAAGAACGGCGACATCGTGACCGTGACCTCGCCCCACGGCAGCGTGGAAGCGCAGGCGTACGTCTATCCCGGTCTCGCGCCCGGGACGGTGGCCATCGCCATCGGGCAGGGGCACACGGCCTATGGACGAAACGCCAAGGGGCGGGGGATCAATCCGCTCGACCTGCTGGGCGCGGACGCCACCGACGAGTCGGGGGCGCTGGCCTTCTGCTCGACCCGGGTGACGCTGGCCAGGACCGGCCGGTGGATGGAGCCGGCCACGACCGAAGGCAGCCCGCGCCAGCTCGGCCGCGGCATCGCGCGCGCGGTCACGGTGGCGGGCGCCCTGAAGGGCGAAGTGGAGCCGGCGCCGGAGGCCACGCTCACCCCGAGCGAGCAGACGGCCATCGCCGCGGCGGCCGCCTCGCAGCGCAAGCGCGCGTACATCGGGATCTACGCCCAGCCGAATCCCAAGTGGGAGATGACCATTGATCTCTCCCGCTGCACCGGCTGCCAGGCGTGCGTCACGGCCTGCTACGCGGAGAACAACCTGGCGGTGGTGGGCGAGGAGCAGTCGGTCCGCCACCGCAACATGTCGTGGATGCGCCTGGAGCGGTATTTCCACGGCGACACGACGGGCACGGACTGGGACGTGCGGATCACCCCGATGCTGTGCCAGCAGTGCGACAACGCGCCCTGCGAGCCGGTGTGCCCGGTGTACGCGTCGTACCACACGCCCGACGGCCTCAACGCGCAGATCTACAACCGCTGCGTCGGCACCCGGTACTGCGCGAACAACTGCCCGTACAAGGTGCGCTACTTCAACTGGTGGGATTACGGGCGCCCGGGGGACCCGTACTTCTGCTTCGAAGAGCCCTTGAACTGGCAGCTCAACCCGGACGTCACGGTGCGCACCAAGGGCGTGATGGAGAAGTGCACCTTCTGCGTGCAGCGCATCCGGTTCGCGCAGAACGACGCCAAGGTCCGGGGCGTGGCGCTCAAGGACGGCGACATCACGCCGGCCTGCGCGCAGACCTGTCCTGCGGAGGCCATCATCTTCGGCGACGCCCACGACCCCGACAGCCGGGTCAGCCGCTCCAAGCAGGACGCGCGCGGCTACCACGTGCTCGACATGCTCAACACCAAGCCGGGGATCACGTATCTCGAGCGCGTGATCGCGGCGACGGAGGCCTAGCCCCATGGGCACGGTGGCCGAGCCGCTCCCGGCGCCCGCGACGGCACCGCCGACCTACGCCGAGGTCACCCGCGACGTCATCGCGACCCTGCGACCGCCGGGCCGGAAGTACTACATCGGCCTCGCCTTCGTGCTCGCGGGGCTCGCGTGGGGCGCGTTCTGCTGGGCGTGGCAATTGCGCTTCGGCCTCGGCGTCACGGGCTATCAGCCGCCGATCTTCTGGGGCACCTACATCGCGTGCTTCGTCTTCTGGGTGGGCATCGCGCACTCGGGGACGCTGATCAGCGCGATCCTGCTGCTGTTCCGCTCGGGGTGGCGCACGGCGGTGTACCGCGCCGCCGAGATGATGACGGTGTTCGCGGTGATGACGGCCGGCCTGTTCCCGATCCTGCACCTGGGCCGGGCCTGGTACGCCTACTGGGTGTTCCCGTATCCCAACTTCCGCGGCCTGTGGTCGAACTTCCGCTCGCCGCTGGTGTGGGACGTGTTCGCCATCTCGACCTACCTGACGGTCTCGGTCACGTTCCTCACCATGGGGCTGATCCCCGACTTCGCCGCGGTGCGGGACCAGGCGCGGGGCTGGCGCAAGCGGTTCTACAGCCTGGCGTCGTTCGGCTGGAAGGGCTCCGACCGGGAGTGGCGGCACTGGGGCAAGATGTACCTGTACCTGGCCGGCTTCGCGACGCCGCTGGTGCTGTCCGTGCACAGCGTGGTGTCGTGGGACTTCGCCATGGCCATCGTGCCCGGGTGGCATGCCACGATCTTCGCCCCCTATTTCGTGGCCGGCGCGATCTTCTCCGGCTGCGCGCTGGTCGTCACCATCCTGGTGCCGCTCCGCAAGCAGTTCCACCTCGAGCGCTACATCCAGGTCCGGCACTTCGACAGCCTGGCCAAGGTGATCCTGCTGACCGGATCCATCGTGGCCTACGCGTACGTGGTCGAGTTCTTCATGTCGTGGTACAGCGGCAACATCTTCGAGCGCCAGTCGTTCTACGCGCGGGCCTTCGGCGAGTACTGGTGGGCGACCTGGATCATGCTCAGCTGCAACGTCTTCGTGCCGCTGCTGCTGTGGTTCAAGCGGGTCCGCACCAACCTCCGGGCGCTGTGGATCATCTCGATCTTCATCAACATCGGGATGTACTTCGAGCGCTGGGTGATCATCGTCACGGGGCTGTCGCACGAGTACGAGCCCTGGCAGTGGAGCTACTATCTGCCGCGCTGGCCCGAGATCGGCATCCTGGTGGGCAGCTTCTGCTGGTTCACCATGTGGTTCCTGCTGGCCCTCAAGTTCCTGCCGGTGGTGGCGATCTCGGAGATGAAGGAGGCCGGGCCGCCGCCGCTCCGGGCGGGCGCGCGCGCCGGGAGCCAGGCGTGAGCGCGGGCCCCGGGGTGGTGGCCGTGTTCGGCCAGCTCGACGCCACGGTGGCGACCATCGGGGCGCTCAAGCAGCGCGGCTTCGCCAACTACCGGGTCTACACGCCCGTGCCGCGGCCCGAGCTGGCCGACGCGCTGGCCCAGAAGACCAGCCCGGTGCGGCTGTTCACCCTGTTCGGCGCGCTGTGCGGCACCTGCTTCGGGTTCTTCTACGCGATCGCCACGTCGCTCGACTGGCCGCTCATCACCGGCGGCAAGCCCATCATCAGCTGGCCGCCGTTCATCGTGATCGGCTTCGAGACCACCATCCTCCTGGGCGCGCTGATCACGGTCGCCGGGATGTTCCTGCTGGCGGGGCTCCCCAGGCTGGGGCGCGCGCCCGGCTACGACCCCCGGTTCAGCGACGACAAGTTCGGCGTGGTGGCCTTCGGCGGCCCCGCGCAGCTCGCCGAGGCGCGCGAGATCTTCACCACCAACGGCGCCGAGGAGATCAAGGATGTCTAGGCACGTGGCGGCCGCCGTGGTGGCGGTGAGCCTGGGCCTGGGCGCCGCGGGCTGCACGACCCTCGACCACGCCGTCGCCAAGTGGTGGTGGTTCACCGACATGGCGAACCAGGTGTCGGTCAAGCCGTTCAGCGGGCGCGCGCTGCTGGACAGCGCCCAGCGCATGCCGGCGCCCGGGAGCGTGCCGATCACCGGGCACGAGGACTCGCTCGACCTCACCACCGACCTCGCGTGGCTCAAGAACCCGGTGCCGCCCACACCGGCCTCGCTCCAGCGCGGGCAGATCCTCTACAACACGTACTGCATCGTCTGCCACGGGCCGCAGGGGCACTCCGACGGCACCGTGGTGCCGAAGTTCGTGCCCCCGCCCGACATCACGCAGCCGCCGACCCAGCAGCGGAGCGACGGCTACCTCTTCGCGATGATCCAGGAAGGCCGGGGCATCATGCCCAAGTACGGCGACAAGATCCGCAGCGCGACCGACCGGTGGGACGTGGTCAACTACGTGCGCAAGCTGCAGGGACTGGTGAAGTGAGCGGGGACGCGGGGGCGGGGAGAGCGGCGGCATGAGCGACCACACGTTGCGGGAGGGCGTCCTCGCGAAGCTGGAGCGCCCCCTGCCCGGCTGGGTGGTGCCGCTGCTGGCCCTGCTCGCCATCGTCGGCGGCGGCGGCTTCCTCGTCCTGCTCCTGGGCCGGGGCTCGACCCGTGCCTGGCAGGCCTTCTTCGTCAACTGGCTCTTCTGGACCGGGCTCTCGCAGGCGGGGGTGGTCTTCTCCGCCTCGCAGATCCTCTCCAAGTCGCATTGGAGCCACGCGGTGCGGCGGATCGCCGAAGCGTCGGTCGCCTTCCTGCCGATCTCGTTCGTGCTGTTCCTGGTCCTGTGGTTCGGCCGGGCGGACATCTTCCCGTGGGTGCGCACCCCCGTGACCGAGTGGCCCAAGGGCTGGTGGCTGCGGGACTGGTTCGTGTTCCTGCGCGACGGCGCCTGCCTGCTCGTCATGTTCGGGCTGAGCTTCTGGTACATCTACCACTCCCTGCGGCCGGACGCCGCGCTCCTCGCGGCGCGCCAGCCGGGCCGGGGCGGCCGGCTGTATGCCTGGCTCGCGCGCGGCTGGACCCCCGACCGCGAGGCGGCCGAGCTGGCGCGGTCGCAGGACCGGCTGGCGAGGGTCGGCGCGGCGGTGGTGGTGGCCTACACGATCGTGATGTCGCTGCTCGCCTTCGACCTGGTGATGGCCCTGGCGCCGCACTGGCTGTCGAACCTGCTGGGCGGCTACTTCTTCGTGGCCGCCTGGCTGATGGGGCTCATGGCCCTGGCCTTGACCACCATCTTCTGGCGCCGCCACCTCGGGCTCGAGGAGCTCATCCCGTCCCGCACCATGCACGACCTGGGCAAGCTGTGCTTCGCCTTCACGGTCTTCTGGATGTACCTGTTCTTCTCGCAGTTCATCGTGATCTGGTACGGCAACCTGCCGGAGGAGACCAGCGCGATGATGCTGCGGATCGCGGTCGAGCCGTGGCGCTCGATCGGCATCGCCATGCTGATCCTGGTGTTCGTGGTGCCGTTCTGGGGGCTGATGGGCGTCAAGCCGAAGAGCACGCCCAAGATCCTCGGCACCTTCGCCGTCATCTCGCTGGTGGGCCTGTGGCTGGACCGCTGGGTGTTCGTCATCCCGTCCATCAACGAGGGCGCGAAGCGCGCCCCGCTCGGCTGGACGGAGCTGCTGGTCACCGCGGGCTTCCTGGGGGTCTGGGGCCTCGCGCACCTGTGGTTCGCGCGCCGGTTCCCCATCGTGTCGCCCCGGCTGGTGGACCGGATGGAAACGGAAGGCGCCGGACACCACTAGGCTTTCCTGGGAAGCGCAGTCCGCGTCACGCGCGGCTTGCACTCCGCGAGGCGGGCCCTACCTTTGTCCCTCCAAATGACCAAGTACGTGATCGTCGGCGGCGGCCTGGCGGCCGCCAGCGCGGTCGAGGGCATCCGGGAGCTCGACGCGGCGGGTGAGATCACCGTCGTGAGCGCGGAGCGCGAGCTGCCGTACCACCGGCCGCCGCTGTCGAAGGGCTATCTCGCCGGGCGCGACCCGCTCGAGACCGTGCGGGTCCACGACGCGGCGTGGTACCGGGACAACCGCGTGCGCTACCGCCTGGGCGTCGAGGCGCGCTCGGTGCACATGGGCAAGCAGACCGTCACGCTCGCCAGCGGCGAGCGCCTGCCGTACGACCGGCTGCTGCTGGCGACCGGGTCGCGGGCGCGCCGGCTGGCGGTGCCGGGCGGGGACACGCCGGGTGTCTTCCTGCTGCGGACGCTGGGGGACGGCACGGCGCTCAAGGCCGCCGTGCGGCCGGACGCCAGGGTGGTCGTCGTGGGTGGCAGCTTCATCGGCATGGAGGTGGCGGCCACCGCGCGGAGCCTGGGCGCCCAGGTCACCGTGCTGGAGATGGGCCCCCAGGTCTATGGGCGGTTCGCCGATCCGTCCCTCTCGGACTTCTTCAAGCGGCTGCTCGAGCACCGCGGGGTCACCGTGAAGACCGGGGTGCGGGTCGCGCGGGTGCGGGCGGCGGGCGGCAAGGTGGCGGGGCTCACCACCGAAACCGACGAGCCATACCCGGCGGACCTGGTGGTCGCCGGAGTCGGCGCGGAGCCCAACACGGAGTGGCTCGCCAGCTCCGGCTTCGCCATTGACCGCGGCGGCGTCGTGGTGAACGTGCGGCTGGAGACCAACGCCGCCAACGTGTGGGGCGCCGGCGACATCGCCCGGTTCCCGGATCCGGTCGGCAGGCAGCCGCGCCGCCTGGAGCACTGGGACAACGCGCTGGCGCAGGGGAAGCAGGCGGGGCGGAACATGGCCGGCGCCGGCGAACCCTACACGCATCAGTCGGCGTTCTTCTCCGACCTGTTCGACGTCACCATCAACGTGCTCGGCGACACGGATGCGCCCGACGGCGTCGAGATCCAGGGGAGCACCGATCTCCAGGCGCCGCGCTTCACCGCGCTGTACACGCGGGCGCACCGGCTGGCGGGGGCGGTGATGGTCAACCTGATGAGCGCCGACCGCACGGCGGAGTTCGACCGGCTGCAGCGCGGCATCCTCGCGGGAATCCTGCCGGAAAGCTGAACGCCGCGCCCTAGCGGACCCGCGCCGCGAGCCGGCGCAGGGTGTCCGCGCCGACCCGGGCGGTGAGCGAGAGCCAGAACCCGTACCGGTCCACCCAGCGCATCCGGACCTCGCCGCCGGGCCCCCCGGTGAGCAGCGTGTCGCCCGGCGCCATCCCCACGCTTGCGGGTCCGCCCGCGGCGGAGTCGCCGTCGAGGGTCAGCCGCTGCTGGTCGAGCACCAGTTGGCGGCCGCTGTCCGCATAGAAGATCCGCACGACATCCCGGTCCCTGGCGGCGCCCGGCACCAGAGCGCCGGGTCCGACTTCCACCAGCACGCTGCGCATGCCGTCCAGCAGACGGATCGAGCCGCCCAGGCGCCGCACGGCGTCCTCCAGGGAGGCCCGTCGGAAGGCGGTGGCGGGGCCGTCCGCCCGGCCCTGCGCCGCGGCGGTGCCGTCCGCCGGCCGCGCAGCTCGCCGGGTGGCCGCGGGGGCGGCCTTGCGTGGGGCG
>JAJYLI010000095.1 GCA_021787855.1 bacterium | reverse complement strand
CCTGATCAACATCATCAAGACGGGGGGCAAGTTCCCGGTCTTCCCGATCGTCAACTGGTCGTTCTGACCCCCGTCACCCGGCGGCCGTTCCGGGCGCCCCGTCCGCGCGGAGCGGGGGGGCGCCCGCCGGCACCGGCGTGCCGATGACTGCCCCCTCGCCGGCGACCGCCTTGGCATCAGAACGCCGCTGAAGCTCCGACGCGAACAGCCCCCCCGCGCCCCGGCACGCATACGATGCGCACAGCCTCCAGAGGCACGGCGACCCACCGCTCGTGCCGCACCAGGCCACCACCAAGCGCTCCAGCGAATGCCGCGATCCCGACCCTGAGCAGGATCCCGGGCGCATTGTCCATTTGTGACAACATGCCCGGGTTGGAGGCGTGCGTCGCCCACTGCGCTCCCCAGGCTACGCCGACTCCCGCGCCGAGAATCAACCCGACAAGAGCGAGGCTTCTGTGGCCCTTACTGACCTCGAGGGTCTGCACCGCACCGCGCGCCAGCCGCACCGTGTCCAACCGTCCCGGCGAGGGTTGACGGATGAGCACGACCGAGTCGGGGGTCACGGACCGCAGCGCAAACACGCTGTTGGACAGCCCGGCCGCGGTCGCGGTCACGCGCACCCGCTGCCACTCGACGAGGGCCGGCGCCTGCTGCGCGGGCGTGGCATGCCACCCCGCGGAGGCACTCAGGGCCAGAACCGCCGCAATCGCATCGCGCTGAACGCTCCTCATCGCCCCCCCCCCGGCGCCGGGCCCCGTCGCGAGCGGCCACGCCCGCCGCTACGGCCGCCACGGTAGGCCGTGCGCGTCAAGCAGCCGACAAGCGGCCGCTTGCGGCCGCGCCGCGCGGCCGGGTAGATATCGCGGACCTTGAGTACCCGGCGCGACGCTCCGCCGCGACGTTGCGGAGCCCGCTGAGGCGTGACGCGGATCCGGCGCAGCCTCGCGGCCCTCCTCCAGACCAGCTGGCGCGGCGATCTCCGCTACCTGCTCGCGGGCCGCGCCGTCCGCAGCGTCTCGCAAGGCTACCTCGCCATCGTCGTCCCGCTGTTCCTGGTGCGCGCGGGCTACAACACCGTGCAGATCGGCGTGCTGCTCACCGCCGCCGCGGCCGGGAGTGCGGCGCTCACGGCGCTGGTCGGCTTCGCCGCCGACCGCTGGGGCCGGAAGCCGCTCCTGATCGGCCTCGGCCTCGCCACCGCCGCGGGCGGCCTGGTGTTCGCCACCACCACGAGCTACGTGCCGCTGATGATCGCGGCCGCGCTCGGGACCATCGGCGCGGGCGGCGGCGCCGGCAGCGGCGGCGCGTTCGGCCCGTACTATCCCGCCGAGCAGGCGCTGATCGCCGAGCACGCGGGGGACGCCGACCGCACCACGGTGTTCTCCGGCCTGTCGCTGATCGGGGTCGCCGCCGGCGCCGTCGGCGCCGCGCTCGCCGGCCTGCCGCGGCTCGTGACCACGCTGGGCTGGGGCACGCGGCTCGACGGCTACCGCTCGCTGTTCTGGATCACGACTGTCCTCGGTGTCGTGATGTCCGCCGTCATCCTGCCCGTGAGGGAAGCTCGGCCGCACCGGGTCAGCGCGGGGGGCGCCCGGCCCGCGCCGCTCTCCCGGCAGACCCGCGGCCTGTTGCTCCGCTTCTCCCTGACCAACGGGATCAACGGCCTGGCGATCGGATTCCTGGGCCCGATCCTGGCCCTGTGGTTCCACCTCCGCTACCACGTGGACTCCGCCACCATCGGGACGCTGTATCTCGCCATCAACCTCGGCGCGGTGCTGCCGTACCTCGGCGTGCCCTGGATCTCCCGGCGCCTGGGCGGCGTCGTGCGGACCGTGGTCGCCGTGCGCGCGGCCTCGGCGGCACTCCTGGCGCTGATGCCCCTGATGCCGACCTTCGCGCTGGCGGGCGCGGTCTACCTCGCGCGGATGCTGATCAACGCGGTGTCGGTGCCGGTGCGCCAGTCGTACGTGATGGGCATCGTGGCGCCGACCGAGCGATCACGCATGGCGGCCCTGTCCAACCTGCCGGCGCGCGTGTTCTCGCTCACCGGGCCGGCCCTGATGGGTGTGATGCTGAGCGTCATGTGGATCGGGGTGCCGCTGGAGCTGGCCGCGGCGCTCCAGCTGCTCTACTCCGCTCTGTTCTGGCGGTTCTTCCGCACGGTCCGGCCGCCCGAGGAGCGGGTGCCCCCGGCGGCGGTGGCGCAGGAGCCGGCGGCCGAAGAGCCCGACTGAGGCGGGGCGGCCAGGCGCCCCCGCGCCGGCGTCACGCCGCGGTCCCGGGAGCCGGGCGTCCGTCGCCCAGGGCTTCGCGGAAGAACCCCGCCAGGGTCGCGCCCATCGCCTTCTCGCGATGCAGGTCCGAGTGGCCGCGCCCCGGCAGGATCCAGGTGCGGGCCCGCTCACCCGCCGCCGCCGCGAGCACCGTCACGTTCTCGACCGGCACCACCGTGTCGTCCGTCCCGTGGATCAGCAGGAAGCGGGCGCGCGCGCGGGCGATCGCGGCCGCCGGTGACACGCTCCGGAACCGCACGCCGACGTGATGCTCGATCAGCCGGAAGGCGAGCGGCAGCCCGGGGGCCAGGATCCACCAGTAGGGCCCCACCGTGGCGCGCGGATCGGCCGCGTCCGCGAAGGCGCCGACCGTGGCCACCGCCGCCAGCCGCGGGTCCAGGGCCGCGGCGTGGATCGCGGCCGAGCCGCCGACCGAGAGCCCCAGCACCCCGATCCCGCGGGGCGGCGCGACGCTCCGCCGCCGCACCACGAAGTCGGCCGCCGCCCGGATGTCCTCGGAGAACTTGGGCAGCGAGCCGTAGCCGTCGGCGTCCGAGCTGCCGTGGTGGCGCGCGTCGAAGGCCAGCAGGTCGAACCCGGCGGGGTGGAGCAGGGCAATCCAGGGGAGCATGCGCTCGACGTTGCGCCCCCAGCCGTGGACCAGGATGAGGCAGGGCGCGTCCGCGGCCGGCGGGGCGGGGGCGGGAATCCACCAACCGTGGAGCGACTTGCCGCCGGCCGTCGGGATGCGGACGGTCTCGAAGGCCAGGCCGAGGCCCCGCGGGTCCCGGCGATGCGGCACCCGCGCGTTCCTCCAGCCCACCCACACGACCGCCAGCACCGCTGCCTGGTAGGCCACCGCCACGCCCGCGACCCAAAGCACGACACCCATATCCCCCGCACGCTCCCCGGCGCGGGGCTTGAATCCCCCGGCCCGGCCCGCAGGTTAGATTGCTCCGACCGCCGCCGCAACCGGCCGGTCGTCCAGGCCCGCGGCGCCGGCTTCCGGCCCTCAACCCCGCGAGTCACCCATGAGACGCCTGGCGCTCCTCCTCCTCGCCCCCCTGTCCGCCGCCGCCTGCTCGCGCACCGGCGTCTCCCGCGCCGACGTGGCGCGCTGGCAGCAGGAGGCCCGCGACGTCACCATCACGCGCGACGACTGGGGCATCGCCCACGTGCATGGCAAGACCGACGCCGACGCGGTGTTCGGCATGGAGTACGCCCAGGCCGAGGACGACTTCCACCGGGTGGAGATGAACTACGTCACCGCCCTGGGGCGGAACGCCGAGATCCTGGGCCCGCGGGCGATGTTCAGCGACCTGCGCGAGAAGCTGTTCATGGATCCCGACAGCCTGAAGGCCAAGTACGCCGCCAGCCCCGCCTGGCTGCGCCAGCTCATGGACGCCTTCGCCGACGGGCTCAACTACTACCTGTACACGCACCCCAGGGTGAAACCGGCGCTGATCACGCGCTTCGAGCCGTGGATGGCGCTGGCGTTCACGGAGGGCAGCATCGGCGGCGACATCGAGCGGGTGAGCCCGCAGGGCCTGGCGGACTTCTACGGCGACAGCGCGGCCGCCACGCGGCTCGCCGCCGCTCCCCGTCCCCTCGTCCGCGAGCCCTCCGGCTCCAACGGCATCGCCATCGCCCCGAAGAACACCCGCGACCACCACGCGCTGCTGTGGATCAACCCCCACACGTCGTTCTACTTCCGCTCCGAGCTGCAGATGTCCAGCGACCAGGGCCTCGACGCCTACGGCGCGGTGACCTGGGGCCAGTTCTTCGTCTACCAGGGCTTCAACCGCACCTGCGGCTGGATGCACACCTCCAGCGGCGTGGACAACATTGACTTCTTCCTCGAGACCGTCGTCAAGCAGGACGGCCGGTGGTACTACAAGCACGGCGACAAGCTCCTGCCCGTGGCCACGCGCACCATCCGGCTGCCGTACCGCACGGCCCACGGCATGGCCTCGCGGACCTTCACGGCCTACTACACGATGCACGGCCCGGTGGTGGCGAAGCAGGGCGACCGGTGGATCACCGTGAGCCTGATGCAGCGGCCCCTCCGCGCCCTGATCCAGGACTACACGCGCACCAAGGCGAAGGACTACGCCGCCTGGCGCGAGATCATGGAGTTGCACACCAACTCGTCCAACAACACCATCTTCGCCGACGCGGAAGGCGACATCGCGTACTTCCACTCCGACTACATCCCGCGCCGCGACACCGCCTTCGACTGGAGCAAGCCGGTGGACGGCAGCAATCCGGCCACGGACTACCACGGGCTGCTGTCGCTGAGCCAGACGCCGCACCTGCTGAACCCGGGCACGGGCTGGCTGTACAACTCCAACAACTGGCCCTGGTCCGCCGCCGGGCCCGACAGCCCCAGGCGGCGGGACTTCCCGGCGTACGTGGAGACCGGCACCGAGGAGACGCCGCGCGGCTACCACGCGCTGCGCCTGCTGACGGGGAAACGGGGCTGGACGATGACCTCGCTCACCCAGGCCGGTTTCGACAGCTACCTCCCGGCCTTCGCCGCCATGATCCCGCCGCTGCTCCGGGCGTGGCGCGCGGCCCCGGCCTCCGACCCGCTCAAGGCCCGGCTGGCCGGCCCGGACGCGGTGTTGCGCGCCTGGGACTACCGCTGGGGCGCGAACTCGGTGGCGACGGCGCTGGCCGTGTTCTGGGGAACCGAGCTGCTGCGGCGCGAGCGCGGGGATCCGGCCGCGCGCGGGATGCCGGTGCAGGACTTCGCCACCCGGCGGGCCACGCCGCACCTGCTGCTGGAGGCCCTGGCCGCGGCCACCGACTCGCTCACCGCCGACTTCGGCACCTGGCGCACGCCGTGGGGCGCCATCAACCGGTTCCAGCGGCTCGACGACTCCATCCAGTCGCACTTCGACGACGCCAGGCCCAGCATCCCCGTCCCGTTCACCTCGTCGCTGTGGGGCTCGCTGGCCGCGTTCGGCGCGCGCCCGTACCCCCACACGAAGAAGTGGTACGGCACCAGCGGCAACAGCTTCGTCGCCGTGGTCGAGTTCGGCGACAGCGTGCGCGCCCGCGCGGTGACCGCCGGCGGGGAGAGCGGCGACCCGGCCTCCCCGCACTTCGACGACCAGGCGGCCCGCTACGCGTCGGGCGACCTCAGGGACGTCTATTTCTATCCTGCCCAGCTCCGGGGGCACACCGAGCGGGTGTATCACCCCGGCGAGGTGAGCGGCGGGCAGTGAGAGGTGAGACGAATGGGTGAGGGGTCGAACGGCGTGAGGGGACCGCGCGCGGCCTCCCGGTCGGGAGCCGACCCCCAGCCCGTCCCCGGGGTATCAGCCGATATGCGCCTGCTCAGCCAGCAGCCACGAAAGGAGGACCCGTCATGGTCCTTGCTCGTCAGATCGCAGTCGCGCCACCGTTCCCGCCCCACGCGCCTCAGGGGGGCGGGCTTTCGACCATCGTCAAGCGGTTCGACCGGCCCGAACAATTGTTCGTCTTCGACAGCGGCCGGCTCGAGGTCATCACCATAGGGGGGCGGACCGTCGCCCGGGGCTGCTATGCCCCCGGCTGGCGGTGGTCGCGGTGTGCGCTCCACGACGCGCTGCCCCGGGGCGGCACCACGGAGCCCGTGGGCGTCGTGCTCTCCGGCGCCGCGCGGGTGGCGTCGGAAGACGGGAGCGAGGTCGAGCTCCACCCGGGCGACTTCTTCCAGACCGTCATCACCTCGGAGCACGACGAGTGGGTGGTCGGGCAGCGTCCGTGCGAGATCCTGTACCTGGGCGGCATCGAGACGCTGATCAGCTGGCTGCACGGATCTGAATGAACGGGGAGGTGCGGAGGTGATGAGGTGATGATGGGCCGTCACCTCATCCCTCCGCACCCCTCACGCGTCACCGTTGCGCCGGCCTCCTTGCCCGCCCGCGCCGGGCCCCCGCATCTTCATCCCGCGCCGTTCCGTCCCCTATTCACTTCATGCAGCGGAGGCCCGCGTGTCCGCTCGCCGTGTGCCCGTCATCGTCACCCTGGCCCTGGGGCTCGCCGCCGCCCCGCCCGCGGCGGTCCGCGCCGCGGCGCAGCAGATCAGCGACACCACCGCGTTCGCCGCGCTCACCTGGCGCAACATCGGGATCTTCCGCGGGGGCCGCTCGGTGGCCGTCGCCGGCTCGGCCACACGCCCGGAGGAGTACTGGATGGGCACGACCGGGGGCGGCGTGTTCAAGACCACGGACGGCGGGGACACCTGGCTGCCGGCGAGCGACAAGTACTTCGGCGGCAGCATCGGCGCCATCGCGGTGGCGCCGTCGAACCCCGACGTGGTGTACGTGGGCACGGGGGAGTACGACCCGCGGAGCAACATCTCCCCGGGCGACGGGGTGTGGAAGACGGCGGACGGCGGCCGCACCTGGAAGTACGTGGGGCTGGACTCGACGGAGCAGATCTCGCGGATCATGGTGGATCCCGGCAACCCGGACGTGGTGTACGTCGCGGCGCTGGGGCACATCTTCGGCCCCAACGCCGAGCGCGGCGTGTTCAAGTCCGGCGACGGCGGCGCGCACTGGAGCCGCGTCCTGTTCCGCAACGACTCCACCGGCGCGGGCGATCTGGCCATGAACCCCGCGAACCCGCAGGAGTTGTACGCCGCTCTGTGGCAGGTGTCCCGCACGCCGTGGACCCTGGTGAGCGGCGGCCCGGGCGGCGGGCTGTTCAAGACCACGGACGGGGGCGCGCACTGGACCGAGCTCACCCACCACGCCGGGCTGCCGGCGGGGCTGTGGGGCAACGTCGGCCTCACGGTCTCGCCGGCGGACACGTCGCGGGTGTGGGCCCTCATCGAGGCGGACTCCGGGGGCGTGTACCGCTCCGACGACGGCGGCGCGACCTGGACGTGGGTGAACAAGGAGCACAAGCTGCGGCAGCGCGCCTTCTACTACATGCGGATCTTCGCCGACCCCAAGGATCGCGACGGCGTGTGGGCGGTGAACACCGGGCTGTACCACTCGACCGACGGCGGGCGCAGCTTCGAGCACGTGCCCGACCCCCACGGCGACAACCACTTCCTGTGGATCGCGCCGAACGACCCGCGGCGGATGATCGAGACCAACGACGGCGGCGCCAACGTCTCCATCAACGGGGGCAAGACCTGGACCGACCAGGACTACGCCACCGCGCAGTTCTACCACGTCGCCATCGTGGACACGTTCCCGTACTTCGTGTGCGGCGCGCAACAGGACAACAGCGGCGTGTGCGGGCCCAGCCGCTGGCCCGGCGGCATTCCGCGCTCGGCGTGGTACGACGTGGCGGGCGAGTCCGGCTACATCCAGGCCCGGCCCGATTCGACCTGGATCACCTACGGCGGGGACAACAGCAACTTCCTCGCGCGGGTGGACCACCGGCTGGATTTCTGGAAGATGATCAGCCCGTGGCCCGACAGCCCGGACGGGCACGCGGCCGGCGAGGAGCGGTACCGCTTCCAGTGGACGGCGCCGCTGCTGGTCTCGCCGCACGATCCCAACACGCTGTACTACGGCGGCAACGTGCTGTTCAAGAGCACGGATGGCGGGCAGCGCTGGACCGTCATCTCGCCGGACCTCACGCGCCACGACCCGGCGACGCTGGGGCCCACGGGCGGCCCGATCACCATTGATGAGACCACGGCTGAGACCTACGGGACCATCTTCGCCATCGCCGAGTCGCCGCTGGCGCCGGGCCTGATCTGGACCGGCTCGGACGACGGGCTGATCCACCTCACGCGGAACGGCGGGCGCACCTGGACGAACGTGACGCCGCCGCAGCTCCCGCCGTTCACGCGGATCTCGATCATCGAGGCCTCGCCCTTCGCGCCCGGCGGCGCGTACGTGGCGGCCAACCGCTACCAGCTCGACGACTTCGAGCCCTGGATCCTCAAGACCACCGACTACGGGCGCAGCTGGACCAGGATCGTGGACGGCCTGCCCCCCACCGCGATCGTGCGGGTGGTGCGCGCCGACCCGGCCAGGCGCGGCCTGCTGTTCGCCGGCACCGAACGCGGCGTGTGGGTGTCGTTCGACGACGGCGGCCACTGGCAGTCGCTGCGGCGCAACCTGCCCATCGTCCCGGTGCACGACCTGGCCATCCATGACCACGACCTGATCGCCGCCACCCACGGGCGCTCGTTCTGGATCATGGACGACATCACCCCCCTGGAGACCATGACGCCCGCCCTGCTCCAGGAGAGCGCGCACCTGTTCCCGCCCCCCGCCCAGTACCGGGTGGACTGGGGCGGCACCGGCGGCACCCCCGCGCACCCGGAGGGCACCAACCCGCCGCGTGGCGCGCTGTTCTACTACTGGCTCAAGCAGCCGCGCCAGGTGGTGACGCTGAGCGTGCTGGATTCCGCGGGCCGCGTGATCCGGACCTTCACCAGCCGGCAGGACTCGCTCACCGCGGCGGACTCGGCGCGGGAGGCGCCGCTGCTCCAGGCGAAGCGGGACAGCCTGCGCCGGGCGGGGCTCGACAGCCTCGCGATTGACAGCATCATGCGGGACACGGTGAAGGACGGCGACAAGCCCTGGCCGCACCGGCCGCCCGCGCCCCCGCGGGCGCCCGACAAGCAGGGCCTCGACCGGTTCGCCTGGAACCTGCGCTACCCCGGGCCCGCCCCCTTCTGGGGCATGAACGACCTTGACGGCGACGGCCCCATGGCGCTGCCGGGACACTACCGCGTGCGGCTGGAGGTCGGCGGGCGGACGTACGAGGAGCCGTTCTCCCTCAAGCCGGATCCCCGCGTGCACGCGACGCCGGCGGCGCTGGCGCGGCAGTTCCGCTTCCTGGAGCGGATCCGCGACACCGTCAACGCCGTCACGACCACGGTGATCCGGCTCCGGAACGCGCGCACCCAGCTCGAGGACCGGCTCGCCACGCTGCCGGCCGGCTCGCCCGCCCGGCAGGACGCGGCGGCGCTCATCGCGCGGCTCCGCGGCGCCGAGGATTCGCTGTACCAGACGAAGCTCGAGGCCGACGAGGACGCGCTGGTCTTCCCGCCCGGCCCCGCCGAGCGCCTCGACGCCCTGGTCGGCGCCGTCGAGGGCCCGTATGCGCCGCCCACGCCCGCGTCGTACGCGGTGTTCCAGTACTTCGCCCCGGCGGTCCAGCGGGGGCTGGAGACCGCCGAGACCGCGCTCGGCGCCGGCCTGGCCGCCGTCAACCGGGCCCTGGCGGCCGCGGGCGCGCCGTCCGTCGTGCCGGCCACCGTGGAGCTGCGGCCGCCGCGGCCGGTGGATTGAGCCGGGCGCCCGCCCGAGCGTCGGCCGAAGGCGCGGGGCCGGCAATCCCCCGAGGTTGCCGGCCCCGCGGCGTTGCCGTAACACCTTTCCGCAGGTAGGTTTAGCGGCTGCTTGACGCGCCGCCCGGCCGCACGGGACGGCGAAGCTCCAACCTCACGACGACGGCAGGAACATCCCCATGTCCGCACAGTCCCCAGGCGCCCCCATCACGTACCAGGACGGCAAGTACGTGGTGCCCGACACTCCCATCATCCCGTTCATCGAAGGCGACGGCACGGGCCGCGACATCTGGCGCGCCTCGAAGAAGGTCTTCGACGCGGCGGTCGCCAAGGCCTCCGGCGGCAAGCGCCGCATCGTCTGGCAGGAGACGCTGGCCGGCGAGAAGGCCTTCAAGGAGACGGGGAACTGGCTCCCCGAGGCCACGCTGGAGACGGTCAAGCGGTACCGCGTCGGCATCAAGGGCCCGCTCACCACGCCGGTGGGGGGCGGCATCCGCTCGCTCAACGTGGCGCTGCGGCAGCTCCTCGACCTGTACGCCTGCGTGCGGCCGGTGCGCTACTTCGACGGCGTCCCCTCGCCGGTCAAGCGCCCGCAGGACCTCGACGTCATCATCTTCCGCGAGAACACCGAGGACGTGTACGCCGGCATCGAGTACCAGGCGGGCAGCAGGGAGGCCGACCGGCTGCGCGACTTCCTGGTGGGCGAGCTGAAGGCCCGGATCCGGGAGCACAGCGCCATCGGCATCAAGCCGTTCAGCGAGTTCGGCGCCAAGCGGCTCATCGCCCGCGCCATCCAGCACGCCATTGACAAGCAGCTCCCGACGGTGACGCTGGTCCACAAGGGCAACATCATGAAGTTCACCGAGGGCGCCTTCCGCGACTGGGGCTACCAGCTGGCGAAGGAGCGCTTCGCCCGGCAGACCATCGCCGAGGCGGACGTGAACGGCACGGTGCCGGCCGGGAAGGTCCTGATCAAGGACCGGATCGCGGACAGCATCTTCCAGCAGGTGCTGCTGCGCCCGAAGGAATATCAGGTGCTGGCCACGCCGAACCTCAACGGCGACTTCCTCTCCGACGCGTGCGCGGCGCAGGTCGGCGGCCTGGGCATGGCGCCCGGCGCCAACATCGGCGACGGGTACGCGATCTTCGAGGCCACGCACGGAACCGCGCCCAAGTACGCGGACCAGGACAAGGTGAATCCCGGCAGCGTCATCCTCTCGGGGGTGATGATGTTCGAGCACCTGGGCTGGAACGACGTGGCCGGGTCCATCGTGCGGGGGCTCCAGGGCGCGATCACGGCGAAGCACGTGACCTACGATCTGGCCCGGCAGATGGACGGCGCCACGACGGTGCCGACGTCGGTGTTCGCGGACAAGATCGTCGAGCACCTCGGGTGAAGTACACGCTGCTCGCGGCGACGCTCGAGGCCGCGGACGTCCCCCTGCTCGCGGTGGCGGTGCCGAAGCGGAACGCGGCGCCGCCACCCGAGCTGGCGCCCCTCGACGCCCGGGCCGGCGGCGTGCTCGGGCGGCTGTTCGCCTCGGGCGAGTTCACCGGCGCGCGCGACGAGACGGCGCTGGCGTACCTGGCCGGCGGCGGCCCCGCGCGGCTGCTCCTGGTGGGCGTCGGGAAGTACGAGGATCTCCCCGCGGACGGCGGAGCCGCCCGGGAGTCCGCGGTGCGCGGGGCGCTCCGCCGCGCCGCGGCCATCGCCGCCCGCCGCGCCCGCGCGCTCGGCACCGGGGTCGTCGCGTTCGCCGCTCCGCCGGGGCTGCGGGGCGGCGCGACCGCCG
>JAJYLI010000094.1:8103-11407 GCA_021787855.1 bacterium | reverse complement strand
AGGCCCTCGGCAAGGGCGCGGACACACGCAGCGACCTGTACGCGTTCGGCGTCACGGCCTACTACGCCGTCGCCGGGAAGCTGCCCTTCCACGGCCGTACGGCGAGCGAAGTGCTGGCCAGGCAGGTGAACACGGCACCCGCGCCGCTGGCATCCGCGGCCGGCGCCCTGCCGAGGAAGATGGCCCGGGCCGTGGAGCGCTGCCTGGCGAAGCGCCCCGAGCACCGGCCCCGGAGCGCGGAGGAGGTGGCCGACGAGCTGGGGGCGGCGCTGGAGCAGCGGCGCGAGCTGCCGGTGGCGCTGCGGGCATTCGTCAAGCGGGGCGCGCGCCTCGACGGGCCCGGCGTCCTCGTCTATCCCCTGTTCCTGTTCGGCGGAGCCACCATCCTCGCCTCCCGGCTCCACTCCGCGCCGGTCGCCCTGTGGACGCTGGTCGGCGGCATGACGGCCGTACCACTCGCGACCCTCGTGCACCGGGCCCGCCGCCTCCTCAAGCTCGGCTTCGGGCATCCGGACCTCGCGCCCGCGTTCAAGACGGAGATCGAACGCGACCGCGAGGAGCGCGCGCTGGACTCGGGGGTCGGCCCGTCGCCGGCCGAGCGGGCGCTGCGCGCGGGCTCCCTGGTGGCCTGGGTCGGCTTCGGAGCCGGCCTGGCTTTCGGCGTGAACCGGGATTGGCTGTTCTCGCACGCCGCGATCCTGCTGATGAGCTTGGGCTCGCTCGCCGGCTTCGGCGGCGTGCTGGGCTCCCTCATCCTCCTGCAGCGGCGCCGCGACGTGGACACCGAGTTCTACGCGAAGGTGTGGACCGGCCCGCTCGGCCGGCTGCTGTTCCGCGTCGCGCGGCTGGTGACCCCGCGGCGCATGCTCGCCGCCTCGGTGACCCACCGCCCCACCGAGCTGTCCATCGGCATGGCCGCCGAGCAGCTCTACGCGGACCTGCCGAAGGAGACGCGGCAGCAGCTCGACGACCTTCCCGAGGTGCTCCACCGGCTGGAGGCCGACGCGCAGCGTCTGCGGAAGCGCCACGAGGAGCTGGCCGAAGCGGCGGCCGGCGCCGCGCGCGGCGGGGCCGACGAGATCGAGGGAGGCGGGGTCCGGACCACGAGCACGGACCTGATCGCCGGCCGCAGGGACGAGGCGCTGGTGGCGGTCGAGCGCGAGCGCGACGAGGTCCGCGCGCGGCTGGAGCGCACGGTGGCGGCGCTCGAGGCCATCCGGCTCGGCCTGCTCCGGCTCCACGCCGGCTCCGGCACCGTGGAGAGCGTCACCACCGACCTCGGCCTCGCCTTCGAGGCGGCCAAGGAAGTGGACCGGCTGGTCGAGGCGCGCGGCGAAGTGGACGCCGCGCTCCTCGACACGCCGGCTTCCTAGACCCCCCTACCGCGGCGGGTTCAGCGCCCGGCCGATGCGGTAGCGCAGGTCCGCGAGGTGCGCCCGCGTCTCGCGGTCGGCGGCCCGCGGCAGCGCCAGGCGCAGCGCGGTGTCGAGCTCGGTGAGCGACGCCCGCATCATGGCCCGCGCGTCGCCCGGCGCGGCCGGCGGCGGGGTGAAGCCCGGCCCCCGGAACCGCGGCATCATCGCCGCGGCCGCCGGCGGGTTGAGCTTGGCCGCGAGCAGGTCCACCCATACCCGCTGCAGGTTGCGGCGATAGGGATCCACCGCCACCCGCCGGGCGCCCAGCTCCGAGAAGATCGAGGTGCGGGTGTCGGCGAGCAGGTCGCCGATGGTGTACGCCGGCGCCGCGGGGGTGGCGCCGGCCGCCTCGTCCGCCAGCCGGTCCAGCCGCGAGTCGTCGAACAGGCCGTCGAGCACGAACTTCTGCAGGGCGAGCAGCTTGTCCGAGAAGCCCGTGGGCTCGATGCGCCGCAGGATGTCCGGGTCGTACAGCCACAGCGGCGTCCGGAAGATGTTGTCGTCCAGGAACCGCACCGCGCCGGCCTGGACGGCCCTGGGCACGGTGGTGTGGATGACGCCCGGCTGGTCCGGATACTTCTCGTGCCGATAGACGCCCCCGACCTCGGTCATCACGTCGCTCAGCTCGAACTGGTACTGTCCGATCAGCCGGTCGTACATCTCGCCGAGGTCGCTGTAGTCGTCGAGCTGGTCGGTGGTGGTGGCCGCCAGCATCATCCCCATCACCCGCTTGAGGTTCAGGATGCCGTAGGTGGTGGCCTTCACCGGATCGTGGCCCACCGCCTCCCGCTGCGAGTTGGGATCAATGCCGTCCATGTTCCCGAACCGCAGCATCGGATCGGTATCCTGCATCCGCGCCAGCGAGTCCAGGTACGGCCGCTCGGCCTCGGACGTGGCGGCGCCCGGGAAGCGGCGGTAGCCCCAGTTCACCGCGAAGGAGTCGTACACGCTGATCGTGGGGATCAGCGCGGCGCCGTCACCCGGCTGCGCCACGTAGTTGAACCGCGCGTAGTCCATGATGCTCGGCGTGTCGCCCCACTTCCGGGTGTACGCCGGGCTGCGGAGCGAGTCCACCGGCATCGCCGAGGAGGCGTAGAAATTGTGCGGAAAGCCCAGCGTGTGGCCGACCTCGTGCGCCACCACGTACTCCAGCAGCCGCCCCATCAGCGAGTCGGGCAGCGGCAGCCGGGCCGCGCGCGGGTCGTCCGGCGCCACCTGCACGAAGTACCAGTCCCGGAGCAGGTTCATCACGTTGTGGTAGTAGCCGATGGACGACTGGAGGATCTCGCCGGTCCGCGGGTCGGAGATGTGCGGGCCGAAGGCGTTCTCCACCGTCGAGGGGAGCCAGCGCACGTACGAGTAGCGCGCGTCGTCCATGGAGAAGTCGGGGTCCTCGGCGTGCGTCGGCGCCGGCCTGGCGATGATCGCGTTGCTGAAGCCCGCGTGACGGAACGCCGGCTGCCAGTCCTCCACCCCCTTGATCAGCCACGGCACCCACCGCTTCGGCGTCGCCGGGTCAATGTAGAACACGATCGGCTTGACCGGGTCGGAGACGGCCGCGCCGGGATCCCTGGGCACCAGCCGCCAGCGGTCTATGTAGCAGCGGTGCGCCGCCCGCTGCTCGGCGGTGCCGTAGTCAATCTGCTCGGTGGAGAAGAAGCCCACCCGGTTGTCGCACAGCCGCCGCCGCGCCAGCGTGTCGGGGAGCGCCACCATGGAGTACTGGGCCACCTCGGTGATGGTGCCGAGATCGTCGCCGCCCGGCACGCTGTCGGAGGACCAGGTCTGGAGCGCCCGCACGTTGAGGTTGGTCGGGAAGACCTTCGCGTCCTCGATCAGGGTGCGCGACGGGTCGAGGTGCCGCGCGCGCCGTTCCCGCCCCGTCACCG
>JAJYLI010000094.1:0-8003 GCA_021787855.1 bacterium | reverse complement strand
TACGGCTTGGGACCCTGCGGCTGCTGGCCGGCGCGCCCGCCCGGGCGCTCGCCGGTCTGGCCCGCGGGTGGGCCGCCCGGCTGCTGGGCGTGAAGCCCCGGTGCGGCGATCAGCGCGAGCGCGGCGGCCGCCACCGCGGCCTTCCAATCAGGGACTCTCGGATGGTTGGACATGGATCTTCCCGGTACGGAGGGTCGTGGGAGCGCGGACCAGCCGAAGCGGCCGTCCAGGTGCTACGCGGCACAGGGCGCCCAAGTTGAAGCAAAGCGGCGTGGCCCGCCAGGGCCACGCCGCCGCGCACCGCGTCCGACCCGCGGCCCGCCTACACCCGCGCGCCGCACTCCACGCAGAAGCGGCCGCTGCCCTCCAGGACCGCGCCGCAGTTGATGCAGTAGCGCCGGCCGGTCTTCCGGCCCGCCTGCCGCGCCTCGGCGATCAGGCGCTCGATCGCCTGGTCGTCCATCGCCACGGCGCCCGCCGGCCCGGCGCCGGCCGCCGCCGCGGCGTGCCCGTTGCCTCCGGCCGCGGCGGGAACGGCCGCCGGCGTCGCGGCGGCGGCGGCGGCCGCGTCCACCTCGCGCAGGGCCTCCACCGCCTCTTTGGTGTAGCGGGTGAGCATGGCCTGGTAGTCGGCCTCCGACAGCTTCCCGGTGGCGCGGTCGAACTCGATCTCCTTGAGCGCGGCCAGGGCCAGCTCCTTGCGCTGCTCGAGCGGGTCGTCCTCCGGCTCGGAGAACGGCGTCCGGGGCTCCACGGCCGGGCCGGGGCGCAGGATCGGCATCAGCACCAGGAGCGCCGCGGCGATCGCGATCAGCAGCCCCCAGACGATCAGCATCTCACGCCTCGAACCGCTCCAGTTCGCGTTTGAGCTTCTCCAGATCCTCCGGGGTGACGCCCGCCGCGCCCGCCCCGGCCGCGGCGGAGGTGCCGTCCGGCCCCCCGGGGGGGGGCGGCGAACCGGGAGCGCCCGCCGGAGCCGCCCCGCCGGCGGCCTCCGCCGGCGCCACCCGGAACCACCGCCGCACCAGCGCCGTCACCAGCCCGATCCCCACCAGCAGGCCGACGAACGGCGTGATGTACGCCACCCAGTTGAAGCCGCGCCGGGGCGGCGTCATGAAGATCATCTCGCCGTACTGCTTCTCGAACGAGGCCAGCACCTGCGCCTCGGTCATCCCCGAGTCCAGCCGCGCCAGCACCAGGCGGTGCATCGCCGGCGAGACCGTGCACGAGAAGTCGGTGGTGCGGCAGGTATAGACCGAGAGGTTGCAGCCGCAGGTGCAGCGGATCTTCCTCTCGATGTCAATCACCAGGGCGGTGTTGTCGGCCGGGGTCACGGGCTTCACGAGCGGCCCCGCCACCTCGGGGTACTCCAGCTGGCCGAGCGAGTCGCGGCCCTGCGCCTTGAGGTCCTGCGCGAGCGCCGTGGACTCGCTCACCACGGCCGTGTCGGCCGCCGGCGTCTGCGCCGGAAGCGGTGCCGCGGCCGCGCCCAGCGCGGCGGCGACGATCAGGCTACGCGCCGACGCGCGCCACATAGCCCGCCGACTCCGCGCGCCGCAGGCTCGCCGGCGTCGGCCCCTGCCCGCCCGGCCACAGCGTGATGAGCCCACCCAGGGCCAGCACCATCCCGCCGTACCACACCCACCACACCAGCGGGTTGATCACGATCTTGTAGACCGCCTCCTCGGTGCCCTGCACCGACCCCGCGAACACGACGTACAGGTCCTCGGCCGGCGTGCTGCGGATCGCCACCTCCGTGGCCGGCTCGAAGGTCGGCCGGTTCACGGAGTCGAGGTACTGGCGCTTCTCGCTCCTCATCGTGCCGAGGTACTTGCCGTTCTTCGTCACGTCCACCGTCGCCGCCGTGACCCAGCGGTTCAGCACCTGGTACTGCGACACGCCCTGGTGGGTGAAGCGGAACGTCGCCCCGTACGGGTCCTTCATCTCGGCCGTCTGCCCGGGCTTCAAGGTGAACTCCTGCGTCTCCTTGAACGGCAGGCCCGCGAACGCCGCGAACAGCATCACGATCCCGAGGTGCACCACGTAGCCGCCGTAGCGCCGCCGGTTCCGCCCCACCAGCCGGACGAAGGCCAGCGGGTACGCCTCCCCGTGCAGCCGGTGCCGCGCCCCGGTCCCGCGCACGAACTCCTGCAGCACCGTGGCCACCACGAAGGCGGCCAGCGCGTAGGCCGCGATGGACCAGCCGTCGCCCATCCGCACCAGCAGCAGCGCCGCCGCCGTCCCCAGCATCGCCACCACCGGCCAGCGGAACTGCCGCCGCAGGTTCGCCGCGCTGGCCCGCCGCCACGCGATCAGCGGCCCGATGCCCGTCAGCAGCAGCAGCAGCAGGCCCAGCGGCACCTCCACCAGGTTGAACCAGGGCGGCCCCACCGTGACCTTGGTGCCGCGCACCGCCTCCGAGAGCACCGGGAACGTCGTGCCGAACAGGATCGTGAACGCGATCACCAGCAGGATCATGTTGTTGTACAGGAACGCCGACTCGCGGCTCACCATGGACTCCAGCTTCGCCTCCGCCTGGAGCAGCGGCCACCGCCACGCCAGCAGCCCGAAGCCGAACACCGCCGCCAGGATCACGAAGATCCCGAAGTACCACCCCACCGGCGACTCGGAGAAGGCGTGCACGCTGGAGATGACCCCGCTCCGGGTGAGGAACGTGCCGAAGATCGAGAGCACGAACGCCAGGATCACCAGGGCGAAGTTCCACCGCTTCAGCATCCCCCGCTTCTCCTGGATCATCACCGAGTGGAGGAACGCCGTCATCGCCAGCCACGGCATGAACGACGCGTTCTCCACCGGGTCCCAGGCCCAGTAGCCGCCCCAGCCCAGCTCCACGTACGCCCACCACATCCCCAGGATGATCCCGCAGGAGAGGAACAGCCACGACAGCAGCGTCCACTTGCGGATGGCGTGCAGCCAGCCCGTGTCCAGCTTGCCCGACAGCAGCGCCGCCACCGCGAAGGCGAACGGGATGCTGATGCTGGTGTAGCCCAGGTACAGCATCGGCGGATGGAACACCATCCCCGGGTTCTGGAGCTGCGGGTTCATCCCCCGGCCGTCCACCGGCGTGTAGCCCAGCCGGTGGAACGGGTTCGCCGCGAACACCATGGTGGCGACGAAGAACGTGATCACGATCGCCACCGTGCTGGCGACGTACGGCGTGAGCTCCTTGTACTTGCCGCGGTTCACCAGCAGCGCGATGGACCCGAAGGTCGAGGTCACCAGCGCCCAGAACAGCAGCGAGCCGTCCTGCCCCGCGTAGAACGCCGACCAGGTGTAGAACACCGGCAGGTTGCGGCTGGTGTACGCCGCCACGAACTCGACGTTGAAATCGTGCGTCAGCAGCGCGTGCAGCAGTCCCGCCGCCGCGATCACCAGCAGGCCCCACAGCACGTACATCGCGCGCTCGGCCGAGCGGCCGAGGTCGGCCCGGCCCGTGCGGCCGGCGACGAAACCGATGACGCTCCCCCACAGCCCGATGAGGAGCGCGATCCACAGCGCGATGTTGCCGAGATCGGTCACGTGGCGGGACCCGACGCCGGGGCCGGGTGCGCCGGCGCCGCGCTCGACGGCGGCGGCACCGCTTCGTACCGCGACGCGCACTTGGCCAGCAGCGTCGTGGCCCGGAACGTCCCGTCCGGCATCAGCCGCCCCTCGACCACCACGTCCACCCCGTCGGTGAACGTGTCCGGCGCCAGCCCGTGATAGACCACCGGGAAGGTGTGCGCGCCGTCGGTCGCGCGGAACGTGATGGTCTGCGTCGCCACGTCGCGCGTGATGGACCCCTTCACCACCCGCGCCCCCATCCGCACGCCGACGTTGTAGAACGAGTGATCCGCCGCCACCCTCGTCGCCAGCTGCGTCGGCGTCAGGTAGTACTCCCCCGTGTCCTTGATGCTGGACCCCATGAGGTAGCCGACGCTGCCGAGGATCAGCACACCACCGATGATGAACTTCGTTCGGGCTTTCATGGGCACATCCCGCGTTCGAGCGCTCGGTAACCCCGAGCCACACCAAATCCGACTCAAGCTATCCGCAAATCCAATACCAGCAGGCGGCCGCCCCGAAGGCGGGGACGGTCAGCCCATCCACCACGTTGTCGGACAAAGAGTTGCGATGCTGGAAACCGCATCACCTGTCCCGGCTCCAGGCTATCGTACCCCGTATCGCGCGGTTCCATCCGGCCCATCCGGAGCCGTCCATGGGACGCGGGGAGAAGGTGGTCGTGCGCCGCGCCGCCAGGAAGGCGTCAGCGGAGCGCCACACCCCCGCGGCGAGGCCCGCCAGGCCGGCCGCCCCCATCGCGGTGGACTCCACGATCTCGGGACGCGTCACCGGGATGCCCAGCAGGTCGGCCTGGAACTGCATCAGCCAGTCGTTGGCGGCGGCGCCGCCGTCCACCCGGAGGTCGGCGAGCGCGAGTCCGGCGTCGGCGCTCATGGCCT
The DNA here is from genome assembly GCA_021787855.1 of bacterium. Taxonomy (GTDB): domain Bacteria; phylum Gemmatimonadota; class Gemmatimonadetes; order Gemmatimonadales; family JACORV01; genus Fen-1245. The sequence continues at coordinate 3,540 of JAJYLI010000094.1, read as the reverse complement.
CCAGCACTTCGCGGGTGGAGTAGGCCATCGCTTCCAGCGCCGCGCGCACCAGGTGCGCCCGGGCCGTCCCCCGCGTCAGCCCAAAGATCGCACCGCGCGCGCCGGATTCCCAGTGCGGCGCGCCCAGGCCGACGAACGCCGGCACGAAGACGACGCCGCCCGTGTCGGCCACGCTCCGGGCCAGCTCCTCGGTGTCGCGGGCGGCGGCCACCAGGCCCAGGCCGTCGCGCAGCCACTGCACCGCCGCGCCGGCGATGAACACCGCGCCCTCCAAGGCGAAGGCGGGCCGGCCGGCGGCGTCGCAGGCCAGCGTGGTCAGCAGACCGCGGCGGGAGCGCACGCGCCGCGCGCCGGTGTTGAGCAGGAGGAACGCGCCGGTGCCGTAGGTGTTCTTGGCCGTGCCCGCGGTGAAGCACCCCTGGCCGAACAGCGCCGCCTGCTGGTCGCCGGCGATGCCGGTGATCGGGATCTCGGTGCCCCACCACTCCGCGTCGGCGATCCCGAAGGTTCCGGACGACGGCCGGACCTCGGGCAGGATCTCCAGTGGCACGCCGAACAGCGCGGCCAGCTCGGGGTCCCAGCGCCGCGCCTCGATGTCGTAGAGCAGCGTGCGGGAGGCGTTGGTGGGATCGGTGACGTGCGCGCGGCCCTTGGTCAGCCGGTGCACCAGCCAGCTGTCCACGGTGCCGAAGGCCGTGGCCCCGGGCCTGGGGTGCAGCCGCTGGAGCAGCCACTCGACCTTGGTGGCGGAGAAGTACGGATCGGGCACCAGGCCGGTGCGGTCGGCCAGCAGCCCGGCGTCGAGCCGGCCGCAGCGCTCCGCGGTGCGGCGATCCTGCCACACGATGGCCCGGTGGAGCGGCCGGCCGCTGGCGCGGTCCCACAGCACCGCCGTCTCGCGCTGGTTGGTGATGCCGATGGCCGCGAGCCGGCGGCCGGTGAGCCGCGCCGCGGCCAGCGCGGCCGTGGCGGCGGCCCGCGTCTTCTCCCACAGCTCGTCGGGGTCGTGCTCGACCCAGCCCGGCTGCGGATAGTGCTGGGTGACCTCCTGGTAGCCACGCCCCAGAACGCCACCGCCCTCGTCCACGACGAGGGCGGTGCACCCGGTGGTGCCTTGATCCAGAGCGAGGATCGCGGGCAGCGCTCAGCCCTCGCCGCTCACCGCGCCCGCGGTTCCCGCCGCCTCACCTGGGGCGCGGGTGCGCGGAGACGGCCTGGAGGTACGAGATGATCTGCACGGCCTCGCCGTGCGTGATCCCGCGCACCTTCATGATCTCCGCGTCCTTCTCCATCCGCATCACGACCACCGGCCAGTCCGGCGGCGTGTGCATCCTGGGATCGTTCAGCTCGTGACAACGCGAGCACACCTCCTGGAACACCGCCTTCCCCGGCCCCGGGGGCAGCGTGGCCGCGACCTGGAGCGCGTGCTTCTCGAGGTAGGCCAGCAGCTCGGCGCGCTGCGCCGTGCTCGGCGTCTGGATGCCCATCGCCCCGGACATCATGTCAATCCGGACCCACATGCGCCGCGCCACGCTGGGCCAGTCGGCCGGCCCGTGCATCGAGGGAGATGGCAGCGCGTGACATTGGGTGCAATACTGAACCAGCAGCCTGGCGCCCGGCGAGTCGGGCTCCGGCAGGCTCTCGGCCGGCAGGCCCGGCGGCAGGGCGATCTCCGCCGCCTCGTAGAGGCGTTGCTGCATGCCTGGAGCCAAGTGCGAGGTGTCGGGCGTCGTGGCGCCGGTGGAGGTCGCGGCCGCCGTCTGCCCCGCCGGTTTGGCCTTGCCGCAGCCGGCGATGACGAGAGTGGCCAGCAGGAGCGCCCGCGCGTTCATGGCATCCTCCGATGTGGGAGCACAATAATGAGTCATTCACCGTCCCATTTGCCAGACCCCGCCCCGGACGGCGGGCGGGAGGGGGAAGGCGCCGTGATCTCCCCGGCGCCCGACGCGCGGCGGCTGGAGGCGGACGTGCGCGCCCTGGCCGGCGTGCGCCACCGGCTGGCGGCCCCCGCGGCGCTCGCGGCGGCCGAGAACCACGTGGCGCTCGAGCTGGGGGCCGCCGGGCTCCGGGTGGAGCGGCAGCCGTTCCCGTGGGGGGGCGGGGGGGCGGACGCCGAGTTCCACAACGTGCTGGGGACCCGGGACGGCGCCGACCCGGAGCGGCCCTGGGTCGTGGTGGCCGCGCACTTCGATTCCACGCCCCACACCCCCGGCGCCGACGACAACGCCAGCGGGGTCGCGGCCATGCTGGAGGCGGCGCGCCTCCTCCGGGGCGAGGCGCTGGCGGCCACGGTGCAGTTCGTCGGGCTGAACCTCGAGGAAGTCCAGAACGTCCTGCTGCAGTACCGCGTCGGCAGCCGGTTCTACGCGCGCTGGCTCAAGGAGCGCGGCCAGCGGGTGGCCGGCGCCCTGGTGCTGGAGATGCTGGGCTACACGGGCGAGCGGCAGGCGGCGCTCCTGGGCCTCCGGCTGATCCGGAAGGTGCCGCGGGAGGGGAACTTCCTCGCCGCCGTGGGCGACTGGCGCTCGCGCGGGCTGCTGGCGGCCTTCCGGCGGTCGGCCGAGCCGCACGTGCCGCTGTTCACGCTGGCGGTGCCGTTCCGGGGGTGGGTCGCGCCGGACACCCGCCGCAGCGACAACGCGCGCTTCTGGGACGCGGGCTACCCGGCGCTCATGGTCACCGACACGGCCGATCTCCGGAACCCGCACTACCACACCGCGGGCGACACCCCGGAGAGCCTCGACTACCGCTTCCTGGCGCGCGCGACGGCGGCGGTGGCGGCGGCCGTCCGGGACCTGGCGCGCTAGACGGTGACCTTGAAGACCTTGTCGCCGGTGCGCACCCGGTCGGCGACCTGCAGGCCGAACTCGTCGCCGGGCTTCGCGGCGTCAATCTTCCGGTGCTCGACCTCCATCGAGGCGACGGTCTCGGTGAGGTCGGTGTGCGCGCCCTTGATCCGGATCTGATCGCCGATCCGGACCTCGGCGGCGGTCATCTTGACGATGGCGACGTGCGGGCGATCGAAGTAGTGCGTGACGACGCCCACTTCCTGCTCCGGCATACCGCCTCCCTGGGGGATCGCGGATATGCTACCGCCCGCGCGCGGCCACGGCCAGAGGGAGCGGCGCGCGCGCCGCCGGCCCGGAGGCCGCGCACTCCGCGGTCAGAACGGCGGCTTCAGGATTCCCCGCTCCGTCACGTAGCCGCCGACCAGCTCCGCCGGCGTCACGTCGAACGCCGGGTTGTACGCCTCGCTCCCCTCGGGCGCGGCCGGGACGCCCATGGGTCGCGTCACCTCGGAGGCCGCGCGCTGCTCGATGGGGATGTCGGCGCCGCTCGCGCATGCCGGATCGAACGTGGACCAGGGCGCCGCGACGTAGAACGGCACGCCGAACTGCCGCGCGGCGATCGCCAGCGGCAGCGTGCCGACCTTGTTGGCCACGTCCCCGTTCCGGGCGATCCGGTCCGCCCCCACCAGCACGACGTCCACCCGGCGCTGCGCCATCAGGCTGGCGGCGGCGCCGTCGGGCAGCACGGTGT
>JAJYLI010000093.1 GCA_021787855.1 bacterium | reverse complement strand
CTCCCCCAAGGGGTGCCGCGGGGCCAGATCACGGCCCTCGTGGCCCCCCTGGGCAGCGGCGGGACCACGCTCCTGTTCGCCCTGGCGGAGGCCACGCTCCGCGCCGACGAAGGCGTGGCGCTGGTGGACGCCGAGCGCAGCATCGCGCCGCAGGCCGCGGCGCATCTCGCCCGGCTCGGCCTGTTCTGGGCCGTGCGGCCCCGGGCGGGCGAGAACGCCTGGTGGTGCGCCGACGTGCTCTTGAGGACCGGCGCGTTCGGCCTGGTGATCGTGGACCGCGTCCCCGCGCCTGCGCGCCGCGTGGCGGTGCGGCTCCAGCGGCTGGCGCACGACCGGGACTGCGCTCTCGTGATCCGAGTTACCCGGACGGCCGTGAAGCCGGTTGCGCAGACGTCCCTGAGGTCGGGTGCGCAGACGCCAAGACGGCAAGTTGCCAGTGGCTTCCAGTCACCGGCGTTCGGAGCCGCCGTGACGCTCGACGTCGAGCCGGCGGCGCGCGGGCCGGCGTTCATCCCTGCGCTCCCGGGCTGGGGAGGCGCGTGGCCGGCGGCGCGCGCGCTGCGCGTCACCATCCAAAAGGGCGGCGCCCCGCGCGCCGCGGAGGTGACGGTTGGCGTTCCCCTGCCGGATCGCCTGCGTCCGCATTGGGCGGTTCGCGATCGGCGCGCTCCAGAGCCCGCCGGCGCGCGACCCCGGCGCAAGACGCGCAAGTAGCGCCGCGCCCGGCGACGCGAGCGCCGAGGCGCCCGCCGCCGCCGTCGCGGAGCTGCGCGGGAAGCCGCGCATCGCCGCCACGAGCCGCACGGCCCAGGCCCGCGGCATCACGCCGGGCATGGCGCTCACCGAGGCCCGGGCGCTGGCCGCCGATCTCCTCGCGCTCCCCTGGGACGCGGAGCGCATCGCGCGCGCCGCCCTCGCAGTGACCACCGCCCTCCTGGCCGCCAGCCCGCGCGTGTCGTGGGCGGGGGGAGGGGAGCCGTTGCCTTCCTGGCGTCTGGCAACGGGGTGGGGTGGAGCGGGGATCTGGTGGGTGGACGCGGCGGGGCTGGGCAATGAAGCGAAGCTCGCCGAGCGGCTCGCCGCCATCGCCGGCGGCCTCGGCTACGGCTCCGCCCGCGCCGGGGTCGCCGGCTCCGCGATCGCGGCGTACGCCGCCACCTACGGCGGGCGCCGCGCCGCGCGGGCGCGGGAACGTCCGGCCGCGCGGCCGCGGATCGTGCCGCCGGGCGGCGACGCCGCGTACCTCGCCCCCTTTCCCGTCACCCTCCTCGACCTGGACGACGATCTCGCCGGAACACTGCGCAGCCTCGGCCTGGTCAGGCTGGGCCAGCTCGCGGCCCTCGCGGCGGACGAGGTCGAGGCACGCTTCGGCCCCGAGGGGCTCGCCGCGCATCGCCTGGCGCGCGGCCTGGACACGCGCGGCCCCACGACGCCCCGCGACGACGCGCTCCCCGGGGTCGAGGTCGAGCTGGGCGGTCCCGTCGCCACGGCGGAGCCGCTGCTGTTCGTCCTCCGGGGCGCGCTGGCTTCGTTGAGCGACACGCTTCGCACCCGGGGGCTCGCCGCGCGCGAGCTCGCGCTCGCGCTCCGGCTCGACGACGGCAGCCTGGCCGCGCGCGCCGTGCGGCCGGCGCGTCCCACCTCCCGGCCCGACGCCCTGTTCGATCACTGCCGGCTGGCGCTGGAAACCTGGCAGCTCCAGGAACCCGCCGTCGCGCTCACGCTCACGGCCGCCGTCACCGTGCCGGCCTCCGGCGAGCAGGGCGATCTCCTGGCGCCGCGCTGGGCCGATCCCGCCGCCCTGGCCGCGGCGCTGGAGCGGATCCGCGGCAGCGAGGGCGCCGACGCCGTCGCCGTCCCCCAGGCGCGCGATGGGCACCTGCCGGCGGACGGGGGCGCCTGGGTGGCCGCGACCGAAGCCCCGGCGCCCGGGCGCGCCGAGCCGCGGAGCGCCGTGGAGCCGGGCACACCGACGCGGCGGGAAGACCTCCGGCCGGCGGGCGAGCTGACGGCGGCGCTCCGGCTCCTGCCCGCCGCGGCGCCCGTCCACGTCCGCCTCGCCCGCTTGGGGCTCGCCGCCGTCAAACATCGAGACGCCTGGCACGACGTGGTCGCGTGGTGCGGCCCCGAGCGGCTCGCGCCCCGGTGGTGGCGGCCCGACGCCGCCGCCACGGCGGGCGCGCCGGCCGGCCCGCGCGACTACTACACGGCGCGCACGGCCGACGGCGCGCTGTGGCTGCTCCGACGGGACGCCCCGTCCCACCAGTGGTTCGTGGAGGGATGGTGGGATTGAGCGACTACGTCGAGCTGCACTGCCACAGCGGCTTCTCGCTCCTCGACGGCGCCTCCAACCCCGAAACGTTGATGGCGCGCGCCGCCGCGACCGGCATGAGGGCCGCCGCGCTCACCGACCACGACGATCTCGGCGGCGCCGTGCGCTGGGCGGAGGCCGGGAAGGAGCACGGGGTGGAGGCGATCGTCGGCCTCGAGCTCACGGTCGGCGCGGCGGACCCGGCTCGCGCCACGACCTCGCACCTCACCCTCCTCGCCATGGACCGGGACGGCTACCGCAATCTCTCCCGCCTCGTCACGCTGGCGCGGAGCGGGGAGCGCGGCGCGCCCGCGGCGCCGTGGGACGAGGTCGAGCGCCACGCCGCGGGCCTGTTCTGCCTCACCGGCTGCCCGTTCGGCGAGGTGCCGCGGCGCCTGGCCCGGGACGACGAGGCCGGCGCGCGCGCGCGGCTGGGCCGCCTGACCGAAGTCTTCGGCGGCCGCGTCGCCGTGGAGTGCTGGGACCACGCGCTGGCCGCCGAGCGCGCGGTGGTGCCGAAGTTGATCGCGCTCGCCGGCTCCCTCGACCTTCCCTGGCTGGTGACCAACGACGTCCACTATGCCGCGCCCGGGGGGGAGGGCCGGCTGGTGCACGACGTGCTGACCTGCCTGCGCCACCAGACCACGCTGGACGAGGCCGGCACGCTGCTCAAGCCGAACGGCGAGTGGTACCTGAAGCGCCCGGAACGCATCGCCTATCGCTGGCGCCACTATCCCGAGGGCATCGCCGCCACGCGCCAGGTCGCCGAGCGGTGCGCCTTCCGGATGGCTGCGCTGACTCCGACCCTGCCCGCCTTCCCCACGCCGCCGGGGGTCGCGGCCGACGACCATCTCGCCGCGCTGGTGGCGGCCGGCGCCCGGGAGCGCTACGGCGCGCGCCTCACGGAGCGGCACCGCGCGCAGCTCCGGCACGAGCTGGACGTCATCCGGCGACTCGGCCTGGCGGGCTACTTCCTCATCGTCTGGGACATCGTGCGCGAGGCCAACCGCCTCGGCGTGCTGGCCCAGGGGCGCGGCTCCGCCGCCAACTCCGCCGTGTGCTACTGCCTCGGCATCACCGCCATTGATCCGGTCGGCATGGAGCTGCTGTTCGAGCGGTTCCTCTCCGAGGAGCGGCGCGAGGCGCCGGACATCGACATTGACTTCGCGCACAACGACCGCGAGCAGATCCTCCAGTACGTCTACCGTCGCTACGGGCGCGACCACGCCGCCATGGTCTCGGAGGCGATCACCTACCGCGGCCGCGCGGCGGTGCGGGACGCCGCCCGGGTGCTCGGCTTCTCGGCCCGGCAGGCCGAGAAGCTGGCCGACGAGGCCGACCGCGACGGCGCGAGGGAGACGGGCGAGAAGCTGCTCGAGGGTGGCGCGGCCGCCGCGGACCTCGATCCGGCCGACCACCGGGTGCGGATGCTGGCGCGGGTGGTCCGCGGCCTCCACCAGCTCCCGCGCCACCGCTCGATCCACGTGGGCGGGTTCGTACTCTCCGCCGAGCCGCTGGCCGACGTCGTGCCCATCGAGCCGGCCGCGATGCCCGAGCGCACCGTGATCCAGTGGGACAAGGACGACCTGGAGCCGGTGCGGATGATCAAGATCGATCTTCTGGGCCTGGGCATGCTCACCATGCTCCAGGAGGCCATCCGCCTCGTGCGGCTCCACCGCGGCGTCGCCGTGAACCTGGCGCGGCTGCCCATGGACGAGCCCGCGGTCTACGACCTGCTGTGCCGCGCCGACACCATCGGCGTCTTCCAGGTCGAATCGCGCGCCCAGATGAACACCCTGCCGCGGCTGGCGCCGCGCACCTTCTACGACCTGGTGGTCGAGGTCGCGCTGATCCGACCGGGCCCCATCCAGGGCGAGATGGTGCACCCGTACCTGCGGCGACGCGCCGGGCTCGAGCCGGTCACCTACCCGCACCCCTCCCTCGAGCCGATCCTCGAGCGCACGCTGGGCGTGCCGCTCTTCCAGGAGCAGGGGATGCAGGTCGCCATCGCCGCCGCGGGCTTCACCCCGGGCGAGGCCGACGAGCTGCGGCGGGCGATGGGCCACAAGCGCTCCCACGAGCGGATGGCCAGGATCTGCGGCAAGCTGGTGGACGGCATGGCCGCGAACGGCATCGCGCCCGACGTGGCGCGCCGCATCTTCAACCAGATCTCCGCCTTCGCCGACTACGGCTTTCCCGAGAGCCACGCCGCCAGCTTCGCGCTGCTGGTGTACGCCTCGGCCTGGTTCAAGCTCCACTACCCGGCCGAGTTCGCCTGCGCGCTGCTCAACGCGCAGCCGATGGGCTTCTACGCGCCGGGCACCATCGTGGAAGACGCGAAACGGCATGGCGTGACGGTGCGCGGAGTTGACGTCATGCGCAGCGCCTGGGACTGCTCGATCGAAGGGACGGTTGCCAGACCGCAAGACGGCGAAGGTGGCAGCGGTTACGCGTCGCCAGCGGCAGAAACCGCGGCAGGCGTCGCCGCGGCTGCCGGGCCCCCGGCCCTGCGCATCGGGCTCCGGTATGTGGCCGGACTCGGGGCGAAGGCCCGCGAGCGGCTCGAGCCGCTCCTGGCCGGCCGGCGGCCCACGTCGCTCGAGGCGTGGGTGCGGGAAAGCGGGCTCGCAGTCGCCCAGCTCCGGGCGCTCGCGGAAGCGGGAGCCTTCGACGGCCTCTGGCCCGACCGCCGCTCCGCCCTGTGGGAAGTGCTGAAGCAGGCCCGCGGCGCCGCGGGGCCGCTCGCGCCCGTGGCGCGGGACCGGCGGGCCGCGCCGCTGCCGGCCCTGACCCCCGTCGAGCTGACCGAGGCCGACTACCGGGTCACGGGCCTTTCCCCCGCGGGGCACCCGATGCGCCACCTGCGCGCGGCCGTGGCGGGGCTGGGCGCCGTCCCCGCGGCGGAGCTGGAGCGCCGGCGGGACGGCGACTGGGTGACCGTGGCGGGGCTGGTGATCTGCCGCCAGCGCCCCGGCACCGCGAAGGGGTTCTGCTTCGTGACCCTGGAGGACGAGACCGGCCTGGCCAACGTCGTCGTCACGCCCAAGCTGTTCGAGGCGCACAAGCGCCTGGTGCGGCGTTCCCCCATTCTGGTGGTGGGCGGCGTGCTGCAAGTGGAGCAGGGCGTGCTGAACGTGCGGGCCAGACGGTTCGCGGCGCCGCATCCCGCCGGCGGGGCGGCCTTCGTCACGTCACACGACTTCCACTGACCGCCCGGGGGCGGCCGCGCGCGCGCCGGCTACGCGAGCGCCTCGGCCAGCGACAACCCGCGGGTCCCGAAGATCCGCTCGATCGTCTCGCCGACCTTGTTGTTGGGGGTCGAGGCGCCGGCCGTCACGCCGACGATGCGCGGGCCCGCACCCAGCCAGTCACGGACCACCGCCTCCGCCGTCGTCCCCACCACCCTGTGGCGGATGGTCCCCGCCACCGGGTCAATCCCCTGCGGATCCTCGATGTGATACGTGGGGCGCTTCTCCGCGCACAGCTCCGCCAGGTGGCTCGTGTTGCTGGAGTTGTATCCGCCGATCACCACCATGACGTCCACCGAATCCTGCAGCAGCCGCAGCACCGCGTCCTGGCGATCCTGCGTCGCCGAGCAGATGGTGTCGAAGCTGCGGAAGTGCTCGGCCAGCGCCGCCACGCCATGGCGGCTCACCATCGCGCGCCGCAGCTCGGCCGCGATGGCCAGCGACTCGCTCGAGAGCATCGTGGTCTGGTTCGCGATGCCCACCCGGGCCAGGTCCCGCCGGGGGTCGAAGTCCGGCGACGCCGCCGCGCGGAACCGCTCCCGCAGCTCGTCACCTCCCGTTTCCCGCTCGATGAACTCGCATACCAGCCGCGTTTCGGCCATGTCCCGCACCACCAGGTAGCGGCCACCGGCGTACTTGGTGACCTGCGACGCGGTGGCGCGCGTCTCCTCGTGCTGGTACTTGCCGTGAATGATCGCGGTGAACCCGTCACGCGCGTAGCTCTCCACCCGCTTCCACACGTTGAGCACCGAGCCGCAGGTGGTGTCCACCAGCACCGCGCCGAGCGCGCGCAGGCGGTCGAAGTCGGCCCGCGTGACCCCGAAGGCCGGCAGCAGGACGACGTCTGCCGCCGTCACCCGCCCGAAGTCGAACTCGCCCTCGGCCGGGCGCGCGAGGATCTCGATGCCCATGGCGGCGAGCTTGGCGTTGACGTGCGGATTGTGGATGATCTGCCCGACCAGGTGGATGCGGCGGTCCGGGAACTTGGTCCGCGTCTCGTAGGCGTACTCCACCGCGCGGTCCACCCCGTAGCAGAAGCCGAACTCCTGGGCCAGCCGCACCGTCAGGTCGCCCACCGAGACGCGGTAGCCGCGCGCCCGGATCTCGTCCACCACGGCGCTGTGGTAGTCGCCGCTCAGGGCGCCCTGGATGGCGTCCTTGAGACCGAAGCCCTTGCGGAAGTAGCTCTGCTCCACGGAATGCGGCAATCTAGCGGCGCGCTTCCGGACCCGGCAGGCTCGGGCCGCCGGAGCGGCCGGCGGCCGGCGGACGGGGCTCGGGAGGCCGATTGATCAGCATGGCGTAGCGCAGCCACTTCTCGTAGGCGGAGATGGTGGCCCAGGCGACGCCCCGCGACCCGTCCAGGACGCCCAGGCGCAGAACCAAGCGCAACACGAACTCCACCGGCATCCGCAGCCAGTCGGCGGCGCGGTACCGGCGGCCGCGCGCCGCCAGTTCTTCGGCCCGCACCGACCCGTAGCGCTCCACCTTGGCCTGGTGCTCCAGCACCGTCCGCACGGTGTGGTGCTCCAGCGTGCCACCGAGCCGCGCCGTCGCCCCCGTCACCTCGACCGTCGTGTGCACCGGCGCCGGCGTGCACCGGCCCCGCTCCCGACGGAACAGCCGGATGACCCAGTCGTGGCCAAGCCCGCCCCACCGCATGCGCCGGCCCAGGTAGTACACGTCCCGCCGCACCCAGTAGCCGTCCACCGCGCTCGAGCCCGCGATGACGGCCCGGATCTCGGCGGCCAGCCGCGGCGTGACCCGCTCGTCCGCGTCCAGGAGCAGGACCCAGCGACCGGTCGCCAGATCGAGGGCGCGCTGCTTGGAGGGACCGTGGCCGCGGAACGCGCTCCGGCCGATGCGCTCCACCCGCGCGCCGGCCCGCGTGGCGATCTCGACCGTCCGGTCGCTGGAGCCCGTGTCCACGACCACGATCTCGTCGGCGAGGCCCGCGACGCTGGCCAGGCACGCCGGCAACCGCTCTTCCTCGTCGAGCGTGATCAGGATGACGCTCAGCCGCGGAACGGCGACGCCTGCGCTCATGCGCTCCGTCCTTTCGGTGGGCCGGCCCGGGCGAGCAGCGCCCGCGCCGCCGCCAGCACGCTCTCGACCGGAATCTCCGCCACGACCGGGCCCGTGATGCTGCGGCTGCGGGGCCCGATCACGCCCCAGCCCTCCTCCTGCGACGGAAGCCCGTACGCCACCGTCGCCACCCGCATGGCGTCCGCCAGGTGGAGCGTCCCGGTGTACTGGGCGACGAACAGGTCGAAGCGGCGCTGCAGCGCCGCGAACACCGTCAGGGGCACCGCCGGCGCGACCACGGCCTGCGGCACCAGCGCCGCAACCCGCGCCGCCTCCAGCCGCTCCTTCCCCGTGGCGCACAGCACCACGCGGCACCCGTCCCCGCCGAGGCGGCGGGCCAGCTCGATCACCTTCTCGGGCGCCCACGCCCGCACCGCGTGCCGGCGCGAGGCCCGGTGGGGAATCTGGAGCCCGACGACCGGCCGCCCGTCCGGGGGAGCAGGGAGCAGCAACTCGGCGGCGAGCGCGGCCCCGCGACGCTCCGCGTCGGCCGGCACCGTGAAGACGGGTCTCAGCTCCGCGGGAGGAAACCCCAGCAGCTCGGCCGCGTGGGCGTAGCGCCGCAGCTGGTGGAACTCGTCCGCGCCGAGGATCAGGTTGCACGAAGGCGCCGCGTACGTCCGGTGCGTCGCCACCCGGACCGGCGCGCGACTCCACGCCGAAACCCAGACCCCGGCCATGGACTCGGCCCGCAGGGACACGCTGAGCGCGAACCGCCGCCGGCCGAGCCACCACGCCAGCCGCGTCCAGCTCGCCGGGTCGCGGCGGAAGGCCGGTCCCTCCTCCAGAAACGGCAGGCCGGCCACCGCCGCGCGGTTCTTGGCGCCGGGGATGATCACGATCCGCGCGTCGGGCCAGCGCCGGTGCAGCGCCACCAGCAGGGGCGTGCCGCACAGCAGGTCGCCGATCCGGTCGGTCCGCGACACCACGATCCGCTCCGGCGCCAGGGCATCCAGGTCGGCCAGGCCGCGCGGCCGGCGGTCGAGCGGCGCGACCATCGCCGCGGCGAACGCCGTCTGCAGCGGCCGCTTGACGCTCTGCCGGGCGCGCTTGAGCCGCCGCCACGGGCCCTGCGGCGGCGGCTCCGCGCCGCCGCGCGGCCCTACTTCAGCAGTCGCCACTTGCGCAGCCACGCCGCGTAGAACCGCGGGTTCAGCAGCGGCGTGTCGAGCGGCGGCCGCCGGCCGGGCGGCACCCGCCAGCTCGCCGCCCCGATCCGCTCCCGCATCACGGCCGGATGCCGGCCGCGCCACCGGAACGCCAGGTCCACGTCGCCCAGGGCCTCCGCGCTCACCCCGTCCCAGCGCGCGGCCAGCCACGCGTCGTCGTGGTACAGTCGGTCGAGGTTGCGCCCCTTCGCCAGCAGCGCCCCGGGCGCCCGCGCCCACCCGTAGTGGAAGATCCGCGCCCCGCTCGCCCGCGTGCGCAACCGCGCGCCGTCGCGCCGCGCGAAGCCGGCCGCGTCGCCCACCGACACCGCCCGCCCGTCGTTCCGCACGATCCGCGACTGCCGGCGATACCGCAGCGGGTTGACGTACGCGTACGTCCCCTCGAAGTGCACAAACCGGAACGAGAGCGCGTCCACCGCGTCGTCCCCGTCCACCCTCCGCAGGGCCGCGCGGATCGCGGCGTGGTCGTCCTCGTGCACGACTTCGTCCGCCTGGAGATAGAACGCCCAGCCGCAGCGGCACCGCTCGAGCGCGAGGTTGGTCTGCTGCGCGAGCACCCGGCCCCCGGCGCGGAGCGCGTCGTCCCACTCGGTCTCCACGACCACCAGCCTGGCATCGTCCAGCCCCCGCACCAGCTCGAGCGTTCCGTCGTCGCTGTGGCCCACGGCCACCACCAGCTCGTCCACCAGCGGCAGCAGGGAGCGCAGCGACTCGACCACGGGGTAGTCGAGCGCCACCGCGTTGCGCACGATCGAGAACCCGCTCACCGCGGGGTCACGAGACAAGGAACGTGCTCCAGATCCAGTCCACCACCCCATGGGTGACCGCGGCGGCGGCGAGCTTCCCGGTGCGCTGGTACACCCACCCGTAGACCAGGCCGGCCAGCGTCGCGAGCAGCGCGTACTTCCAGTTCAAGGGCGGCGCTCCCTTGGGCAGGTGCGAGAGGCCGAAGACGAGCGCCCCGGCGAGCAGGCCGCCGCCACGGCCCCAGAAACGGGTGAAGCTCTCCTGGAGCACCCCGCGGAACAGCATCTCCTCGGGCAGGCCCACGAACAGGATCAGCCCGAACAGCCGGACGACCGCGTAGCCGAGGCCCAGCCAGCGCGGCTCGTAGCGCAGGAACGCGAGCGCGAAGCCCAGCGGAATGGCCACGGCCGCGAGCGTCACGACGCCGCCCAGCGCCAGGCCCCAGTCGCGCCCGCCGAGCCCGAGGCCGACGTCGAACGTGCGCACCGGCCGCGCGACCGTGTAGAAGAACAGCGCCAGGTCCAGCGCCACCAGGTAGGCGAGACCCAGGTGCGTGCCGCCCGGCACCCGGATTTGCAGCGCGCCCTCCCACAACCCGCCCAGCACCCACAGGGCCAGGCCGCTCAACAGCAGCCGCCCGGCCGTCGGCTCGCCCGGCTTGCCTCGGACCAGCGCGAGCGTGCCGAGGCCGACGGTGAGCGGCCACAACAGGAAGTTCAGCCAGTTGTGGCTCCCCACCACCAGTGCCGCCGCCATGCCGAACAGCGCGAACGCCATCGGCACGTGGATCTCCAGGGACGGCGCCGCCGCCACGCGCCGGCGGGCCCACGCCTGCACGTCCGGCACCAGCAGCAGCAGGAACGGCGCGGAGGCCACCCAGTTGAACGCCAGCCACGGCCACCGGGCGTTGCCCTCCGCCCCGAACGCCCCGATGGCCGCTATGCAGACCGCCGCGACCACCCATCCCGCCGCCTGGTCCCGGTCCTTCACGCTCGCTCCTCCCCTCCGCGGACGCCCGGCGCCGGCTCGCGAGGCCCGGCTGGCGCCGCGCTTCCCGGACCCTCCACGCCCGCGACGACCGCGCGATACGCGGCCAGTGTGCCCGCGATGGTACGCTCGCTGGAGAACTGGCGGACCCGCTCCCTCCCCGCCGCCGCCAGCGCCGCCCGCAGGTCGGGCTCGCGCAGCACCCGCACCAGCGCGGCGCCCAAGGCCCGGCCGTCCCCCACCGGAGCCAGCAGGCCCTCGATCCCGTGCCGTACCAGTTCCCGCACACCTCCCGCCGCCGTCGCGACCACCGGGACCCCCGCCGCCATCGCGTCCAGCAAGGTGGTGCCAAGGCCTTCGTCGCGAGAGCTCAGCACCGCGACATCCGCCGCCGCGAGCAGCTCCACCGCGTCAGCCCGGAACCCCGCCATCCGGACCACACCCTCCAGCCCCAGCCGCCGGCGGGCCCGCCGCGCGGCTCCGGCCAGCGGCCCGTCGCCGACCAGCAGGCCGTGGACCTCCACCCCCGCGTCGCGCGCGGCGCGGACCGCGACCAGGAACGTCTCGGGATCCTTGTGCGGCGGAATCAGCGACGAAACCATCACCGCCAGCGGGCGGCCGGCGACGCCGAGCGAGGCGAGCACCGCGTCTGCTGCGGGGCGCGCGGGCCACGCGAGGTTGAGCCCGCTCGGCACCACGGCGATCCGCTGCGGCGCGATCCCTCCGGCCTCCAGGACCGCGCGCACGTGCTCGGACACCGCGATCAGGCGCGCGACCCGCGCGTACTTCCACCGCGACAGCGGGTTGCGACGCAGCGGCAGGGCCACGCGACGCGACGCCACCAGGCGCGCCGGCGTGCCCGCGCTCGCCAGCGCGGCCGTCGCCACGGCATGCGCGGTGTGCGCGTGGACCACCTGCGCACCGGCGCGGATGAGCAGCGACCGCAGGCGCGCCACGGCCAGCGGATCCCATTCGAAGCGGGGCGCCAGGGCCAGCACCGGCATCCCCGCGCCAGCGAGCGCGGCCGCGAGGCGGCTGTCCGGCCGGGCCGCC
>JAJYLI010000092.1 GCA_021787855.1 bacterium | reverse complement strand
GCTGCGGTTCCGCGGCGCCGGGCGCGCCGAGCTCACGGGCTGGCTGCTGGCCGGCGCCCTCGCGGTCCTGGTGGTCGAGTCGCTCGCGGCGGCCGGCGTGCGGCCGCGAGCGCGCTGAGCGTGGCGCTCCTCCGACTGGTCGCCCACCTGCGCTCCCTGCCGGAGCTGGGGCGGCTGACGCCCCGGCTCGCCGAGCGCGGCGGCGCCGTGCGGCTCGCGCCGCTCGCGGGCTCGGCCGGCGCGGCCGTCGTCGCCGCCCTGCTGGAGGAGCTGCCGGCGCGGATGATCGCGGTGGTGACGGCGTCGCCGGCGGCGGCGGAGCGCTGGCTGGCCGATCTCGGCGTGCTGGGTGGCGACGACGCGCTGGCGCTCTACCCGCAGCGCGAGGGGCTGGGCGAGGACGAGCCCCACTTCGAGATCGCCGGCGAGCGCGTCGAGACGCTGGAGCGGCTGAGCCGGGGCGCGCTCCGGGTGGTCGTGACCACGGCCCGCGCCACGGCGGAGCGCACGCTGATCCCCGCGGCCCTGGAGGCGGCGCGCCTGGAGCTGGCCGCCGGGCCGGCGGGCCCCTCGTTCCGCCAGGCGGTGAGCGCGCTCGAGCGCCTGGGCTACACGCGCGTGCCGATGGTGAGCGAGGTGGCGCAGTTCGCGGTGCGCGGCGGCATCGTGGACGTGTACGGCTTCGGGATGAGCCAGCCGGCGCGGGCGGAGTTCTGGGACGACGCGTGCGTCGCGTTGCGCGCGTTCGATCTCTCGACCCAGCGGTCCGTGGGCGAGCTGGAGCGCGCCACGGTGCTGCCGGTGGATCCGCGGGTCGCGGTGGGCGACGCCGCCGAGACGGGCGAGGTGCGCCGCAGCCTGCTCGACCTCCTCCCGGCGGGCGCGCTGGTCGTCGTCGAGGACGGGGCCGCGCTCGCCGAGGCGGTGCGGCGCGCCTGGACGGAGGCGGAGCACCACGCCCAGGTCGCCCGGCGCTTGGGCGAGCTGGTGCCGCCCCGCGCCGAGCGGCTGGTGGAGCCGGAGGCCTGGGCGGCCGCGCTCGCCGGGTTCGCGCGCCTGGCCCTGGCCGAGCCCGACGGCGAGCCCTTCCCGGCGCTGCCGCCTCCGGAGCCGGGGCCGCGGGGCGGGGGCGGCGCGGGCCGCGATCTGTCGTGGCTGCGCGCCCCCGAGGACGGCGAGGCGGTGGTCCTGTGCGACAACCAGGGGCAGCTCGAGCGCCTGGAGGAACTGCTCGAAGACGGTGGCCGGCTCCCCCCCCGGCTGACGCTCGCCGTGGGGGCCCTGGACGGCGGGTTCGCGCTGCCGGGCCTGGTGGTGTTCACCGACCACGAGATCTTCCGCCGCGCGCGCCGCATCCGCCGGCCCCGCCGCTACCGCCAGGCGTCGCCGATCGGGGCGCTGTCCACCCTGCGGCCTGGCGACGCGGTGGTGCACCTGGAGCACGGTATCGGGGTCTACCGCGGCATGCAGACCATCGCGGTCGCCGACGGCACGCTGGACGTGGCGGCCATCGAGTACCACGGCGGCGACCTGCTGCACGTGCCGCTGTACCGCATTGACCAGCTCGAGCGCTATCGCGCGGTGGACACGGACGGCGCGGAGCAGCCCGTTCCGCACCTCGACCATCTGGGCGGCAAGCGCTGGGGCCGGGTCCGCCGCCAGGCCGAGGAGTCGGTGCGCCGGATGGCGGCCGAGCTGCTGGACCTGTACGCCCGGCGGCGGCTCGCGCCGGGCTACGCCTGCCCTCCCGACGGCAAGTGGCAGCGGGAGCTGGAATCCTCCTTCCTGTACGAGGACACCCCCGACCAGCGCCGGGCGACGACGGAGGTCAAGGCCGACATGGAGGCCCCGCGGCCCATGGACCGGCTGGTGGTCGGGGACGTGGGCTACGGCAAGACCGAGATCGCGGTGCGCGCCGCGTTCAAGGCGGTGGCGGCCGGCAAGCAGGTGGCGGTGCTCGCCCCCACCACCATTCTGGCGGAGCAGCACGGCCGCACCTTCGGCGAGCGCCTGGCCGACTACCCTGTCCGCCTGGTGACGCTGAGCCGGTTCCGCACCGCGGCGGAGCAGCGGGCCGCGCTGGCGGGCCTGGCGGACGGCACCGTGGACATCGTCATCGGGACGCACCGGCTGCTCTCGGAGGACGTGCGGTTCCACGACCTGGGGCTGGTGGTGGTGGACGAGGAGCACCGCTTCGGCGTCGAGCACAAGGAGCGGCTCAAGCGTCTGCGGCTGGCGGTGGACGTGCTCACCCTCACCGCGACGCCCATCCCGCGCACCCTGCAGCTGTCGCTGGCCGGGCTCAGGGACCTCACCCTGATCGAGACGGCGCCCAAGGACCGCTCGCCGGTCCTGACCTACGTCGAGCCGTGGGACGACGAGCTGCTCGAGGAGGCCATGGCCCGGGAGCTGGACCGCGGGGGCCAGGTGTACTTCGTCCACAACCGGATCGAGACCATCGCCACCGTGGTCGAGCGCGTCCGCCGCCTGGCGCCGCGGGCCGTGATCGCGGTGGCGCACGGCAAGATGCGCGGCCACGACCTGGACCAGGTCATGCGCCGCTTCGTGGCCGGCGAGATCGGGGTGCTGTGCTCGACCATGATCGTGGAGTCGGGCCTGGACGTGCCCAACGCCAACACCATGATCGTGCACCGCGCCGAGCAGTTCGGCCTGGCGCAGCTCTACGAGCTGCGGGGGCGGGTGGGCCGCAGCAGCCGGCGCGCGTACTGTTACCTGCTGGTGTCGGACGACGCCGACCCCGTCGCCGAGGCCCGCCTCCAGACCCTGGTGCACTACAGCGAGCTGGGCGCCGGCTACCGGATCGCGCTGAAGGACCTGGAGCTGCGCGGCGCCGGCAACATCCTCGGCGCCGAGCAGTCGGGCTTCGCCCTGTCCGTGGGCGTGGACATGTACCTGCGGATGCTGGAGGAGACCGTCCGCGCCCTGAAGGGCGACGCCGCCGGCGGCCCGGCCCCGCCGCCCGAGGTGCTGCTCGACCGGGCGGCGCTGCTGCCCGATACCTATGTCAGCGACGACGCCGCCAAGCTCGACCTGTACCGGCGGCTGGCGCGCAGCCAGTCCGGGAGCGAGATTGAAAGTCTGCGGGAGGAGATGGCGGACCGGTTCGGCCGGCCTCCCGCGGAGGCCGAGGCGCTCATCGCGCTCACCCAGCTGCGGGTGATCGGCGGGCGCCTCGGCCTCGAAACGGTTCTGGTGCGCGGCGAGGAAGTCCGGCTCGTCTTCCGGGCCGGCGCGCGGGTGCGGCTCGCCAACCTGACCGCCGCGATGGACGAGGTGCAGTTCGCCGCCGAGGTGCGCCGGGTGGCCCCCCTCGCAATGAAGCTCCGCCGGCTCGGCGGGATGCCCGTTCTGGCGGGCCTGGTGCGCGCGCTGGCGCGCGGCGCGGAAGCGACAACTCGATAGGAGCGACGATGGTTCGCCGTTTCGCGGTGCTCTCGCTGGTGGCGCTGGCCGGCTGTTCCGGCCTCAAGGACGCCCTCACCGCCCACCAGCACTTCGTGGCCCGGGCCGCCGGCCAGGAGCTGACCGTCACCCAGCTCGCGCAGCTCATCGCGCCGGTCAAGCAGGTGCCCCTGAGCCGCGCGACCGTGAACCAGATCGCGGAGCTGTGGGTGGACTACCAGCTTCTGGGCGAGGCGGTGGCCAACGGCGACAGCCTCCTGGACAGCGCCACGGTCGTGGCGGCCAACTGGCCCACCGTGATGCAAATCGTCATCAACCGGTTCCACGACCAGGCCATCGTCCAGCGCGCCCAGGTGACGGACGCCGAGGTGGACAGCGCCTACAACACCGGCAACGTGCGGTGGCTGGACCACATCCTGGTGCGCGTGGCGCTGGACACCACGGCCCAGGTCAAGGCGGCGCGGCGCCGGATCGCCGAGCAGTACCTCAACGAGCTGAAGCACGGGGCGAACTTCGCCAAGCTCGCCGAGAAGGTGTCGGACGACCCCGGCAGCGCGAAGAACGGCGGCGCGCTCGGCCTGGTGAGCCGCGGCCAGATGGTCAGCCAGTTCGAGGACGCCGCGTGGGGCCTCGCCCCCGGCCAGCTCTCGGGCGTCGTGCAGACCGCGTTCGGCTACCACATCATCTGGCGCCCGGCGCTGGCGCAGGTGCGGGACTCCTTCGCCACCGCGCTGAAGGGCCTGCTGGTGCAGCGCATGGACTCGATCTTCATGGACAGCCTGACCAGCCACGGCGACATCAAGGTCAAGAGCTCGGCGGCGGGCGCGGTGCGGGCCGCCGTGGCGGATTTGGACAACGCGAAGAGCAGCGGGCGCGTGCTCGCGACCTACCGCGGCGGCCGGTTCACGATGCGGGACTTCACCCGCTGGCTGGAGGCCTTCGGGCCGCAGGCGCCCGGGGCCCTGTCCAGCGCGCCGGACTCGACGGTGGACCGGTTCATCCACAACCTGGTCCGCAACGAGCTGATGGTGGCGGCGGCGCACGCGGCCCACGTCGCGCTGACCGCGGGCGAGCTGGATACCCTCCGCACCGGCTTCGCGCAGGAGCTGGACACGCTGGAGGCCGTGCTGGACATCACGCCGGACTCCCTGACGGCCGCGACGGCGGGCGCCACGACCCGCGGCGCGGCGGGTCGCGCGCAGGCGGCGGCCAATCGGGTGAGCGCGTACTTCACCGGCCTGATCTCCAACCCGACGGCGCACCGGTTCTACCCGCTCTCCCCGTATCTCGCCGACGTGCTCCGGCAGCGCGAGTCCTGGACCATTTCGCCGGTGGGCGTGGACGCGGCGCTGGATCAGGCGACCAAGCTGCGCGGCCCCGAGGCGCCGCCCAACGTGCCGATGATGACGCCGGCCCCCGGCGGGCCGCCGCTGTCGCGGCCGCAGACCACGCCGCCGACGCGGCACATCGAGTAGCGTATGGAGGGGCGCGCGGCCGCGGTCGCGGCGATCCTGCTGGCGCTGGCACCCGCGCCCCTCTTTGCCCAGCGGCCGGGCGCCGCCCCCGACCCGGCCCCCGCGGCCGCCGATACCGGCGCGCCCGCGGGCCCGCAGCTGGTGGACCGGGTGGTGGCGGTGGTGGGGAACCAGCCGATCCTGCTGTCCGACGTGCAGGAGCGCATCTACATCCAGCAGGCCCAGGGACTGCTCCAGCTCCCGCCGGACTCGGCGGATCGCGTGGCGCTGCGCCGCCAGATCCTCCAGACCATGATTGACGACGAGGTGCTCTATCAGGCGGCGCGCCGCGACACGTCCATCTCGGTGTCGGACGCGGACGTGCTGAACCAGGTCAACCAGCAGGCCCAGCAGGTGCGTGACCAGTTCCCCTCGGACGCGGCGTTCCAGGCCTCGATCAAGGCCGCGCATTTCGAGACGGTGGACGACTGGCGGCAGTTCCTCACCGAGCAGCAGCGCCGCTACCTCTACCAGCAGCGCTACCTCCAGAACCTGCGCGAGCAGGGCAAGCTGCGGCCGGCGAACGTCACGCTGGCCGAGCTGCACCAGGCGTTCGACCAGTGGCAGAAGACCCAGGGCGCGACGCACAAGCGCCCGCCCATGGTGTCGTTCGAGCAGATCGTGATCGCGCCGCAACCCACCGCGGCGGCGAAGGCGCTGGCGCTGGCGCGGGCGGACTCGGTCCTGGCGCAGCTCCGCCACGGGGCGGACTTCGCCACCCTGGCGCGCCGCTACTCCGACGACCCCGGCACCCGGGACCAGGGCGGCGAGCTGGGCTGGTTCCGGCGCGGCGGGATGGTGCAGGCCTTCGAGAACGCCGCCTTCAACGCGAAACCGGGCGAAGTCGTCGGCCCCATCCTCACTCCCTTCGGCTACCACCTCATCGAGGTCCAGAAGCGGCAGCCGGGCGAGGTGGAGGCCCGTCACATCCTGTTCACGCCGGCGATTGATTCCGCCAATCTCGCCGCGGCCGCGGCCCGGGCGAAGGCCGTCGAGACGGCGCTCCAGGCCGGCGCCAACTTCGACTCCCTGGCGAAGCTGTACGCCGACACCTCGGAGCAGGTCCACGTGGACTCGATCGCGCGCTCCCAGCTTTTGCCCCTGTACGCGGCGGCGTTCGCCAACGCCACGGTGGGGCAGGTCGTCCCCCCCTTCGCCATCAACCCCGAGAGCCCCAACCGCACCAAGTTCGTGGTCGCCGAGCTGACCGACATCGAGCCGGAGCGGCCCTATACCTTCGACGACCTGCGCGATCAGCTGCGCCAGCAGCTCGCCCAGGAGAAGTCCATGCAGGAGCTGCTCAGGCAGCTCAAGAGCCAGACCTATGTGAGCATCGAGATGTGAGCGGGAAGATGGGCAGTGCCCGCGACCGCTCCTCACTCGGCGGCTCGTGACTGTTCCGCACGCTGTGTCCTGTCCTCTGGTTCCTGAGTAGAGGTAAGCATCTACACTCCCCGTCTCGCGATCACCCTGGGCGATCCCCGCGGCATCGGCCCCGAGGTCGCGGCGGCCGCTGTCGGTGAGGGCGGGGGCGGCGCCGAGACGACCGTCATCGGCCCCGACGACCTGATCGGCGCGGTACGGGCGGATCACGCCGTGGGCGTCGGGCCCTGGGGGGGAGGGGCGGGCGAGTCGGGCGGCCGCGCCGGCGAAGACGCCCTGGCGGCGGCGGGCCGGCTGGCGGGCCGGGCCGTGGAGGAGGCGGTGCGGCTGTGGCGGGCGGGCCGTGTGGACGCGATCGTGACCGCGCCGGCCGACAAGCGCGCGCTCAACGCCGCGGGGTTCCGCTATCCCGGGCACACCGAGCTGCTGCGGGACCTGACCGGGGCGAGCCGGGTCGCCATGATGCTGGCCTCCGACCGGCTGCGGGTCGTCCTGATCACCACCCACCTCCCGCTCCGGGACGCGCTGGCGATCCTCACCCCCGAGCGGGTGGTGGAGGTGGGCGGGATCGCCCGGCGCTATCTCACCGAGTGGTTCGGCCTGGCCGAGCCGCGGCTGGCGCTGTGCGCCGTGAACCCCCACGCCGGCGAGGGCGGGCTGTTCGGCCACGAGGAAGAGCGCAGCCTCGGCCCCGCCGCGCGGACGCTCGGCATCGCCGGCCCGCTGCCCGCCGACACGGTGTTCGTGCGGGCCCTCAAGGGGGAGTTCGACGCGGTGCTCGCCCCGTACCACGACGTCGGCATGACGGCCATCAAGGTCGCGTCCTTCGGGCGCGGCGTGAACGTGACCCTGGGCCTCCCGGTGCCACGGACCTCGCCCGACCACGGGACCGCGATGGATATCGCCGGGAAGGGCATCGCGGATCCTTCCTCGATGCAGGAAGCCATCAAGGTCGCCGCCGGCATCGCGCTCAGGCTCCACCGGGAGGCGGTGAAGTGATGGCGGGCACGAACCTCACCTCGCCAACCCTCCGGCCGTCCATCGCCACGATCTCGAACGCGCCGCCTTCGACCGGCACGACATCCCCCACCCGGGGCAGCCGGCCGAGCCGGCCGAACAGGTAGCCGCCCAGGGTTTCGTAGTCGTCGCTGGTGAGCGACAAGGCGAGGCGGGCGTTGGCTTCGGCGAGGGCGAGGCTCCCGGGATGGGTCGCGCCGCCCGGCGCCGCGGCGCCGCGGCTCTCGGCCGGCCGGTCGTACTCGTCGTAGATCTGGCCGACGATCTCCTCGAGCAGGTCCTCCATGGTCACCAGGCCGGCCGTGCCCCCGTACTCGTCGAGCACGATGACCATGTGCACCCGCCGGAGCTTCATGTCGGCCAGCACGTCCTCGACCTCGCGCGAGCCGGGGACGAAGTGGGCGGGGCGCATGAGGTCGGCCAGGGCCGGCCGGGGCTCCGCCGCGGTCAGGCCGGCGAGCACGTCCTTGGCGTGCACGATCCCGACGATGTCGTCGAGCGAGGCGCGGGTGACGGGGTAGCGGGAGCGCCGCGCCCGGGCGACGCGCCCGGCCGCCTCGGCGAGCGAGGCCTCGAGCGGGAGCGCCGCGATCTCGGTGCGGGGGGTCATCACCGCGCGCGCGGTCTTCTCGGAGAACTCGAACACCCCGGCCAGCAGGCGGGCGTCCTCGCGGTCCAGCTTGCCGCCCTGGGCGCTCTGGTCCACCAGCATCCGCAGCTCTTCGGCCGAGTGGAGGCGCTCCAGCCGGGTGGGCGCCCGCTCCCCGAACAGCCGCAGCACCAGGTTGGCGCTGGTCTTGAGCAGCCAGATGAACGGGTTGGTGGCGACGGTGAACGCCATGAGCGGCGCCGCGACCCAGGCGCTGGTGCGCTCCGGGTGGAGGAGGGCCAGGGCCCGCGGCGTCAGCTCGCCCAGGACGATATGCAGGAAGGTGATGGCGACGAAGGCGACGGTGGTCGCGGCGCCGTGCGCGGCGATCGTCGCCAGCGGCCGCGGCAGCGGCGCGATCAGCAGCTCGATCGCGCGGGCGATCGCCGGCTCGCCGACCCAGCCCAGGCCCAGGCTGGCGAGCGTGATCCCGAGCTGGGTGCCCGAGATGTAGCGGTCCAGCGCGAGGATCGCGCGCCGCGCGCGCCTGGCGCGCTTGTCGCCGCGCCGGATCATCGCCTCGATGCGGGTCCGGCGCGAGGACACCAGCGCGAACTCGGCGGCGACGAAGAACGCGTTCGCCAGCACGAGCAGCGCCACCACGGCCAGCCGCGCGCCCAGGGAATGCCACGAGCCGTCGTTCATGTCCGGGTTCCCAAGGTACACGTGAGCGGAGACCTCCGCATCCGGCGTATGCCGTCCTCATCACTTCATCACCCCAGCCCATCATCGCGTTTCCGCGCGGGGGATCTGGCCCTTGCGAAGGTGCCAGTCCTCCCCTAGCTTGCCGCCGCCACCATTATGAGCTCCGGGTTCTAGGTTCCCAGCTGACGCGGCATCCCGTGCAAATCCGCAACATCGCGATCATCGCCCACGTTGACCACGGCAAGACCACGCTCGTGGACATGATGCTGCGCCAGGCGGGCGTGTTCCGCGCCGGGCAGCAGGTCATGGAGCGGGTGCTCGACTCCAACCCGCTGGAGCGGGAGCGGGGGATCACCATCCTCTCCAAGAACACGGCGGTCCGCTGGGGCGAGGTCAAGGTCAACATCGTGGATACGCCGGGCCACGCCGATTTCGGGGGCGAGGTCGAGCGCATCCTCAAGATGGTGGACGGGGTGCTGCTGCTGGTGGACGCCGCCGAGGGCCCGATGCCGCAGACCCGCTTCGTGACGCGCAAGGCGCTGGCCCTGGGCCTCAAGCCGATCGTGGTGATCAACAAGATTGATCGCGCGGACGCGGAGCCCCTGCGGGTGCACGACGAGGTGCTGGAGCTGTTCCTGGACCTCGAGGCGTCGGAGGCGCAGGTCGACGCGCCGTTCCTGTACGCCTCCAGCCGTTACGGGGTGGCCTACACGAAGCTGCCCGAGGGGTGGCACGTCGGTGGCTGGGCGCCCGGGGCCAACGCCGGAGCGCCGCCGGCCGCCGGCCAGCCGCCGGCGTCGTCCGGCGATCTCAAGCCGCTGTTCGAGGCCATCCTGGCGTACATTCCCGCGCCGGAAGCCAAGGCGGGCCCGTTCCAGATGCTGGTTTCGACGCTTGACCACTCGCCTTACGTGGGGCGGATCGCCATCGGCAAGATCGAGCGCGGCCGCGTGCGGGCCGGCCAGATGGTGGCGCTGCTGCCCTGGGGGGACCCGGGGATGGTCCCGGAGGGGGCCTTCAGCCTGGTCAAGGTGGCGCAGCTCCACGGCTTCGAGGGGCTGGAGCGGGTCGCGATCGAGGAGGCGCCGGCGGGCGAGATCGTGGCGCTCTCCGGGCTCGAGGGGGTGGAGATCGGGCAGACGGTGACCGATCCCGAGACGCCGGAGCGGCTGGCGGGGATCGCGGTGGAGGAGCCGACCATCACCGTGGACTTCTCGGTCAACACCGGCCCCTTCGCGGGCCGCGACGGGCGGTACGTCACCAGCCGGCAGCTCCGGGAGCGGCTGTTCCGCGAGGTCGAGCGCAACGTCGCGCTGCGGGTGGAGGAGACGGACGCGCCGGACACGTTCAGCGTGGCCGGGCGCGGGGAGCTGCACCTGGGGATCCTGATGGAAACCATGCGGCGCGAGGGGTATGAGTTCCTGGTGTCGCGGCCGCGGGTGATCACCCGGGAGGGCCCCGGCGGGGCGATGCACGAGCCCTACGAGGAGCTGCTGGTGGACGTCGCGGAGCCGTACGTGGGCGTCGTGATGGAGAAGCTGGGCCCGCGCCGGGCGGAGCTGGTGGACATGAAGAACCCGGGGCACGGCAACGTGCGCCTGGGGTTCCGGATTCCGTCCCGGGGCCTGTTCGGCTACCGGTCCGAGTTCCTCACCGACACCCGCGGCACCGGCGTGATGCACCACCGCTTCCTGGCGTACGGGGCGTGGGCCGGGCCGCTGGCGGGCCGAAGCCGCGGGGTGATGGTCAGCATGGTGCAGGGAACCGCGGTGGCCTTCGCGTTGTTCAACTTGCAGGAGCGGGGGGTGCTGTTCCTGGCGCCGGGCGAGGCGGTGTACGAGGGGATGGTGGTGGGCGAGCACTGTCGCCCGGGGGACCTGGACGTGAACCCGAGCAAGGGCAAGCGCCTCACCAACATGCGGGCGTCGGGGTCGGACGACGCCGTCTTGCTGGAACCGCCGCGTGACATTACCCTCGAAGTCGCGCTCGAATACATCGAGGACGACGAGCTGATCGAGGTGACGCCCGCGGCGATCCGGCTCCGCAAGCGCGCCCTCGGCCAGACCGAGCGGAGAAAGCTGGCCCGGGCCGCCCGGGCGGTGGCGCAGTGATGGCTCGAAGTCCGCAGCTTGGCCGCAACCTCTACGGGGGGACGCAATGAACGCGCGCAGGGCGTCGGAGTTGCGAAGCGTGATGCGCGGGCGCCGCGACGACGACGACGAGGAGCAGTTCGAGGACCTCGACGAGTTCGACGAGGACCGGGAGTTCGAGGACGAGGACCTCGAGGACGAAGAGCTGGACGAGGAGGCGGAGGAAGAGGAAGAGGATCTCGACGACTTCGAGGAGCTCGACGAGGAGTACGACGACGACGAGGCCGGTCCCCGCCGGGGTGGCGGCCGCCCGCGGCGGGAGTGGACCGAATAGCAGTGGCGAGTGGCGAGACGCCGAGTCGGGAGCCAAGGCGCCCGCCGGCGTCCCGCAACTCGGCGTCTGGCGCCTGTCTTGGTATTGGGCCAGTAGCTCAGGTGGTTAGAGCGCACGCCTGATAAGCGTGAGGTCGGTGGTTCAACTCCACCCTGGCCCACTCGGTAAGCTCCAGAGCCTCATTCGACTTCGGCGTCGGTGAGGTTCTGCGTATTGTGACACAGATGCGGCCTTCGCTGAAGCGTGGCAGCCCATTGAACTCACTGCCTCGGAGCGTGCGTGGGCCCTACGCCTGCAGCCTCAGCCCCGTCTGGCCGCTTGGATGGCAATCGAGATCGTGATCCTCAAGATCGCGAACCCGTCTGCCCAAGACGATCGGGATCGTGATCCACCGGATCCGGCCGCTCAAGCCGAGGAAATGCTCCCCGTCGCGCCGGCCCGCGCGCGCCGCGCCCGCCGCGCGGCGCCGTAACCCACCAGCGTACGTCGCTCCTCGTCCCACAGCTTCAGGAACACGCACGCCAGGCTGTGCCGCAGCGTGAGACGC
>JAJYLI010000091.1 GCA_021787855.1 bacterium | reverse complement strand
GAGACCGACGGCGACCTCGGCGAGGCGCTGGGCCAGGCCTACGTGGCCCGGACCTTCCCGCCCGAGGCGAAGGCGCGCGCCACGGCGGTGATGGCCGACGTCCGCGCCGCGTTCGCCGCGCGCATCCGGCGCCTGACCTGGATGTCGGACAGCACCAAGACGCAGGCGCTGGACAAGCTGGCCAAAATGCGCGAGAAGGTCGGCTACCCCGACCACTGGCGCGACTACAGCCGCCTGGTGACGCAGGACGGCCCCTTCGTGCTCAACGTGGCGCGGGCCAACGCGTTCGAGTGGCAGCGGACCATCAACCGGCCGGGCCAGAGCGTGGACACGACCGAGTGGGGCATCACCGTGCCCACGGTGAACGCCTACTACGACCCTTCGAAGAACGAGATGGTCTTCCCCGCCGGCGCGCTCGAGCCGCAGACCTTCGATCCCGCCGCCGACGACGGCGCCAACTACGGCTCGCTGGGCGGGAGCTGGGCCGGCCACGAGCAGACCCACGGATTCGACGACGAGGGCCGCCACTACGACGCCGAGGGCAACCTGCGCGACTGGTGGACCAGCGCGGACTCCGCGCACTTCGTCGAGCAGGCGGCGAAGATCGTCGCCCAGTTCGACGGCTACCTCCAGGTGGACACCTTCCACGTGAACGGGAAGCTCACCGAGGGTGAGAACATCGCCGACCTGGGCGGCGTGCTGACGGGCTACGACGCGCTGGAGACGGCGCTGGCCCGGGACGGGCGGCCCGGCCTCATTGACGGCTTCACGCCCGAGCAGCGGTTCTTCATCGCCTACGCGCAGAGCTGGCGGGTCAACAACCGGCCGGAGCGGCTGCGCTTCCGGGTCCGGGTGGACCCGCACGCGCCCGAGAACTGGCGGGTGAACGGCCCGCTCTCCGACGACCCGCGGTTCGCCGAGGCGTTCCACTGCCAGCCGGGCGACCCGATGGTGCGGCCCGCGGACAGCATCCCGCACATCTGGTAAGGTCCCCCCGGACACGACGCGCCCCCGGGCAGGCATCCCCCCGGGGGCGCGGTGCGTCCGGCGGCGTCGCGCCGCGGGCCGCTACGCGTGCAGCTTGGCGTACTTCGCTTCGAGGTCCGCGTGCGACTCGAGGTGATCCGGGTCCGGGATGATGACCCCGTCCACCGGGCAGACCTCCGTGCACTTGCTCGTCTCGTAGGCGCCCACGCACTCGGTGCACTTCACGGCGTCAATCACGTACACGGGGTCCCCCTGGCTGATGGCTTCGTTGGGGCACTCCGGCTCGCAGGCGCCGCAGCTGATGCACTCTTCCGTGATCTTCTTGGCCATGAACGCGTCTCTCCCTCACTGTGGGTCTCGTAGCGGGCCCCGGGGGCCCGTCGCGGGCCGAGGCCCGCAGCTTCACCGAATCGGCGAGTACTGCAAGAAGAATGCCGAATGGCGCCTCGGCGGCGGGGCGGGCGATCGAGGGGTGCCGCGGTCGCGCCGCCGATCGCGGCGACGCCAGCCTACTTCAGGAGGGTTGGCACGATCTCGCCGGCCGGGCCCACCAGCCGCACGTCGGCCAGGGCGTCGAACTCCGTCTCGCCGGGATCCACGACCACGACCCGGGCGCCGGACGCCTTGGCCGTGTGCACCACGCCCGCCGCCGGATAGACCGCCCCCGTCGTGCCAATCACCAGGCACGCCTCGGCCTCGGCCGCCGCGGCGAACGCCGCCTCGACGGGCCGGGCGGGCAGCATCTCCCCGAACCAGACCACGTCCGGCCGCATCAGGCCCCCGCATTCCGGGCAGTGAGGCAGCGTGGCCACGCTGGCGGCGTCCACGGGGCTCGAGGCCTGACGGTGCGGGCAGCGGGTGCAATGATCGTGGAACAGGGAGCCGTGCAGCTTGAGGGGCTCCGCGCGGCGGGCGTCCCCGCCCTCACCGGCCGCCTCCCGCGCCGCGCGCTCGTGCAGGTCGTCCACGTTCTGCGAGACCAGCGTGACGCCCGCGCGGCCCAGGATCCAGCGCGCCAGCGCCAGGTGGGCGGCGTTGGGCCGGCACCCGCCCACCGTCTCGCGCCGCCAGGCGTACCACTCCCACACCAGGCGCGGGTCGCGCCCGAACGCCGTCGGGCTGGCGAGGTCTTCCGCCTTGAAGGTCTTCCACAGGCCGCCGGCGCCGCGAAAGGTAGGAACGCCCGATTCCGCGCTGATTCCGGCGCCAGTGAACACGACGACGCGCACCGCGCGCCTCAGCGCCTCCCGCGCCGCCGCCGGCGCCGCGGAGGAGTTCACGCGGCCACGGGGCCGCCGGAGGCCGGTTCTCGCTCCGGCCCCGCGCGTCTGGTAACCACTCGAAACTTGCCGTCCGGCAACTTCACTGTGCTGCGGTTTCCATCTTCCGGCTCGGCATCACGACCCGGTTGTAGAGCCACAGCGCGGCGGCGGTCGCGACGCCGATCGCGCTGACGATGTACCACATCGCCGCCGGCCGGTGCGCCTCGCCGAAGTGCCGCACCAGGTAGCCGCCCAGCGGGCCGGCGATCAGGTACCCGATGGCGATGGGCAGGAACGCGAAGCCGAGGTACAGCCCCTCCTGGCCCTTGGGCGCCAGCAGCGAGATGTACTCGTAGTAGCGGGGCGCCTGGGTCACCTCGCCGATCGCGACCACCACCAGCGTGGCGGCGATGAACAGGCCGCTCCCCGAGACGGTGAGGAGCAGCCAGGCCAGGCCGGTGATCAGCACGCCGATGGCCATGGTGGTGACGGGGCTGACCTTCCGCGTCGCCCAGGCCACCAGCACGGTCATGGCGATGACGGTGAACCCCTCGACGGAGAGCAGCGCGTCAATGGGCGAGTTCGGGTTGACGTACTCGCGGACGTACAGCGGGAGCGCGACGTAGATCTGCCAGAACACCACGTAGAAGCCCGAGAAGATCAGCAGGAACACCACCACCCGGATGTTGCGCAGCACCCGGCCCATGTTGCGCAACGCGGCCCCGACGGTCTCCACGCGGTGCTCGGCCCGCACCGGCAGCTCGCGGAAGAACAGCACGGTGGCGAAGAACATCAGGGCGGCGAACAGCGCGGACATGTAGAACACGCTGGTCACGCCGAAGCTGCGCCGCACCCCGGAGGCCACCAGCGGGCCCAGCGCGCCGCCGATGTTGACGATGGTGTAGTAGATCGAGTAGCCGACCGAGCGCATCGCCTCGGACGACGCGCGCGCGGTGGTCCCCGCCACCACCGGCTTCACCAGGCCGGGGCCGAGGGCCGGGATCATCAGGATGGCGAACACCACCCAGTAGAGCGGGATCGCCGCGCGCACCGGCGCCAGCCACGGGGCGCCGATGGAGCCGATGAGGAAGTAACCCACCGCCAGGATCAGGTAGGCCAGCGAGAGGATGCGGCGGAACCCCAGCCGGTCGGCCAGGGCGCCGCCGAAGATCGGCAGGAACCACACCACGAACCCGAACACGCCCTGCAGCAGGCCGGTCTGCTCGTCGGAGAAGCGGAGCTGCTCGTGGAGGTAGATCGCCAGCACCGCCGAGAGGCCGTAGTAGGCCAGCCGCTCGAACAGCTCGGTGCCGTTGGCCACCCAGAACGGGACGGCGAAGCCGCCCGCGACTTCCTGCCAGCGCCGGCGCAAGCTCACGGATGTCCTCCGTCAGAAGCGGGGGAAGTCGAACACGGTCACCGAGGAGATGCGCTCGCGGCTGCGCACGACGTCCTGCGGCTCCCCGTGGAAGAGGCCGAACTGCTGGCCCACCGCCAGGCGCAGCTCCGGGCCGAACCCGCGGCTCAGCGGCACCGTGACGTCGAGGCGGTAGGTGCGGCGCGAGCCGCGCGGCACCGCGACGCGGAGCCCCGCCCCGACGTCACCCACCAGGCCGGTGTTCTCGCCGAACGCCGCGTCTCCGGCCCAGCCGCGGCCGGCCTCCGCGAACACGGCGGCCCCGACGTCGGCGAACCCGAGCAGGCCGCCCAGAAAGTACCGCGTCTCGGCGTGGAACACGATCCGCCGGCCGACCGGCATCGTGGTGCCGTAGCCCCGCAGGCCGTCCGGGCCGGCCAGCAGGAGCTGGAACGGCGTACTGGTGTTCCATCCGCCCGCGCCGTCCACCGCCAGCACCGTGGTGGCATTCCGGCCCATCGCGTACAGCAGCACCTCGCCGTCCGCGAGCACGCCGTCCCACCGGCCGGCGGAGGTGAGGAAGCGCCCCTCCACATTGCCCCGGGCGAACAGCAGGGCGTGCGGCGTCAGCTCCGCGCCCGTGGTGAGGTCCATGGCCGCGTACCAGTCCTGCTGCAGGCCGCCGCCCCCGAAGAGGCTCTTGCCCAGCACCAGCCCGGCCTGCGCGCCTTCCGGGACGTCCTCGAGGGCGTGCACGGCGTCGAGGCCGAGGTGGGGATGGAAGCGGATCGAGCGCGCGCCCAGCAGCAGGTGCGCGCGCACCACGCGGCGCTCGACGAACCGGCCGGCGAGCGCGGCGGACGCGGCGGAATCGAGCGCGGGGACGGGGCCCAGCGGGGCGCCCTCCACGTACTGCCGCTCGGCCGACAGCGCCACACCCAGGATCTGGAGCCGGCCCGGCTCCCCGAACCGTGTCGCCACGCCGGCATCGGCCCCGAAGGCCACGTCCGGCTGGAGCACGGTGCCGAACGCGGCCGACACCAGGGGAAACGGCTCCTTCAGGTAGCGCACCGACTCGCGCCAGGCCAGGCGATCGAAGTCGGTTTCGAAGGCGCGCCGGACCGTCTCTTCCGCCACCGGCCCCACGCCCGACTCGCCGCCCTCGACGGCGGCCTCGATCCGCTGGCCGAACAGGTGCCAGGCGGTGCCGCTCAGGTCGTAGGCGAAGCGCGGGCCGCCGTTGTCGTACTGGCCCCGGACCGCGAGCCCCCGGCCGAGCACGTTGTCCTCGCCCAGCTTGAGGAAGCGGAGCGGGAAGCCCCCACCCCCGCCCCCCCGCGCCCGCGCCTCGAGCGACAGCTCGTCGCGGGTCAGGACCGTAACGGTGACCCCGCCGTCCGGCCCGGGCAGCGCCGTGACCCGCGCGAACCGCAGGTAGGGACGCGAGCGCAGCAGCCGCTCGGTCTCCGCCAGCCGGCGCGGGTCGCAGGTGTCGCCCACGGCGAACAGCAGGTCGGCCTTGACCGTGGCCTGGCGGGTCCGCCAGTGCAGGCTGTTGCCCAGCGCGCGGACGAAGCCGGGGATCAGGCTGTCGTCGGGGCCGAAGATGGTGCGGGGGTCAATCACGATGGCGCGGATGACCTGGCCGTGGCAGGCCGGCTCCTGCGCGAGGAGCGGCGCCCGGGAGGCGACGAGGCCCGCCAGCGCGGCGCCCAGCGCCGCGAGCCGGGAGGCGGCGCGCCCCGTCAGGCGAACAGATCGGACTGCGACTTCGTCTCTTCTTCGGCGGGCGGCGAGAGCAGGGCCCGGAGCCGCTCCTCCCACTTGTCCACCTCGAAGCGTCCCTCGTTCGACAGCACGCGGCGCAGCAGGGGCGAGAGGTCCTGGAGCGCGTCCAGCAGGTCGCCGATGACGCTCCGCGCCTCCTCCATGCGGAAGATCTCGTCGGGCGCCGTGACCATCTCCTGGAGGATCGCCCGCTCGGAGCGGGAGGCGACGAGGGCGTCCGGCCGCGTCGAGACGAACACCTCGGTCCGCCGCCCCGGCCCCCGCCCCTCCTCGATCGGGTTGAGCCCGACGATCTCGTCCGACCGCCAGTACTTCCCGTAGCCGAGATAGACCATCCGGTCCGCCTTGATGTCCATCGCCATGTGCTCGGGCTCCTCGGAGGGGGCGGGCATCAGGCCTTGCCCATGCGCCGCTTCAGCTCCTCCAGCTTCGCGTCCGCGTCCGCCTCGCGCGCCGCGCGGTCCAGCTTCGCCCGCAGCGCTTCCTGCTCGACGTCCAACTCCGGGCGGTCCATTCCCGCGCGCCCCAGCGCGTCCCACGCGCTCCGGGCCGACCGCTCGCTCTCCAGGCCGCCGCGGCGCTTGGTGACCTCGTCGAGCTGGGCGGTCATCTCCGCCACGTCGCGCACCGCCAGCGCCAGCTCCTCGCGCTGGGCCGCCACCTTCTTCTCCAGCACGGCGGCGCGCTCGCGCTGCTTCGCCAGGTAGCGCTCGGCCACCGCGACCGTCTCCTGGTCGGCGATCCCGGCCGCGAGCTCCTGCCGCCGCGCCGCGGTCTCGATCTCCCGCCCCACCGCCTCCCGTTCGCGCTCGGCCGCCTCCAGCGCCTCCCGCATCCGGGCCACCCCGGCCCGGGCCTCGATCAGCGCCTCCCGCATCCGGGCCGCGAGATCGTACAGGTCCGCCGGCGGCGTGGCGGAGGCCAGCGCGGCCTCCAGGGCGTCACGCAGACGCTTGAACACGGCCCCGCCGCGCGGACGTCGTCAGCTCTTCTTGACCGTCTTGGCGTAGAAGACGGCGGGCAGTTGCCGGGTGCTGCGCGACCGGCACTTCGGGCACGCCGGCGCGCGGCCCGTGTGCTCGCTGATGCGCTGCACCAGCGCAAACCGCTTGCCGCACTTCCCGCACCGGTACTCGTAGGTCGGCATCGCGTCTCCCCCCGCTGGCGCCATGGATATTGACGCCCGCACGGGGCGAGGGCAAGACTACCGCGCATGCGTCTCGCGGCCGCCGGCGCGCTGCTGGCCCTCGCCGCCATCGCCTGCGATGGCGGGCTCAAACCCGAGCCCTCGACCAGCTATTGCGGGACGGGGCTCTGCGGGACCGTCCACTTCGTCGGCGCGGTACCGGATTCCACCGACTGGGTGCGGGTGGTGGTGTACGCCGCGGTGCCCGAATCGGTCAGCCAGCTCACCCGGTTCGCCGGCTTCTCCGACGCGCTGCCGCCCGCGGCGGACACGGCGCCCTACGCCTGCTGCATCACGCCGCTCGCGCCCGGCGCCTACGGCTGGGTCCTGGTCGTGTGGAAGAAGCTCGGCGTCCTGACCACCGCGACCGCGCCGTCCCTGCTGCGGGAGATCGGCGCCTACCTCGATCCCAACGACACGACCCGCTTCGGGGCGGTGGTGGTGCCGCCGGGGAGCGGCGCCAGCGGCATTGATATGGTCGCCGACTACGGCCACATGCGCAGCATCAGCGATTTCTTCCCCGCCGCGCCCGACCGGGGCCGACCGGGCTCGGCAGCGGACTCCGCGCCGCCCGCCGGTTCCCGACGCGGCCCGAGTACCACCGCGCGGTGAGAGCCGCGACCGCCCTGCTGCTCGCCGGCCTCGCCGCGCTGCCGCCGGCCGGGGCCGCGGCCCAGCAGCGCGGTGCGCGACGCGTGGCCGGGGTGGTCGTCGGCGGGCCCGAAGGCGCCCCCGTGGCCGGCGCCACGGTGGCCCTCCGGAGCACGGCGCTGCGGACCACGACCGACTCCGCCGGCCGCTTCACGTTTCTCCGCGCGCCCACCGGGCCGCTCGGGCTGGTGAGCGTGGCGCTCGGCTTCGCCCCCGCGAGCGTGGCCGTCCCCGCCGGCGCCGCGGACACGGCGGTGCGCGTGGTGATGGTGCCCAACCCGGTGGAGGTCGCGCCGATCGTCGTCACGGCCAGCCGGGACGTGCGCCTGGCGTCGGAGGCGCCGGTCTCGGTCTCGGTGGCGACCACCGGCGACCTCCGCCGCGAGGCCACCATCGGGGTGGACGAGGCGGTGGCCCGGGTCCCGGGCGTCGAGATCCTGGACGGCCAGATCAGCATCCGCGGCTCCTCCGGGTTCGCCAAGGGCGTGGGCAGCGAGGTGCTGCTGCTGGTGGACGGCGTGCCCGCCACCCAGGGCGACCGCGGCGGCATTGACTGGGACCTCCTGCCGGTCACCGAGATCGAGCGCATCGAGGTGGTGAAGGGCACGGGGAGCGCGCTGTACGGATCGTCGGCCCTGGGGGGCGTGGTGAACGTGATCACGCGGCCGATTCCCGACCGGCCGGACTACCGCGCCCGGATCCTGATGGGCGGCTATGCCGACCCGCCCTACGCGGTGTGGCGGTGGCGCACGACGCCGGCCCTGTTCGGCGGCGCGGACCTGAGCGCCTCCCGGCGCGTCGGGGCGGTGAAGCTGCTGGTGTCGGGCGGCGCGCTGGGCGACGGCGGCTACCGGCAGAACAACGACGACGAGCGCAGCCACGGCCTCGTGAAGCTGGTGCTGGCCGGCGACCCGCGGCTGGAGGCGGAGCTGCTGGCCGCCGCGGCCCACGAGAATCACGCCCAGGTGCTGTTCTGGTGCGTGCAGGGCCAGTGCGTGGATCACGGCCTGCCCTACCAGCCCTTCCGGGTGGATTCGACCACGCTGGGCGACCGGACGGTGTCGGACGAGGAGCTGGTCCAGGCCACGGCGCGGCGGGTCGTGAACCCCGACATCGCGGTGCGCGGGCGGCTGTCGTGGTACCGGACCCGCTTCCACGACGAGTTCCGCTCCGGGAATGACGCGTCGGTCTCCGACCGGCTCGGCGGCGAGCTGGGCGCCGAGTGGCACGCGGGCGCCGGCCGGGTGCTGAGCGCGGGCACCGAGGTGGCGTACTCGACGGCCACCTCGGACCTGTTCGGGGACCACAGCCAGACCGAGATGGCGTGGTACGCGGAAGACGCCACGCCGCTGGGCGCGGCGGCCCGGCTGACGCTGGGCGCGCGGGTGGACGCCACGGCGGTGGACGCCGTCGCGTGGGACGCCGTGGCGAGCCCGCGGCTGGCCGCCACCTGGCGGCTCGCGCCGGTCCAGCTCCGCGCCAGCGTGGGGCGGGGCTTCCGGGCGCCCTCGCTGGCCGAGCGGTTCACCTCGACGACCGAACAGGGCCTGCAGGTGATCCCCAACCCGAGCCTCGAGGACGAATCGTCGTGGTCGGGCGAGGTGGGGGCGACCACGGCGCCGCTCGCGGGCGTGGTGGTGGACGGAGCGCTGTTCTGGAGCGAGTACCGGAACCTGATCCAGCCGGCCCTGGTCACGGGGGGCACGCAGATCCAGTTCACCAACGTGACCCGGGCGCGGGTGCGGGGGCTCGACGTGAGCGCGCAGGCCGCGGGCCTGGCGGGGGGCCGGCTTCGCGCCGCGGTGGCGTACACCTTCCTCGACGCGCGCGATCTGACGCTGGGCCTGCCGCTGGCCTTCCGCTCCCGCAACCTCGCCACCGTCGGCGCGGACTGGCGGCTCGCCACGTGGGCGGGCGGGCCGCTCCAGGTGGGCGCCGAGTTCCGGTACGCCAGCGCGCCGGCGCGGGTGGAGATCTTCGAGAGCGACCGGCGCGTGCCGCAGCGGACGGTGGACCTGCGGCTGATGTGGCGGCGGCCCGGCCTCGGCGTCGTCGCCCGGGTGGCGAACGTGTTCGATTACCTCTATACGCTGGTGCCGAGGACGCTGGAGCCGCCGCGGACCTTCTCCCTGGCGGTCACGCTGGAGCGGCGCTGACGCGCGGCACCCCGGGGGGGGAGGCGGGCGACCTACGGACGAGCTGACGGTCCTGCACGAACTGACGCGCTTCGCGCGGTCCCTGAGCGGGGTGGCGCGGCGCGAGACCCTGGGCGAGCGGACGGCCGAGCTGCTGGAGCGGCTGTTCGACCCGGCGGCCATGCTGATCGCCTTCCCGTCGCCGGACGAGCCGACCCGGCCCATCCCCGTGATCGCGCGCGGGGACCCCGCGCCGGGCGCGGACGATCCGTTCCTCGCCGCCATCGCCGCCGCCCGGACCCTGGTCCGGACCGACGAGCCCGCCCGCCTGGGGGCGCCGCTGGCCGCGGCGGGCCACACCATGGGCCTGCTGGCCGTGTGGGGCCGCCGGCCCCGCGCCTACGCCGCCGCCGCCGAGCCCGTGATGGAGGCCGTGGCCGCGCAGGTCGCGCTGGCCGTGCAGAACATCCGGCTGCTGGCGCTGCTTTCGGCGGGCAAGCGCGAGTGGGAGGAGATGGCGGACGCGATCAAGCCCGCCCTCTGCATCACGGATCCCGGCGGCACGGTGCGCCGGGTGAACCGCCCGTTCGCCGATCTCGTCGGCCTGCCGGTCACGGCGATCCCGGGCCGCGCGTGCCTGACGCTGTTTCCGCCGGCGTGGCGCGAGGTCCTGGAGCGCTTGCTGGCGCACGCCGGCGAGAGCGAGGCGACGGAGATCCGGGAGCGGCAGCGGCTCTACTCCGCCAGCGCCATCGCGGTGGAGGGCGAGGAGGAGGCCTCGCTGGTCCTGATCATCGAGGACCACACGGAGACCCGCCGCCTGCAGGAACACCTGATCCAGTCCGAGAAGCTCTCGGCCATCGGCCAGCTCATCACCGGCGTGGCGCACGAGCTCAACAGCCCGCTCGCCTCGATCCTGGGCCTGGCCGACGCGCTGGCGGAGGCCGGGGACCTGCCGCCCCGCCTGCTCGAGCCGCTGCGGGTCATCCAGCAGGAGGCGCAGCGCGCCGGCGGCATCGTCGGCAACCTGCTCACCTTCGCGCGCCGCCACGAAGGGGATCGCCGGCCCCAGGAGGTCGGCCCGGTGCTGGAGCGCACCGCGGCGCTGATGCACGGCCAGCTGCTGGGCCGCGACATCGAGCTGGTCCTCGAGGTGGAGCCCGGGCTGCCGCGGGTGGACTGCATCGCGGCCCAGCTCCAGCAGGTGTTCGTCAACCTCACCAACAACGCCGCCCAGGCGCTGGCCGCCGCGCCGCCCGAGGGCGGCGGGCGCATCACGCTGCGGGCGCGCCGCGGGGACGGGGGCGGGGGGAGCGGCGGCGTGGCGGTGGACGTCGCCGACAACGGGCCCGGCGTCTCCGCCGAGATCGCCGAGCGCGTGTTCGAGCCGTTCTTCACCACCAAGGCGGAGGGCGAGGGCACGGGGCTCGGGCTGGCCATCTGCCAGGGCATCGTGGGGGAGCACGGGGGGCGGATCACGCTCCGGTCCGAGCCCGGCGCGGGCGCGACCTTCACGGTCGAGCTCCCCGCGGCGCCCTCGGGCAGCTAGCGGAACGGCGTACGCAGGGGGCAGGTGCTCTCCCATCTCGCGGCCGCGCCCTCGCGACCGCGCGCAACTCCGCGTCCCGCAACCGCTGCGCACACTTCGCTTCTCGCCTCCGATTCTCTTACCTTTCAGGCATGATCTATGTGCTGGTGCCCGCCTACAACGAGGCGCCCACGGTGGGGCTGCTGCTGTGGAAGGTGCGCCAGGTGTTCGCCGCCTTCCCGCGCGAGTACCAGCTGCTGGTGGCCAACGACGGCTCGACCGACGGCAGTGACGAAGTGCTGGCGCCGTACGCGCGGGCGTTGCCGCTCACCCTGATCACCCACCGGGAGCGCCGGGGCTACGCGCGCAGCGTGGAGGAGTTGCTGCGGCTGGCCGCTTCGCGCACCGACAAGCCGCGCCGCGACCTCGCGGTCGTGCTGCAGGCGGACTTTTCCGACTCTCCGGACGATATCCCCGAGCTGGTGCGGCGCATCGAGAGCGGGGCCGACCTGGCGTTGGCCGACGGCCGCCGGCGCGGCGGGCTGCCGCGTGCCGAGGCGCTGGCCCGGCGGGTGCTGCCCCTGGCGCTCGGCGGCGGTGGCAAGGCGGGAGGAGGGGGCGCGCTGCCGCGGCGCCTGGACTGGATGGCGACGCTCAAGGCGGTGCGGCTGGTG
The DNA here is from genome assembly GCA_021787855.1 of bacterium. Taxonomy (GTDB): domain Bacteria; phylum Gemmatimonadota; class Gemmatimonadetes; order Gemmatimonadales; family JACORV01; genus Fen-1245. The sequence continues at coordinate 388 of JAJYLI010000091.1, read as the reverse complement.
ACGCTGGCCCGGGCCCTGTCGCAGCGCGGCGGCCGGCCTCTGCTCACGGCCGCGGACCGGGCCGCCGACGCGGAGTTGGCGCTGGTGCTGGGACGCCACGCGCGCCGGGTGGACGTCGTGCCGGCGGCGGCGCCGCCGCCGACCCGTGCCCGCCCCTCCCGCGCCCACCCCCTGCGCTCGGCGTGGGCGGCCTGGCGCGCGGTGCGCCGTGGCCGCCGGGCGGCCCAGCCGGCCGCCGCGCCCGACCGGGGTGAACAGGCGTCCGAGGAGGCCTTCGCGGCACCCGTTCGATCCGAGCCCGCTCCCGTCCGGCGCGGCGACCCTCGAGCCGGATCCGGCCGCCGGCGCGAGGCCCCCGCGGAAGCCGGGCCCGCTCCCGTCCGGCGCC
>JAJYLI010000090.1 GCA_021787855.1 bacterium | reverse complement strand
ACCGCGGCGCTCGCGCCGGCGCTGGTGGCGGCCGGTGCGGCCGGCGTGGCCGTGATCCGCGCGGTGCTGGACGCCGCCGACCCCGAGCGCGCGGCGCGCGAGCTGCGCTCCGCCGTGGACGGCGCGCGGCCGTGACGGCGCGCGCCGTGGTCGTCTCCGGCCGCGGCGTCGGCCGGCTCCGGACCGGCCACCCCTGGGTCTTCCGCTCCGATCTTCGCGACGACGGCGGCCCGCCGGGCGTGGTCCGCCTGACGGACGAGCGCGGCAAGCCGCTCGGGAGCGCGCTGTACTCGCCCGCCTCCGAGATCCGGGCCCGCTGGCTCGCCCCGCCGGACGTGACCGTGGACGCGGCCTGGTGGAAAGGGATGGTGGCGGCGGCGCTCGAGCGCCGGCGCGGCATCACCGCCGGGGCCTACCGGGTCGTCCACGCCGAGGGCGACGGCCTGCCCTCGCTGATCGTGGACCGCTACGGCGACGTGGCCGTGGCGCAGTTCCTCTCCGCCGGGCTCGAGGCCGCGCGGGACGACGTGATCGCCGCCATCCGGGACAGCCTGGCGCCCGCGGGCCTGCTGCTGCGCAACGACGCCGCCGTGCGGGAGCGCGAGCGGCTGCCGCGCGACGTCACGCCGGCCTTCGGCGAGGTCCCCGAGACGATCGAGGTGGGCGAGGGAGACCGGCCGGCGATCCGGTACCTCGCCCGGCCGTGGGCCGGCCAGAAGACCGGAGCCTTCCTCGACCAGCGGGAGAACCGGCTGCTGCTCGGCGGGCTGGTGCCCCGCGGCGCCCGTTGCCTGGACGCCTTCGCCTACCACGGGCTGTTCGCGCTGCACCTGGCCGCCGCGGGCGCCGCGGAGGTCGTGGCCGTCGAGATCTCGGCCGACGCCATCGCGGCGCTGGAGCGCAACGTGCAGCTCAACGGCCTCACGGGCGTCCGCGCGGTGGAAGCCAACGCGTTCGACTGGCTCAGGGCCGCCGCGGCCGGCGGCGAGCGGTTCGACGTGGTGGTGCTCGATCCGCCGGCGTTCGCCCGGGACCGCCGCTCGCTGCCGCGGGCGCTGGCGGGCTACAAGGAAGTGAACCTGCGGGCGATGCAGCTGCTCGCGCCGGGCGGGCTGCTGCTCACGGCGTCATGCTCGCACCACGTGCACCGCGGCGACTTCTTCGCCATGCTGGCGGAGGCGGCGGCCGACAGCGGCCGGCGGCTGCAGCTGCTGGAGATCCGCGGCGCCTCGGCCGACCATCCGGAGGTCGTGACCATCCCCGAGACGGGCTATCTCAAGGCGGCTCTGCTGAGGGCGCTGACCTGAACGGGGAGGTGAATCCCTTCATCACCGCCCTGTCACCCGCTCAACGAAGGCGGCGACCAGCGGCACCAGCTCCGGCACCAGCGGCAGGGACGGATCCATATAGGTCGCCGCCTGCGCTGCCCGGTCCGTGGTGGCGATGTGCACGAACACGTGGTTCGCGTCCGGCAGGATGCGCAGCTCGGCGCGGGGCTGCGCGGCCTTGAGCGCCTCCGCGTCCGCGACGCTCACCTGGATGTCGGTGGAGCCCTGCAGCACCAGCAGCGGTACCTGGAGCCGCCGGGCTTCCGCCGCGGGATCGAGCGCGCTCTCCGTCCGCAGGAACCGCCGCACGGCGGGGTTGAGGATCGGCGCCAGGTCCCGCGGTACCTCGGGCATCGGGCCGTTCCCGAGGTAGGCCGGCAGCACGCGGTCGAACGCGGCCAGCTGCGCGCTGTCGAGCTGGCGCGTGAGCTGCTCCCGCAGCACCGTCATGAACGGCCGCCCCATCCCCGCCATCATCACCACGCCGGCCACGGGCGCGCCCTCGTTCGCCGCGCGCTCGACCAGCAGCGCGCCCTCGCTGTGCCCGACCAGCACCACCCGGCTGAAGCGGGGATCGGCGGCCAGCGTCCGCGCCCCCGCCACCACGTCGCGCGTGTAGTCGCCGAAGGTCACGCTGGCCATGTCCGTCCCCGCGAACGGCGAGGCGCCGAGGCCGCGCTTGTCGTAGCGCAGGCTCGCGATGCCACGCTCCGCGAGGGCCCACGCCAGCTTGCGGTAGGTGCCCGCGCGGTCGCCCAGCGGATTGTCGCCGTTGCGGTCCGTGGGGCCCGAGCCGGCGACGATCAGCACCACCGGGACCTTGCCCGCGGCCCGGGCGGGGAGCGCCAGCGTGCCCGCGAGACGCTGCGGCCCGTCGCTGAACGCGAACGGCTCCTCGGTCACGCCCGCGGGAGGGGCCGGCTCCGCCGCGGGGGCGATCGGCCGGGAAGCGGTGACGCTTTCGGGACTCACGCGCTGGACGCGCAGCCTCTGCGAGGGCACCTCCGCCGAGTCCAGGGCGCCGTCCCCCGAGGGGTGGAGCACGATCTCGGTGCCGGCCACGGACGCGGTCACGGCGGCGCCCCGGCGCGCCAGCCGCAGCTCGAGCACCGCGCCGTTGTCCACCAGGAAGGTGTGGAGCACCAGCGAGTCGCCGCCCGCCGGGAGCCGCCGGGCGATGGCCGCGAGGTGGCTCCACAGCAGGTTCTGCATCACCGCCCGCGGCGCCGGCAGCGCGCGCGCGCCTCCGGGGCCGCCCGCCACCGCCCATCGCACCGAGTCCCCCGCGAACGTCACGCGGACGGCGCGCTGCAGCGCGCCGGTGGCCAGCGCATAGACCCGGAGGTCGTAGGATAGCGGCTCGTACGCCGCGTCGTAGATGGTCCGGGTCACGACACGGTGGCCCGCCACCGGCACATCCGCCGTGGCGTCCAGGGTGTCGCCGGTCCAGCGATACACCTCGACCGCGATCTCCTGCCCATTCGCGGTGGTACGGTAGGCGCCCGCCTGGGCGAGCGCGGCGGAGGGAAGCGCGCTCACGGCGAGCGCGGCGAGCCAGCAGGGTACGCGCACGGATCCATCCTCAGGTCAGGGTACGACGACGCCCAACCGCTCCAGGAACGGGCCCACGTGGCGCTCCGTGACGTACCAGGCCCCCAGCGCGGGATGCGGCGCGCCGTGCCAGTCCGAGCCCCCGGTGACCACGAGGCCCGCGGCGCGCGCCGCCTGCTCCAGGACGACCGACGTATGCGGGTCCAGCGACGGGCGGAGCGCCTCGACGCCCCCGAGGCCCTGCTCCGCCAGCGCCGGCACGTGGCCCGCGTCCTCGAGCGACGGATGCGCCCACACCGCCACACCGCCCGCGCCCGCCACCGCCGCGATGGCGTCGGCGACCGCGGGGCCGCCACTGGGCACCCAGGCGGGGCCGCCGTCGCCGATGTAGCGGGCGAAGGCGTCGGCGACGGATCCGGCGCGACGGTGCCGCACCAGCGCGCGAGCCAGGTGCATCCGGCCGATCGAAACGCACCCGGCCTCGCCGGTGACGGCCGAGGGATCGAGCTCCACCCCCAGCGTCCGCAGCCGCTCCACCATCGCGAGCATCCGTTCCCGCCGCGCCGCGGCTCCCGCCGCCACCAGCGCCGCGAGCTCCGGATCGCCAGGGCGGAACCCGTAGCCCAGCAGGTGCAGCTCCGCGTCGCCCCGCCGGCAGGTCAGCTCCATGGCCGCCAGCACGCCGACCCCGCCCAGCGCCGCCGCCGCGGCCCGCGCCGGCGCGATGCCCGCGCCGGTGTCGTGGTCGGCGAGCGCGATCATGCCCAGCCCCCCACGCTGCGCCGCGGCGACGACCGCCGCGGGCGCCAGCGCGCCGTCGGAGCAGGTCGAATGCAGGTGCAGATCGAGTCGCATCGCGCCCTCGGCCCTCGCCGCTCGAAGCTACCGGAGCGGTCCGGGCCCAACAAGGGAGTTGACACCGGCCTGCGTGGTTCCCAAGCTTGGGCGCATGGCAGTGGCCCGCACCGCGACGGAAGGGCGCGACCGCACCGCGTCCATCCAGCGCGTGTTCCTCGGCCTCCTCGCCGCCAATCTGGCGGTCGTGGGGGCCAAAGTCGTTATCGGCCTCTCCGCCGGCTCCCTGTCCGTGCTGAGCGACGGCGTGCACTCCTCGGTGGACGCGTTCAACAACATCGTGTTCGCCGTGCTGATGCGGTACGCCGGCGCCGCCGCGGACGCGAACCATCCCTACGGCCACGGCAAGTTCGAGGTCCTCGGCGCCCTCGGCATCGTCATCTTCCTCGCCATCGCGTCCTTCGAGCTGCTCACCAGCGCCGTCGGCCGGCTGGCCGCCGGCGGGCCCCCCCCCGCGCTCACGGTCGCGGACCTGTGGGTGCTGGCCGCCACCCTGGGGATCAACATCGCCGTCGCCTGGTTCGAGGCCCGCAAGGGCCGCGAGTACGGCAGCGACCTGCTGCTGGCCGACGCCGCCCACACCCGCGCCGACGTGATGATCACCAGCGGCGTCATCGTCGGCGGCATCCTGTCGCGCGCCCACGTGAAGCACGTGGACGCCCTCGTCACCCTGGCGATCGTCCTGTTCATCGGGCGGGTGGCCTGGCAGATCCTGCGGCGCTGCGTGCCCATCCTGGTGGACCAGGCCGCCCAGGAGCCCGACGCGGTGCGCCTCACCGCCGAGGGCGTCGCGGGCGTGGAGGCCGCGACCGACATCCGCTCCCGCCTGGCGGCGGGCGTCGCCTTCGCGGAGCTGACCATCAAGGTCCAGGGCCGTCTCGCGGTGGACGAGGCGCACCAGATCGCCGACGCCGTCGAGCGCCGCCTCAAGGAGGACCTCAAGCTCGACCGCGTCGTCGTGCACGTGGAGCCGAGCTGACGCCGATGGAGCGCCCCGCCTCCCCCTCGCCCGCGCCCCGCCGCGCGCCGCGCAGCCTCCGCGTGGAGTACGAGGAGTTCATCGAGCAGCGCATCGAGGAGTACAAGGACGGCCTGCCCCGCGCCGCGCTGCTCGGCATCGGCGACGAGGCCGTGCAGGAGCTGGCCCGCACGGAGCAGTACCTCCTGACCGAGGTGCTCCTCCAGGAACAGGTGGACGCCATCATCCGCCGGCGTCTCCGCCTGCCCTCCTACCGCCGCTGGCGCGAGCGCCACGTGACCCTCCGGGCCGCGCAGGCGCAGCCCTCGCACTGGGGGCTCGCGCCTCACGACCCCGTGGTCGTGCTCGCCGACCGGCTGCACGATCAGGACCAGGTCGCCGTCGTCGGCGCCGCCGACGGCGCCTGCGCCCTGTTCCTCGCCGCCCGCGGCGCCACCGTCCTCGTCGGCGACCCCGACCTCGCCGTGATCGAGGGCCTCGAGAACCGGGCCATGGCCGAGCAGCTCGCCAGCCGCCTGGAGTGCCTGGTCGTGCCGCTGGAGAGCTGGACCCCCGACCGCGCGCTCGACGCGTGCGTCATCGAGACGCCCGCCCTCGCCCCCCTCAGCGCCGGCGACCGCGCCGAGCTGATCCGCCGCCTCAAGGCCGTCACCCTGCCGCTGGGACACCACGCGGTCATGCCCGCGCCCGACGCGCCCGCCAAGGCGGCCCCCGTGTCCAGCGACGCGCTGCGCTCCCTCTACGCCGACTGGACCGTCGCGCGCGCTCAGCCCTCCGCTACGGGCTCCCGCCGCGGCAGGAGCTACGGCTTCATCGCCACGCAGCCGGAGGCCGACCAGGCGAGTCAAAGTGATACGCCAGTAGCCGTGTCAAAGTGACACGAAATTTCCGCTGGACCATTCCGTCGTCTTTGTAACACGTTAGAAACCAATCGCTTGCGGCTTGCTCCAAAGCGGCACGCGCCATGCCCATAGGTAGGCTCGAGGGTGGAGTGCGCGGCGGTGGCGCGGGCGGTGTCCAAAGGCGGGGGACGGCGTATGACGACGGCGGTCATGACGGTGGACGAACCGGTGGGGATCGTGATTCGCAGCGGTGAGGAGGCCCGCCTGGCGCCGCGCATCCTGATGTGGTTCTGGGCGAACGAGGAAGAGGCGAACGACGAGGAGGAGTGGCGGGAGCGGGCCTAGACGGTTCGCGACGCCGCACGAGACGGGCCCGGCCGCAACGCCGGGCCCGTTCTGCTTCCGTGCCTCAGGGCGTCAGTCCCAGCTCCGCCAGCGCCTCCGGCGGCAGCCAGCGCCGGGCCTTTCCGATGGGGATCGCGAAGCCCAGGGGCACGGAGCTCACCGCGCCGCCCCCCCCGCCTCCCCCATCCCGCCCACTCCCTCCGGCGGGGAGCGCGAGCGCGCCATAGTGGACGGCGATCACCGCGCCCTCGGCGTCGAAGACCGGGCTGCCGGAGGAGCCGGCGTCGGTGAAGCCCGCGAACTCGATCCACTCCGGGGTGGCCTTGGCGATGACGCCCGCGAACATGGTCGTGCGCACGAAGCCCGCGCGGTCGAAGGCCAGCTCGGTGCCACGGGGGAACCCGATGAGGGCCGCGGGCGCCCCCTGCCGGACCCCGCGTCCCGACCAGTCCAGGGCCCGGACCGCCGGGCCGCGGTAGTGGCGGATCTTCAGCACGGCGACGTCCTGGTCGGGCGCGTCGCCGGCGGCCACCAGGTCCGCCGTGAGGGGCGTGCGGCCGTCGGCCATCACGACTTCGATGGCACGCGGCGGTCCCCGGCCCGGATCGCGGACCACGTGAGCGGCGGTGACGAAGAAGCCGGACCGGGTGACGGCGAAGCCGCTGCCCATCACCGAGTCGCTCTGATAGCGGGTGATGACCAACCCCACGGCATCCTGGTTCTCCCGGGAGACGCGCGAGAAGTCGGCGACCGTCTCGGGGCCGGCGGCGGCGGCCGCGCGCGCCTGCGCGAGGGTGAGCTGGTGCTCGAGGCTCTCGACCGCCGCGGGCGAGCCGCTGGCGCGCCGTGCGGCGGCCAGGCTCGCCTTGAGCCCGCCGATCACCGAGTCGGAGCGCAGCTGCGCGGCGCTCGCGGCTTCGAGCTGGTGCGCGAACGCGCGCTCGGCCGCGGCCAGCCGCGCGTCGGCGGCTGCGCGTTCGCGGGCCGCGGAGCGGTACACCAGCACCAGCGCGAGGGACAGGGCCAGCAGCGCGGCCACGGCGGTCAGCCGGAAGGCGGGTGACGACTCCCGGGCCAGCTGCGTCGCCAGCGAGCGGGCGAACCTGGCGGCGCGGGCGCGCCCCGCGCCCCGCGGCGCGCGCCCGGCCTCGTCGCGCGCCTGCTCCACCATGCCCCCCAGGGTGCGGGACGGCTGGAGGTCCGGCCGATAGGCCGCCCCCTCGCCCTCGGCGAGCAGGGCGGGGCCCAGACCCCGGACCTCGAGCAGCGGGCCGTGCCACCCGAGCAGGACGCGGTCGCCGAGCCGCAGGAGCGCCGGCTCGCGAATCCGCCGGCCGTTGACGAAGGTGCCGTTGCGACTGTCGAGATCGGTGATCGTCGCCGCGCCCGCCGGGTCGAAGGCGATCAGCGCGTGCCGCTTGGAGACCACCGTGTCCGCCACGGTACGGAGCGCCACGGCGCAGCCGGCGGACCGGCCCACCACGATCTCGGCCCCGGCGGCCAGCAGGTCCTCGCCCCCGGCCACCCGCCGCAGCCGCACCGCCGGCTGCGAGGGGGCCGGCGCCGGCTCGCTGCGGGTGCGCGGCACGTCGCCGGGGATCGCCACCCGGAGCGCGGGCCCCCGGCGCCCCAGGCTGAAGCGGTCGCCGGTGCGCAGCCGCGCCGGCGCGTCCAGCCGCCGGCCCGCGAGCCAGGTGCCGTTGGTGCTGCCGAGGTCCTCGAGCCACCAGGCGCCGTCCGCGTCCCGCCACACCCGGGCATGCACGGCGCTGACCACGTCGTCGTCGGGATCCAGGGGGAGTTCGAGCGCGGGATCGCGGCCCAGCCGCGCCGCGGCGCCCTCCACCCGGAGGTCGAGGTCGCGCCGCTCGTCGTGCAGGATCACGCGCCGCAATATGGCGCGCCGGGGCCGAAAATGCGCGGGGCCGGCAAAGCGCCGGCCCCTGTGCATCTTCGCGAAGAGCTACTTCTTCTTCTTGCTCTTCTTGGCCGTCTTCTTCGCGGCCTTCTTCTTCTTCATCGCCATACAGCCTCCTCGAAATGGTGAAACACTCCGCCGGCCGGAAGTGACCGGCGGTCAAACACCAAGAACGGCGCTGTAGGTGGTGAGAACGAGCTGAATCGCGGAGACGCGGGCCGAGCCGCGGAGCGACACCTGGTGCGTCGCCATCCCGAGGAGCGGCGGTTTCGATTCGCGAATCGTTGGCGCTGGATCCAAACAGGTGTCTCCGCGCAATGCGCAAAGCCTTGAAGGCCAATATATAACAGTCCTCTGATCGCGCAATAGCGGAACGGCCGCGTTTGGTGCTTTCGCGCCGCTTCGGCTTCCTCGGTCCGGAGGGCGCGCCCTATATTTCCGGCGCCCTTTTTGCGGTGCATGGCGCGCGTCCGTGCCGCACGCGCGGACCTCATCTTCCTCGCGGGGAGCCATGAAAGCGATCGTCAAAGCCGCGCCGGGGCGGGGCCTCGTGGTGCGCGACGTTGCGAAGCCGGCCTGCGGGCCGACCGACGTCCTGATCCGCGTGCACCACGCGGGCGTGTGCGGCACCGATCTCCACATCTACGACTGGAACCCCTGGGCGCAGGGGCGGTGCAAGCCCCCGTTCACCGTCGGCCACGAGTTCGCCGGCGAGATCGTCGAGGTCGGCGGCGAGGTGCGCGAGGACTTCCGTCCCGGCGAGCTGGTCACGGCCGAGGGCCATGTCATCTGCGGCCACTGCCTGCAGTGCCGCACCGGCAACGGCCACGTGTGCCAGAAGACCCAGATCATCGGCGTGGACCGCAATGGCTGCTTCGCCGAGTACATCGCCATGCCGGCCGGCAACGTCATGCGGCTCGACGGCATCCCCACCGAGATCGGGGGCATCATGGACCCGATGGGGAACGCCTTCCACACGGTGCTCAGCACCGCGGTGCATGGCAGCGTCGTGCTGATCCTCGGCTGCGGGCCCATCGGCTGCTTCGCCGTGGGCATCGCCACGGCCGCCGGCGCCGCGGCGGTGATCGCGGTGGACGTGAACCCCAAGCGCCTGGAGCTGGCGCGGAAGATGGGGGCCACCCGCGCGCTCAACCCGAAGACCGACGACGTGGACGCCGCCGTGATGGAGCTGTCCAAGGGCGACGGCGCCGACCTGGTGTGCGAGATGTCCGGCGCGCCGAGCGCGCTGCATTCGGGGTTCCGCCTGGTGCGTCCGGGCGGCCGCGTGCACCTGCTCGGCATCCCGGACGGGGACGTGCCGATAGACTTCGCGACGGAGATCGTCTTCAAGGGCATCACCATCTACGGGGTGATCGGCCGCCGGATGTACGAGACCTGGCACCTGATGCAGCGCTACCTCAGGAGCGGCCGGTTCGACCCGCGGCCCGTCATCACCCACCGCTTCCCGCTCGACCAGGTTGACGCGGCGATCGCCGCCATCCGCTCGGGCGACGCCGGCAAGGTCATCTTCCAGATCGGAGCCTGACGTCCATGGCCGCCTCCGCCCCCCCCTCCTCCCTGACCGCCCGCCTCCAGGCGGAGCTGGACGAGTTCAAGCGCGCCGGCGTGTACAAGCGCCTCAACCACCTCGACGCGCCGCAGAGCGCCACCACCGTCATGGAGGGCCGCGGCGAGGTCGTCATCCTCTCCAGCAACAACTACCTGGGCCTGTGCGACCACCCGGACGTGGTCGCCGCCGGCAAGGCCGGCCTCGACAAGTACGGCGCGGGCACCGGCTCGGTCCGGTTCATCTGCGGCACCTTCACGGTGCACCGCGAGCTGGAGCGCGCCCTCGCGGAGCTGATCGGGACCGAGGCCGCGCTGACCTACGTGAGCTGCTGGAACGCCAACGAGGGGCTGATCGCGACCATCCTCGGCGAGCACGACGTCGTCATCTCCGACCAGCTCAACCACGCCTCGATCATTGACGCCGTCCGCCTGGCGCGGCAGATCGGCAAGTGCGAGTCGGCGGTGTACCGGCACTCCGACATGGCCGACCTGGAGGAGAAGCTCAAGGCCGCGAGGGGCGCGCGCACCCGGCTGATCTTCACGGACGGGGTGTTCTCGATGGAGGGCGACATCGCCCGGCTGGCCGACATCGTCACGCTGGCCCGGAAGTACGACGCCGTGGTCGCGGTGGACGACTCGCACGCCACCGGCGTCATGGGCCGGACGGGCCGCGGGACGGCCGAGCACGCCGGCGTGCTGGGGCAGGTGGACGTGATCACCAGCACGCTGGGGAAGGCCCTGGGCGGGGCCGCCGGCGGGTTCACCGCCTCCACGGCCGCCCTATGCGACTACCTGACCCAGCGCTCGCGGCCGCAGCTCTTTTCCAACGCCCTCCCGCCGACGGTGGCGTCGAGCGCGCTGGCCGCCACGCGGGTGCTGCGCACCCACCCCGAGCTGGTCACGCGGCTGCACGAGAACGCGCGCTGGTTCCGGGGCGCGCTGCAGGAGGCGGGCTTCAAGCCGCTGGAGGGCGAGACGCCGATCGTCCCGGTGATCCTGGGAGAGACGGCGCTGGCGATCCGGATGAGCGACGCGCTGCTGGAGGAGGGCGTGTTCGTCACCGGGTTCGGCTACCCGGTGGTGCCGCAGGGCCAGGCGCGGGTGCGCTGCCAGCTCTCGGCGCGGCACACGCGGGAGCATCTCGAGCGGGCCGTCAGCGCGTTCCAGAAGGCGGGCAGGAAGTTGGGAGTGATCCGGTAAGTTCCCGGACGGCAAGTTCGCGGCGGCGACCAGAAGTCAGAGGGCGGAATTCAGACCAGCTCTCCGGAGGTCAGCGCCCGGGGCTGACGAACGGATTGTCGCGCTGGTGGAACCGCAGCGGCCAGTCCACCGCCACATGGATCCCGACGCGCGGGCCCACGACGATGCGGCGCGGCGGGACGCGCTCGCCCGCGGCGATCCACAGCGGCGCCTCCCAGAGCGGGTGGCCGTACTGCCGCCGGTCAACGCCGAGGGCCTCGGTGAGGCGGGCCGGCCCCGCCGCCAGCGCGCGGTCCGGCACGTCCCCCCGGCGGCGCCGCATGGTCGCCAGCCCTTCCAGCGGCTCGGCGGCGCGCACCAGCACCGCCGCGGGGTAGCCCACTTTCCCCGTGACGACGTTCAGGCACCAGTGCATGCCGTAGGTGAAGTACACGTAGGCGACGCCCGGCGGGCCGTACATCACCTCGGTGCGCGCCGTGCGGCGCCAGCCGGCGGCGTGGCAGGCGGCGTCGTGCGGCCCCACGTAGGCCTCCGTCTCCACGATGCGCGCGAGGCAGCGCCGGCCTCCGATGTCGGAGACCAGCAGCTGCCCCAGGAGCGCCCGCGCGACCGTGACGGTATCGCGCGCGTAGAACCGCGGCGGGAGCGGCCGCGGCCTCACGACTTCGAGGGTGAATCCCCGGACTTCTTGCCCCGCGGGCGGGCCGCGGGCCGGCGCGCGTTGCCGCCGCGCGAGCGGCCGGCGGGGCGGCGCGACGCCTTCGCCTTCGGGGCGCTCTCGGCCTCCTCGGGCCCGATCTCGACCACGCCCACCAGTGGCACGCCGCCGGGCGGCGGCGCCAGGTGCTTGGATCCGCGCCGGTACAGCAGGCCGCGGGTGGACGGGCCGTGCGCGGGCGCCGCGGCGGCCTCGACTTCCGGCTCGGGCTCACGCTCGGGCGCCGGAGCGCGCTGTTCGCGCCCCTCCCCACCCGGCGCCCCCCGGCCGCCCCGGCCCCGGCGGCCGCCGCGTTCGCCCCGGCCCCGCGGCCCCGCTTCGATCTCTTCCCGCGCGGGCGCCGCGACCGCCTCGGCCTTCAGCGTCACTTCGTAGCCCTGCTCGTTCTTCGACAGGTCCACGATCTCCGCGTCGTGCGCCTGCCGGAGCAGCCGCCCGAAGCGGGGGCGGTGGAACAGCGGGTCCGCGGCGTGGCCGTGCAGCTCCTCCATCCGCTCGCGCACCGCGTCCTCGCCGACGACCGTGGGCGCGAACGCGCCCATCTCGCGCAGCACCCGCTTCAGGAGGTCGAACGCCTCCGCCAGGCTGAGCGGCGCGGTCCCGCCCGCGGCCGCCACCGGGGCCGCCGCCTCGCGGTCCGCCGCGCGGCCCCGG
>JAJYLI010000089.1 GCA_021787855.1 bacterium | reverse complement strand
GCGCGAAGGCCGCCGCGGAACGCGGCTGGTCCCGGCCGGGGGCCGCGCGGCCCCCGGCGCGGCCGGCCTGAGGCCCCGCCGTCCCCGTGGCTCCGCCGCCCGTCCCCCCCCGCTCGCCACCCGCGTCCGGCCCGCCGGACATCCCGCGCCGCTCCAACCCGGTGACCGAGGTCGTCAGCCGGGTGGACGCGCGGCTGGGCGGCGCGCCCAGCGGCGACACCGTCGCCACGGGTTTCCCGAGCGTGGACCGGATGCTGGGCGGCGGGCCCCGCCAGGGCGACCTGCTGGTCCTGGGGGGCGACGTCGGGGTCGGGAAGTCCTCCTTCGCCCTCGCGGTGGCGCTGCGGATCACGGAGCGCGGCGAGAGCGCGGCGGTCGTCTCGGGCGAGATGGACGAGGACCGCATGTGGGAACGGGCGCTGGCGATCGAGTCGCGCACCCGGCTGGACGACATCCGCCGGGGCACCCTCTCGGAGGAGACCCGCGCCGCCCTGGGCGCCGCCGCCGTGCGGCTCCGGGACCGGCCGCTGGTGTTCCGGCCGATGGCCGCGGGCCGGTTCGACGAGGTGGCGGACCGCATCCGCGGCCTCCACGCGCCGTTCATCGTGGTGGACTATCTCCAGCTCCTGCCCCCGGTCCGCCTCGACGTGGAGGCGGGCGAGCAGGCCGCGCTCGCCGTGCGGCTCCTCAAGGAACTCGCGCTCGACGGCCGCACCGCCCTGTTCCTCGTCGCGCAACTGCCGCGCCACAACTCGAAGCGCCGCGACCCGCGCCCCCAGCTCGACGACTTCGGCGCGCTGGGCGCGGTGAAGTACCACGCCGACGTGGTGCTCGGCCTGTACCGCGAGGAGATGTACCAGCTCACCCGGGGGGTGGAGGGGGCCACGGAGCTGCTGGTGGCCAAGAACCGTCACGGCCCCACCGGGTTCGTGGACCTGTTCTTCTACCGGGAGTGGATGCGCTTCGAGGACATGCTCGAGCCCGACCGCTGACCGCGCCGGCGCCGCCCGGCCCCGCCCGCCCCGCCGCCCTTCCCGTCGTTGCTGCCCCCTCACGCGCGGACTACATTCTCGGTATCCGCGGAGGGTCCAGTGGCCGGCCACAATGTATGGAAGAAGATCAAGCGCAAGAAGGCCGTGACTGATGCCCGGCGCGGCGCCCAATTCACCAAGCTGATCAAGGAGATCACGGTGGCCGCGCGGCAGGGCGGCGGCGACCCGGCGGGCAACGCGCGGCTGCGGACGGCCATAGACGCGGCCCGCGTCGCCAACATGCCCTCCGACAACATCGAGCGCGCGGTCAAGAAGGGCACCGGCCAGCTCGAGGGCGTGCAGTACGAGGAGGTCACCTACGAGGGCTACGGCCCGGGCGGCGCGGCGATCTTCATCGAGGTGACGACCGACAACGCCAAGCGCACCGTGGCCGACATCCGCCACCTGTTCACCCACTACGACGGCAAGCTCGGCACCACCGGCTCCGTCGCCCACCTGTTCGAGAAGCGCGGCGAGATCACCGTACCGGCGGCCAAGTACGACGAGGACGCGACCCTCGAGGCCGCCCTCGAGGCGGGCGCGCTGGACCTGGTCAAGGAGGGGGAGGTCCTCGTCGTGACCACCGCGCCCCACGACTTCCACGCGGTGCAGGAGGCGTTGCGGCGTCACGGCATCGCCTGGGAGTCGGCGGAAATCACGATGAGCCCGCGCTCCACCGTGCGGGTCGAGGGCCGGGACGCCGAGAAGCTGGTGAAGCTGATGGAGGCTCTCGAGGAGCACGACGACGTGGCCAGGGTCTCGTCCAACTTCGACGTGGACCTCGAGGCACTGGCCGAAGTGTGATCGTGCTCGGGCTGGACCCGGGCACCGCCGCCACGGGCTACGGCGTGGTCGAGCTGGCGGCTCCGGCCCCGACCCGCCTGATCGAGTGCGGCGTGGTGCGCACCACGTCGCCGGCGCCGCTGGAGCGCCGCCTCGCCGAGATCTTCGACGCCATCACCGCCCTCGTGGCGCGCCACCGGCCGGACGCGGTGGCCGTCGAGAGTGTGTTCGTCAACCTGAACCCCCGGAGCGCCCTCACCCTGGGCCAGGCCCGCGGCGCGGCGCTGGCGGCCGCGGCCAAGAGCGGCGTGCCGGTGGCCGCGTACGCCCCGGCCACGGTGAAGAAGACGGTCGTGGGCACCGGCGCCGCGACCAAGCGCCAGGTCCAGGCCATGACCGCCCGGCTGCTGCGCCTGGCCGCGGCGCCCGCCCCCGCCGACGCCGCCGACGGCGTCGCCATCGCGCTCACCCACTGCCTGCGGGGCGCCCGCCGGTTCCGGCGGGCGGTGGTGGGATGATCGCCCTGCTCGCGGGCACGCTCGCGGCCAAGGAAGCCGACCGCGTGGTCGTCCGCACGCCCAGCGGCGTCGGCTACGAGTGCTTCGTGCCCACGCGGACGCTGGCCGAGCTGCCCGGCGTCGGCCAGCCCGTCGAGCTGCACACGTCCCTGGTGGTCCGCGAGGACGGGCAGTCGCTGTACGCCTTCGCCACCGTCGAGGAGCGACGCGTGTTCCAGCGCCTCCTGCAGGCCAGCGGCATCGGGCCCCGCCTGGCGCTCGCGATGCTGTCGGTGCATCCGGGCGAGCGCCTGGTGCGCAGCATCCGCGAGCGGGACATCGCCACGCTCGTCGCCGTGCCCGGCGTGGGCAAGAAGACGGCCGAACGCCTGGTCCTGGAGCTGGCCGACAAGACCGGGGACCTGGAGGCGGGCGAAGTCACGAGGCCCTCCACGGCCAGCGACGCCGCCACCAAGGCCCTGGTGCGCCTGGGCTACGGCGCGCCGGAGGCGGACGACGCCGTGCGCCGCGCGCTGGCCGAAGACGGCCGGCGGGACACGGCCGAGCTCCTGAAGGCCGCGCTGACCTTCCTGGCCGGGGGGCGGCGATGAGCCGCCGCGGCCGCTCGGAGGTCACCACGCCCGACGTGCTGTCCGAGGAGCGCAGCGCCGAGGCGTCGCTGCGACCGTCGCGGCTCGACGAGTTCGTCGGCCAGGCGAAGGTGAAGGAGAATCTCCAGATCGCGATCGAGGCGGCCCGGCAGCGCGGCGAGCCCCTGGATCACGCGCTGTTCTTCGGCCCGCCGGGCCTCGGCAAGACCACCCTGGCCATCCTGCTGGCCCGCGAAATGGGGGTCAGCATCCGCACGTCCTCGGGCCCGGTGCTGGAGCGGCCGGGCGACCTGGTGGGGCTGCTCACCGGACTCAAGCGCGGCGACATCCTGTTCATTGACGAGATCCACCGGATGCGGCCCGCGCTGGAGGAGTTCCTCTACCCGGCGATGGAGGACTGGCGCGTGGACGTGCGGGTGAGCGACGGCCCGCACGCCGAGACCATCCCCATGGCGCTGGAGCCGTTCACCCTGGTCGGCGCCACCACGCGCTACGGCCTCCTCACGCCGCCGATGCGCGCGCGGTTCGGCATGGTCGAGCGCCTCAACTTCTACCCGGCCGACGACCTGGCGCAGATCGTGTCCCGCTCGGCCACGATCCTGCAGATCGAGGTGGACGACGCGGGCGCCGCGGAGATCGCCCGGCGCAGCCGCGGCACGCCCCGCGTCGCCAACCGGCTCCTGAGGCGGGTGCGCGACTTCGCGGCCGTGCGCGCCGAGGGCCGCGTGGACCGCGCCACCGCCCGCCAGGCGCTGGCGCGGCTCGACGTGGACGAGTTCGGCCTCGACGACATGGACGCCCGGCTCCTCAAGACGATCATCGAGAAGTTCGAGGGGGGGCCGGTGGGCCTGGGCACCCTGGCCGTCGCCGTGGGCGAGGACGCCGGCACGCTCGAAGAGGTGTACGAACCCTACCTGATCCAGGAAGGCTTCCTCCACCGCTCGCCGCGGGGCCGGGTGGCGACGCACGCCGCCTACCGGCACTTCGGCTTCGAGCCGCCCGCCTCCTCCCCTCCCCCGTCGGGCGGCGCTCCCTCCGGCGGCGCCGGCCAGGGTACCTTCTTCTCCTCCTGACCCGGTTCGCTCCAGCGACGCTCCGCCCGGAGGAGACCGCCATGCGCCCCTTCGTCGCCGCCGCCCTCCTGCTGCTCGTGGCCGCGCCGCTCGCCGCGCAGAGCAGCCCCCCTCCGGCCACGCCGGCCGCGGCGGACCCGCGTCTGGCGGCGATCGCCGCCGCGGTGTCCGCCGACAGCCTCGAGGCCACCGACACCCGGCTGGTGGGCTTCGGGACCCGGCACACCCTGTCGGACACGCTGTCGCCCACCCGCGGCATCGGCGCCGCCCGGCGCTGGGTCAAGGCGCAATTCGAGCGCATCTCCGCCGGCTGCGGCGGCTGCCTGGACGTCTTCTACGTCAGCGGCACGGTCGGCCCCGGGCCGCGCGTCCCCCGGCCCACCGAGATCGTGGACGTCGTGGCGGTGCAGCGGGGCACCGCCGACTCCGGGCGCTACGTGCTGCTGGACGGGCACCTCGACAGCCGGGTCGGCGACGTCATGGACGCCACGGACTCGGCCCCCGGCGCCGACGACGACGGCAGCGGCGTGTCCGCCGTGCTGGAGGCGGCGCGGGTGCTGACGCGCTACCGGTTCGCGGGCTCCGTCGTGTATTCGGTCTGCTCGGGCGAGGAGCAGGGCCTGTACGGGGGCGAGATCCTGGCCGCGTGGGTGCGGCGGCGCGGCTGGCGCCTGGACGCCATGATCGAGAACGACATGATCGGCAACGACCAGGGGAGCGACGGCATCACGGACGACTCCACCGCCCGGGTCTTCTCCGACGGCACCCCGCCCACCCTGACCGAGCGGGAGCGCACCATGCTCCGCTTCACGGGCGGCGAGGTGGACGGGATCTCGCGCCAGCTCGCGCGCTACCTGAAGGCGACCGCGGAGCAGTACGTGCCCGGCCTCCACGTGTGGCTGATCTACCGGCTCGACCGCTTCCTCCGCGGCGGGGATCACAAGCCGTTCGCCGATCTGGGCTACCCCGCGGTCCGCTTCACGGAGATGCACGAGAACTACACGCGCCAGCACAACGACGTGCGGGTCGTGGACGGCGTCCAGCACGGCGACCTGCTCTCGGGCGTGGACTTCGACTACGCGCGCAAGATCACGGCGGCGGACGCGGCCACCCTCGCGTCGCTGAGCTGGGCGCCCGCGCCGCCGCGCGAGGTGCGCCTGGGCGGCGCCGTCCAGCCGGCCGCGGTGCTCTCCTGGCAGCCCCCGGCCGACGCGGCCGACGTCGCCGGTTACCGCGTGTACTGGCGGCGGACCGACGCGCCCACGTGGGATCACTGGACCGACGTCGGGATGGCGCACCGCTACGTGTTCACCCACCGCGTCGTGGACAACTATTTCTTCGGCGTGGCGAGCGTGAACCGGGAAGGCGATCCGAGCGTGGTGGTCTTCCCGACGCCCGCGGCCCCGTGACGGCGTGCCGCGGCCGCCTTCCGCCGGGCTGAATCACCCCCGACGCACTCCCGATAAGTCCGGGTTTGTACGGAGTCGCGGCCCGGATTCTGCACTCCTTGCTCCGTGATCAGCGGACGGCCGGCGCCTCATGCGGGCGCCGCCGGGCCGCGCGACCACTCACGGAGGGCTTCATGAGGACGCTTCAGACCATCGCCGTGCTCGCCGTGCTCGCCGTGGCCGGCGCGGGCTCGGCGGCGGCCCAGGCCGGCGGCGCGGCGACTCCGCCCAAGGTGCCCCACCCGGTGGCCGGCCGGGCCGACTGCCTGAGCTGCCACGGCGCGGGCGTGAAGCCGCACGTGGTGAGCGTGCCGGCGGATCATCATTACGCCAGCGCCGCCTGCGCGATGTGCCACCACCCGGCCGACACGATGCCGACGCCGGTGCCGCACGCGCTGGACGCCATGCACGCGCAGTGCCGCATGTGTCACGTCGCGAACGGTCCGATCAAGGGCGCCAGCGCGCCGCCGGCCTCGCACGCGGCCTACGACATCTCCACCTGCCAGCTGTGTCACAGCACCGCGCAGCCGGCGGGCGCGACCGGCGATTCCGGGCGGGGGACCCCCTAGCGGGCCGTCCGCTCGTTCCAGCGGGGCCGCCGGTCGTCCGCCTATGGTCGCGTGAGGGCAACGCACGGGCCGGCGCCACCGTCCGGTGGTGGCACTGGAACGCGTTGAGCCGCAACGACTTGCCACGTTGCCCGGCGGGGTTGCCGGGAAGGCCCCGTTTGACACCCGCCGCCCAGGCCGCGACCATCCTCCTGGCCGCGCCATGGACACCAGCGACTTCGATTACGCGCTCCCACCGGAGCTGATCGCGCAGGCGCCGCTGGCGGAGCGGGACGCCAGCCGGCTGCTGGTCCTGGATCGCGGCAGCGGCGCGCTGGCGCACCGCCGGTTCACGGACTTCCCCGAGCTGGTGGCGCCAGGCGATCTGGTGGTGGTGAACGACTCGCGGGTGATCCCCGCGCGGCTCAAGCCCCGGCGCCCCGGCGGAGGGTCGGCGGAGGTGCTGCTGGTCAGCCGGGAGGCGGGCGGCACCTGGCGCGCCCTGGTCCGGCCGGGCGCCAGAATCCGGCCCGGCGCGACGCTCGCGCTCGGCGAGGACGCGATCGAAGTGCTGGCGACGCTCCCGGGCGGGCAGCGGCGCGTGCGGCTCGCCAGCCGCGGCGGGGAGAGCGACGACGCGATCCTCGCGCGGCACGGGCAGGTGCCGCTGCCGCCCTACATTACCCGCGAGCCGGAGGCGGCCGACCGGGACCGCTACCAGACCATCTACGCCGCGCCTCCCGGCTCCGTGGCCGCTCCGACGGCCGGCCTGCACTTCACGCGGGCCACCCTGGCGCGGCTCGCGGCGCGCGGCGCGCGGGTGGCGCGGCTCACGCTGCACGTCGGCCCGGGCACCTTTCGCCCGGTGCGCGCGGCGGACCCGGCGCGCCACCGGCTCGAAAGCGAGGCCTTCGAGGTGCCCGAGGCCGTCGCGCGCGCCGTCGCGGAGACGCGCAGCGCCGGCGGGCGCCTGTGGGCGGTCGGGACGACCGTGACGCGGGCGCTGGAGAGCCAGGCGGAGCCGGACGGCACGGTGCATCCCGGCGCGGGGGCGACCTCGCTGTTCATCCGCCCGGGCCACACCTTCCGGGTGGTGGATCATCTGGTGACGAACTTCCATCTGCCGCGCTCCACGCTCTTGATGCTCGTCGCGGCGTTCGCGGGCCGGGAGCGGGTGCTGGCGGCGTATGGGGAGGCCATCAGGATGCGCTATCGGTTCTATTCGTATGGGGACGCGATGCTGATTCTGTGACGGGTCCTGTTCCGAGTACCGCGGCACTGTGAGACTGGAGACTTCGGGTGCGGAAGCGGTGTTCGAATTCACGCTAGAGGGCACCGACGGCCCCGCCCGGGCCGGCACCTGGCGCCTCCCGCATGGCGAGGTGCAGACGCCCTGTTTCATGCCGGTGGGCACCCAGGGCACGGTGCGCGCCCTGTCGCCCCGCGACCTCTCGGCCTGCGGCGCGACGCTGGTGCTGGCCAACACCTACCACCTCCACGTCCGGCCGGGGGAGGACGTGGTGGGCGCGCTCGGCGGCCTGCACCGCTTCATGGGCTGGGAGCGGCCGCTGCTGACGGACTCCGGCGGCTTTCAGGTGTTCTCGCTGGAGGGGCGGCGGCGGGTGGCGGAGGACGGGGTGGAGTTCCACAGTCACGTGGACGGAGGGCGGCGGCTGCTGACGCCCGAGAAGGCGGTGGAGATCCAGTGGACGCTGGGCTCGGACGTGGCGATGGCGTTCGACCACGTGGTGCCCGGTCCCGCGGACCACGCCACGGCCGAGGACGCGGCGGCGCGCACGCTGCGCTGGCTGGAGCGGGCGGGGGCGCGGTTCGCCGCGCTGAGCGCCGCCGAGCCCGGGCGCCAGACGCTGGTGCCCATTCTGCAGGGGGGGACCTACCCCGACCTGCGGCGCCAGGCGCTGCAGGGGATCCTGGCCGCGGGGTCGTGGCGGGCCGTGGCCGTGGGCGGCCTGTCGGTGGGGGAGCCGGGCGAGCGGACGGCGCAAGTGCTGGCCGACCTCCAACCCGTGCTCCCGCCCGCACTGCCGCGTTATCTTATGGGGGTCGGATTTCCGGACGATTTCGTCGCGGCCATGGCGCGCGGGATGGACCTGGCCGACTGCGTGGCGCCGACCCGGATGGGGCGCAATGGCGCGGCGTTCACGGACCGGGGGCAGATCAACATCCGGAACGCGCGCCACCGCCTGGACGCGGGGCCGCTGGACCCGGACTGTGACTGCGAGACCTGCACCACGTTCTCGCGCGGATACCTGCGGCACCTGTTCGTCGCGGAGGAGTTGCTGGGTTTGCGGTTGCTGTCGCTGCACAACGTGCGGTACCTGATCCGGCTGGCGGCGCGCGCCCGGGCCGCGATCCTGGCGGGAACCTTCGACGGGTGGAGCCGCGCGTGGCTCGCCCGCTACCGCAGCAGGGAGCCGGCGTGAGACTTCCCATTCTGGCGATGATCGGGTCGGGCCAGCAGAGCGGCGGCGCGATCACGGTGTTCGTCCTCCAGATCGCGGCGTTCATCGCGATCTTCTACTTCATCCTGATCCGCCCGCAGCGCCAGCAGCAGAAGCGGCACGACGCGATGCTCAAGCAGATCAAGCGCGGCGACGCGGTCGTGACCTCGGGCGGCGTGGTGGGCGAGGTGGTGCACGTGAAGGACGACCTGGTGACCATCAAGTCCGCGGAGTCCCGGCTGGTGATCGAGCGGCGGGCGATCGCGCGGATCACCACCGCCACGGCGCAGGAGCCGGCGACCACGTGAGCCTGCGGCAGATCCATCTGCTCGGCTCGCCGGTGTTGCGGCAGCGCGCCCAGGAGATCGGGGTCGTGGGCGACGAGGTGCGCGCGCTGATCGCGGACCTGTTCGAGACGATGCGGGCGGCCAATGGCGTGGGTCTGGCGGCCAACCAGGTGGGCGTCGCTCGCCGCGTGGCGGTGGTGTCGGTGGAGGGCGCCGGACCCGAGGGCGGCGAGCACGTGCTGGTGAACCCGGTGGTGCTGGAGAGCGAGGGCGCCCAGGTGGGGGAGGAGGGGTGCCTCTCGATCCCCGACATCTACGGCGACGTCCGTCGCGCGGACCGGCTGGTGCTGGAGGCGACGGACGAGCGCGGGGTGCGGCGCCGGATCGAAGCGCGGGGCTTCCTGGCGCGCGCCATCCAGCACGAGATCGATCATCTGGACGGGATCTTGTTCATTGACCGGGTGGGGGCGCTGAAGCGCCGGCGCCTCCTCGCCGAGTGGCGCAAGGCGCGCAAGGGGCAGGAGGGGCTCCTCAGGGACGTCGTGCCGGAGGGCGCGTCGCGGCTGTAGCGCCCGCGCGCCAACCCGGCCCGGGATCGAGCCTGTGCGGATCCTATTCTTCGGAACGCCCGACTTCGCGGTGCCCTCGCTGCGGGCCCTGGTGGGGGAGGGGTTCGACGTGGCCGCCGTGGTGACGCGGGCCGACCGGCCGGTCGGGCGGCACCGCTCCCGGTCGTGCGCCTCGCCGGTCAAGGTGGCCGCGTTGACCGAGGACCTGCCGGTGCTGCAGCCGGAGCGGCCTTCCGCGCCCGGGTTCCTGGCTGAGGTGCGGGCGCTGGCGCCCGATCTGACGATCGTGGCCGCGTACGGGCACATTCTGCCGCAGGCCCTGCTGGAGGTGCCGCGCCTCGGCTCGGTGAACGTGCACGCCTCGCTGCTCCCGGCGCTCCGGGGCGCGGCGCCGATCCCGCGCGCGATCCTCCAGGGGGACACCGAGACCGGCATCACGATCATGCGGATGGACGCCGGGATGGACACCGGCCCGATCCTGCACCAGGTCGCCACCCCGATCGCGCCGGACGAGACCGGAGGGGAGCTGGCGGCGCGGCTCGCCGAGCTGGGCGCGGAGGCGCTGATCGAGGCCCTGACGCTCATGGAGGAAACCGGCCTCGCGGCGACGCCGCAGGACCCGGCCCGCGCGACTCTGGCGCCCAAGATCCGCCGCGAGGAGGAGCGCCTGGACTGGCGCGGCCCGGCGGCCGCCGTGGCGCGGAAGATCCGGGCCTTCGATCCCCGGCCCGGGGCGTGGAGCGCCTGCCGCGGCCGGGAAACCAAGCTGTTCGGAGCGACCCCGGTGGAGGGCGCGGGCGAGCCGGGCCTGGTGCTCGAGGCGGGAGACCGGCTGGTGATCGCGTGCGGGAGCGGCACCGGGGCGGAAGCGGGATGGGGCGCGGTCGCGGTGCGCGAGGTGCAGCCCGCGGGCCGCGGCCGGATGACGGCGCGCGCCTTCGCCAACGGCCGGAGCGTCGCGGCCGGGGACCGGCTCGAGTGATCGGCGTGCTGCCCCGCCTGCACGCGGTGACCGACGACCGGGTGATCGGCCGCGGCGACATGGTCGAGCGCGCCGCCGCCATGGCGGCGGCGGCCGGCGGGGCGCTGGCGGTGCACGTGAGGACGCGGACCCTGGGCGGGGCCGCCTTCCTCGAGCTGGCGCGCCGCGTCGCCGCGGCGCTCGCTCCCCACGGGAGCTGGCTGGTGGTGAGCGACCGCGCCGACGTCGCGCGCGCGGCTGGCGCCCGGGCCGTGCAGCTCGGCCGGGGCGCGCTGCCGGTACGCGATGTGCGCCGGGTGGCGCCCGCGGCGGCCGTCGGCCGCTCGGTGCACGAGGCGGGCGAGGCGCGCGCGGCCCGCGCCGAAGGCGCGGACTATCTGGTCGCCGGCCCGGTGTTCGCCACGGCCAGCCACCCCGGCGCCGCGCCGGCGGGCCTCGCGCTCCTGGGCGCCGCCGCGGGCGACAGGGAGGGAGCCGGGAGCGGGGCCACGCCGGTGATCGCCATCGGCGGCCTGACCCCCGGCACGGTCGCTATCGCGCTCGCCGCGGGCGCGTGGGGCGCCGCCGCGGTCCGCGCGCTGTGGGACGCGCCGGACCCGGCCGCCGCCGCCGCCGCGTTCCTCGCCGCCCTCCCCGCCGCGGCGACGATCGCCGTGGTGGTGAACGGGGAATCGCGCGCCGTCCCCGCGGGTACAACGCTGGACGCGTTGCTGCGCCAGCTGGGATTGGACGCGCGCGCGGTGGTGGTCGAGCACAACCGCGCCATCGTGCGCCGCGACGCCCTGGCCGCCGTGCGGCTGGCTCCGGGCGACGCGGTCGAGCTGGTCCACTTCGTGGGCGGCGGATGACCGCCCGGTGAGCGAGTGAGCATGACGACGACCCTTGGTGCCCCCGCGTTCCAGGATACGCCGCTGGTGGTCGGCGGCCGGAGCTTCCGGTCCCGCCTGCTGGTGGGCACCGGGAAATACAAGGACAACGCCACGATGGTCCGCGCCCTGGAAGCCTCGGGGACGGAGGTCGTCACCGTGGCGGTGCGCCGGATCAGCCTGGACCGCACGCGGGAGGAGGGCATCCTCTACCATCTGGATCCCGCGCGCTTCTTCCTGCTCCCCAACACGGCCGGGTGCTACACGGCGGAGGACGCGGTCCGCTACGCGCGGCTGGCCCGCGAGGCCGGCTTCAACGAGTTCGTCAAGCTGGAGGTGATCGGCGACCAGCAGACGCTGCTGCCGGACGTGGCCGGGCTGCTGGAGGCGGCGCGGACGCTGGTGCGGGAAGGCTTCACCGTGATGGCGTACACCAACGACGACCTGATCACGGCGCTGCGCCTCCAGGACGCGGGCTGCGCGGCGGTGATGCCGCTGGCCTCGCCCATCGGCTCGGGGCTCGGCTTGCTGAACCCGCACACGATCCGCACGATCAAGGCGCGGCTCAAGGTGCCGGTGATCGTGGACGCGGGCGTGGGCACGGCGTCGGACGCGTGCGTCACCATGGAGCAGGGCGTGGACGGGATCCTGATGAACACGGCGCTGGCGGAGGCCCGGGACCCGGTGGCGATGGCGCACGCGATGCGGCTGGCGGCGGAGGCGGGGCGCGCCGCGTTCCTGGCGGGACGGATGCCGCGGCGCGAGGTGGCGGTGCCCTCCAGCCCCACGGCGGGGATGCTCTCGTAAGGCGGCCCTTCGATCCCCGGCGGCGCCCGGCCGCGCGGCCGGCGGCGCCGGCCGCCCCCGCGCCTCCCGGCGGCCGG